>CALCZC010000001.1 GCA_937903605.1 uncultured bacterium
CACCCGCCGGGTGAAACCTATACTGGTATCATTTCAGTAGGACCATCCTTCGCGCCGCTCCTTTTTAAGTCTCACCCTTCGGGGGAGATTTAGAGGGGGCTCGTAGCCAATATCCAAAACCCGCTTTAAAGAACCATCCTCCGCGTTGCGCCTCTTTAAGTCCCCTCTTGCGGAGGGGATTTAGGGGAGGCTACTTTTTCAGACATTTTTACTTGCCGTTACAAACGCTTGGATCATAAACCCCTCGTTGCCGCTATCGCTCAAACGGGGCAGCGCGGATTATAAATCCTAAAGATCGCCAACTTTTGCATATCCCGAAGAGCCATAACTAGCTGCTCAAAAATCAATAAAATGGAGGATGATCCCTGTTAGTACATTAATTAAGCACAGTATTACTGCAAGAATGATACTAGTTCTCTTTATAATCCAAAATATTAACATATATATAAAAACAGTTACAATTCCAATTATGGGTGGAAAAAAAACATTAGCCAATGCCCCTAGTTCTAATTTAGATAAGTCGACAGTAATTGATAGGATTATTGATATTAATATAGAGGCAATTATAGCGCAATAATGGATTGTTTTTCTTTTCATATTTAATGCTTTATTCATATTCTGTTACTGTGATTCCCATACTACGATAATAATTAGCAATTTCGTCTAGATAAGTATTAACAGAGTGTCCTCCTCTACCCCCACTATAATTTTCTCTTAAATGATAGTTGCTACTTTTAATACCATTTATTTTTTCAAGCGATGATCCTCCATTTAAGTACATTAGTGGAGTCCATTTAGAAGCAACCCAGTCTGATTTGGTTGACCATTGATACCCTTCAAGACTAGAAGGATGATCAAAATCTCCAGGTTGATGAGGTGCAATATAATGAACAGCTTCAACTAAAGAAGAGTATTTTTGGTTTTTTGATAGTAAATAAGCCATCCCTGCCGCAAATGCTGCTCCTTGACTATGGCCAATTATTTTTATAGTCTCTCCATCATTTAGCGAGATTTCTCCGCTTTCTAGCTTAGATATAAGTTCTTTTGCAGCAATAGTCCCTTCATTGAATCTATCTTTTGCTTGTGAACTATTGTCAGAAGTTGCACTCACAAAAAGTGAATTATAATCGTTATAAATCTGGGAAAACAAACCTCCCACTCCAGCTCTTTTGTCGGTTTCATTGCCCCAATAACTAAAAGGTTCTCCGAGATAAGACGGAGAATTAGTGGTAAAATCTCTTGATGGCGGATATGGTCGATAACTTGGATTATCAACACTAGACCTAGATCCAAGTATAAGCTTATTATTGTCTTGCCATAACCATTGATCAGCCATAAAGCCGTTTACAAAAATCACTAATTGTCCCGCCTGATCAATTGCATTTATTGGATTATTAAGTGTATAGGAATATGGGCTATAACAATCATAGCTTTGCGCCAGCGGATCCATCGTGTGCCACCTTCCCAGTTCCGGGTCATACATTCTGGCGCCATAATCGAACCAGTCGATTTTGCTTCCAGCCAAAACGTCGTCCTGGAGTTCTTTGCCGTTATACAGCAGCTTGTTTTTGGAGACCCCGGTTGGGTAGAAGCTGGTTTGCGAGGTCACCAGTCCGTAAGGGTCGTAGCTTGTCAGCTGGTTTACCTCTGGGCGGCCGTAGCCGTGGCCTGTAAAGGTAACGCGCGTGTTTCCCAAATGGTCTTTCAGGTTATACTCGTAGCTGTAGCTCATGGCACCGTTGCTGTTTAGTGGCACAATGCGGCCCTCGGGAGTAAATATACATTTTAAAACCGAGTTTTCGTACATAAAAGGCCCCGAGTAATCGGTGCGAACCGTGCTGGCCGAGCCGTTGGTAATGGTTTTGGCCAGTTTGGTCCCGGCGGCATCGTAGGTGTACCGGGCATAGTCGTTTACCGCGCTTACCAGCTGGGGCAGGTTCAGGCTGTTGTAAGCGATGGTAAAGCCTTTGGAGATGTCTTTGACCATGTTCCCGTTGTTGTCGTACAGGTAACTGCCGG
>CALCZC010000002.1 GCA_937903605.1 uncultured bacterium
TTTTTAAAAAATATATTACATTTGGATTTCACTGAGAGAAATAGATGAATATGCCAAAACCATTTAAACAGTTAGTCACTTTGGTTTATAAAGCAAGTAAAGCCTTGAGACAGTTGCTTTATGATGGTGGTTGTCTAATTGGTCTGTTTACCCCCCCCCCCATATATATTTGAACAATTATCACATTCAAGTATAAAACGTTCTTTGCCGTTTGGTAGATTATGTTCCGATCAAACGATTAAAACACTTCTTTTGTGGCGGCTTCATCCTTGGTGAGTTGCTGAGTTAATCTTAAAGTCAACCATGAACCATTAGTGTTATTCAACCTGCTTAAAATGTTTAGAGTCAATTTTGATATACCCTTATATAGTTAACAATGGTATTTCGTAGATTCTACACGGTTATCTTCTTTTGTTGAGTATCATTAAAGCATGTTTGATATTAAGTTGTTTTGAGTCCTTGCATTTTGGTATTATTTCAAATCTCAAAATGATTGATGCAAGGAGTCTTGAAGTTCTCGATTTATTAAACTTTAAAGAAATTAACAAATGAAAACTCTTATGAGTGTTCTAGTAGTTTTAATTGGTCTACTCTCCTTCTCAAAACCAATGGAAGCGCAATCTTTCCAAAATCAATTGGTAACGTTTGATTTGTATTATAATGGTAGTACAATAGACTATGATAGTTATGAGGTCTATGCAAGAGTAGTAACTTATGATGGTCATAATGGTGATACTGCATTTGTTGCAACAATACTTCCTAGTCAACTTCCGGGATCTGTTTATATTAGTAATTCTCTGCCTGTATGGGTACCTGCACTTATCCATAACAACTACTATCGTATAGGCGTTGCGATAGTGGGTATTGATGCAAATGGTGGTCAACATCTATTAGAAACTGGTGCGTCTGAGTGGTGCAATTTTTCTGATTTGTTTGGAGGCTTATTGATTAAGTTATAGTTGCAGTCTGTTATTGGGATCTGATAGTTTGATCAGATCCCAATTATGGTTTGGAATACCTCTTGTTTTGTGTTGATTAGTAATATTTGTTTAATATTCCTATGTTAAGTATTTACTAGATGCTATTTTTGGTTATAAAATTAGAAGATGAAGTATAAATTACTATACTACTATATTTTTCTTTTGGTAGTGTTTTCTCACGAAATTTTATTTGCTCAAGGTGAATGGAATAATTGGTATTTTGGTGCCAAGGCAGGAGTAACGTTTCAAAACGGAACTCCACCTACGGTTTTAATGAATAGCAGCATGTATGTCTCAACAATATCTAATGTAATCTCTGATTCTTCTGGTCAGCTGTTGCTTTATACACATGGAGGTGCGATATGGAATCGACAGCATCAATATATGTTAAATGGCTATGGCTTGCATGGGTTTAACAATCAAGAAAGTGTTGTAAGCGTTCCTTTGCCTGGTAATCACTCATTGTATTATGTTTTTACAAATGACATGATAAGACTACCTCCTTCACTTCCTGGTTTTACATTTGAATATAATATAGTCGACATGGCTTTGGATAATGGTTTGGGCGGAATAATACCAGGATATAAAAATATCATCGTTTCAGGAGCAGAATTATCCGAAGGTGCGATTACAGCGGTTGTCCATCGGAATAATAGTGATTATTGGATTATCGTTCCAATTTCAGATAACCCTAAGCGATTTCATTCCTATCTATTAACTAAGGGTGGTCTTCAGCCACCAGTGATTAGTATTTCACCTCTTTTAACCTCATGGATGGTTGATGGTTTGATCCCTTATCAAATAAGAGTTTCTCCTGATGGAATGAAATTTGCAGTAACTGCACATGACGATAGAATTGGTGTTTTTTCATTTAATCCATTGACAGGAGTTATTACTTCATTATTTACCTTTAGTATACCAGGATTTGAGATTCTTTACTCTGTAGTGTACTCGGTAAGCAATAAGTATCTCTATGTTATGGCACGTAAGACTTCTTCAGATCATCATAGTATATGGCGCTATAACGCAAGTAAGACGGATTCAACGGAGTTTGTTAAATCAGGTGAAAAGGTGGTTGATTTGAATTATTACGGTAAAATGCAGTTGGGTCCGGATAATAAACTTTATATATCCAAACGAAGATTATATAGTTTAGATTTTGACTCTTTGAGCGTTATAAAATATCCCGACTTACCTGTTAGTCAATGTGGATATCAAGATAACTATGTTGCGCTTCAAGGTAGATCCACTAGGGAATGTCTCCCTTTTTTTGTTCAGCGCTACTTCGCCTATATCCACCACTCTGGTTTTTGTCAGGGAGCTTCGATTTGTTTTGAGCCCAACACCTGGCCCC
>CALCZC010000003.1 GCA_937903605.1 uncultured bacterium
TGTTCGTATAATAAAAGCATACCACTAAATGGTATACTTTCACAGGTGAGATCCGCGAAGCGTCGTGTTGGGGTTTTATCCCCGTCGTCTAACGTGCGGCTTTCTTGTGGAGGTAAAATAAGCGGATAAATTAGTTGGGGCGCCAATCCCCGCATAACAAACGAACCTGCTTAAAGCCTCTTTTAAGAAAGTGAATTTTCTGCTCACCGTTTTCTTTTCTTCTCTCTTCTTTTCTTTTGAGCTATTTCGCTTAACTCACATGATAAATATAACAAATATGTTAAAAATTAACAAATTTGTGGGTATTGATGTCGCCAAATCCGATTTCTACGCCTGTTTTGAAGAAAACGGAGACAGTGAAAAATTTGATAACAATAAGAATGGGATTGGAGATTTTTTCAATGTTTTAAAAAGAAGAAATTTAGTAATAAAGAGACGACGATAGGGTTGGAATCAACGGGTAGCTATCATCTGCTTCTATGCGCATGTTGTTTTGAGGCGGGTTTTTCTATTAAGATAATCAATCCATTGATTGTTAAAAAACAAAATCAAACCAATTTAAGAAGAGTTAAAAATGACAAGAAAGACGCCGGATTGATCAGGTATTGCGTGGCGAACGGATCGGGATATGAATTTGAAACCGATAAAGACGCAATCGTTCTAAAAAGCCTGGTGAGACAACGAAACAGCTTGGCAAACACCGTATTAAAGATGAGGAAACAGATAGAGGATGTGGCATATAAGGAAGACTGTTTTGATGTAAAGATAAATTCAGTTTATGGCGATATAAGTGCCATTATTGAGGCAAAAATCAAAGATTTGGAAAAGAATTTGAAACTCTTCAGGCGGGATGAACAAAGGCTTTTGGAAAGCATCCCCGGCGTCGGTCCTATTACGTCCGCCAGCTTTATTTCCGAAGTTGGTAATATAACAAAATTCAGTAATGCCAAAAAATTAGTGGCATTCATCGGTTTGGATTCCCGGGTGCATGAGTCGGGAACGAGTGTTAGAGGAAAAGGTTATATTTCCAAAAGAGGAAACAAAATATTACGGACAAGATTATTCAATGCCGCATCAGTGGCGGTTTTGCGCCCTAATTTGTTCCAAAGATATTTTCAAAAGAAAAGATCGGAGGGAAAGCCGTATCGTGTAGCCCTTGTTGCCACAATGAATAAAATGAC
>CALCZC010000004.1 GCA_937903605.1 uncultured bacterium
GAGCATCCTTCGGAAACACCGTTATGGCTCGTATCTCCTTGTTGATTGGACGTTTTACCTTCCTGTTCCATGACTGGTTAGGACTTCTATAAAAAGAATATTTCATTCAAAGAAAGCAGCCAAATTGCGAAATTTGGCTGCTTTTTTATATTGTGACAAGGTTTTACCGAAAAATCTTGTCACAAGTAATCACTCTGAATTGCGGAATTCTGGTGATGAAGGAGGAGAGAAAGAATAGAATTACTATAAAAAAAACACTAGACACAAAGTTTTATCGAATTGTTTCGAACATATTTAATAAGAATTCGGCTAAAACAAAGCAATTTCATTGGCTTTTATGTCCATCTTCCATTTATATATGAAAATTCACAGAGCAGTCATAACTTATTTCGTTTTATTGAAGAGAGAATACCCAATTCTGCAAATTCACTTCGTGAGAAGTATGAGTGTGTAGTAAAAATATAGTAAAATGAGGGACGAATTATTTGGCTATCTAATCTTACGGTAACAGTAATATAAAGAAATATGTATAATTGTGCTTGACACGGTAGAATACAGCTGTTAAAATGAATTCGACTTGTAAGATATTTGTAACATTCAGAGAACAAACAATATATTCCGTAGGATTGCGCGGAGAAGAGGGGAGGTACATTGAGTTCTCGTTTTTATGAATATGATACAAAGTGAACTATTTTTTTTAGGAGGTGCAAATTCATGACTCCCTTTATGAAGACTATCTCGGATGCGATTAAACCGGCGTTATCTAGTTGGCTTTATACCAGTGGAAACTTTGGCTTAACTTCCACCATTTTCTTAATCATTTATGTCGCCGCGTTGCTGATTATGGTCAATCGCGCTAGATCAGCAGGATCCATCCCCAAGGTTCGCCGCATTGCTGGTTTAGACGCCGTAGACGAAGTTGTCGGTCGTGCCACCGAAATGGGTCGTCCGGTTCTCTATTCTCCTGGTATTGGTGGTTTGGAAGCGGCTGACACGTTGGCCTCGTTCAACGTGTTGGGTCACGTTGCCAAATTAATCGCCAAATACGATGCCCGCT
>CALCZC010000005.1 GCA_937903605.1 uncultured bacterium
TAACGGGCCGGCGATAAAACAAGTTGCCGAAGGCAATTTGCCCGAAGGGCGTAGTGACCGAAGGGAACGAAGTTTTATTGCCTGTTGGGCGCTGTTAAATGGCGCGTAACCACAGCGTTTCTTTTCCCGGCCGATTCTCTTCTCTATTTGCATTGAGCGGCACTCATTAAGGGGAGTTGGTTGATTCTCTTTATTTTCAATTACCCCAATCTATTCCATCAAAACCAAGAGACCTTATTTTTCGCCTTTAAGAACTTAGTATTCCCAAGTTATAGATCAGCATAATAAAACCGTAATCCATCTTGAAATGGTTGTCAATTACAAATTAGCAATTTAACATCCCAAGCACTTTTAATGCGTCACTTAAAGCTCTTACATCATGCGTACGGATGTAATCCACACCCATATAGCTTATATAAATTTCAGCAGCCAGGGTCGCTGGCGTTCGCTCGTTGACTCCTCGCCCAACAATAGTTCCTAAAAAAGATTTCCGAGAAACCGAAACAAGAATTGGTAATTTAAAGTATTCTTTTACTCGAAAAATATTTTTCAAAACATATATTGACGTTTCTGGGTTAGAGCCTAAGAAGAAACCCATCCCTGGGTCTAAAATAATTCTTTCGGATGAAACGCCTGAATTTTGAAGTGAATTTATTCGTTGCGAAAAGAAATCAATTATTCCATTAAATATATTTTCGGGAACAGTTTCGATTACTTGGGCTTTCCCAAGCCGCTGTATGGAATGCATAACAATGAGTTTGCAATTAGATTCTGCCAATTCAGGATATAATTCTGCGTATGGAAACCCTTGAATGTCATTTAAATAGTGGACATTCTTTTTTAAAAAATATTTTTGAACTTCGGGTTTGAATGAATCAACAGAAACTGAAATATTTTGAGAATGCAATTTGTCGATGACATCATTTAAACGGATTATTTCCTCATGAGGCTTTACTTCTTTTGATTCAGGATTACTGGAAGCGGCTCCTACATCAATTATGTCAGCGCCATCCTTAACAAGTAGAAGTGATTTCTCTATAGCTTTATCATAATTCAAATAAAGGCCGCCATCTGAAAAGCTGTCTTCAGTAATGTTTACTACACCTAGTATTGTAGGCTTTTTTAATTTCATATGTTTTTTCACTTTAATTGCCTTTTCTATTCTGCTCTGTCTGTGGTTTTATTTCATATCTTTTTAATTTAATTCGCGGATTTATTGTTTCCCTAAACTGTGCCGCTCGTCTTTTGTTTTTATATTTCTCGGCCGGGCTATTTATTTAACGCGCCATTTAATTGCGCCCAACG
>CALCZC010000006.1 GCA_937903605.1 uncultured bacterium
CAGTAACCCTACCGCACCTGTCCAAATTTCCACTGCTTCTGTTGGTATTGACCCTTACTCCATCTATGTTTCCGGTAAATATGCATATGTAGCAAATATAGATTCATACAACATTTCCATAGTAGATATCAGTAACCCTACCGCACCTGTCCAAATTTCTACTACTTCTGTCGGTACTGCTCCTGCCTCTATCTATGTTTCCGGTAAATATGCCTATGTAGCAAATGAAGGTTCAAACAACATTTCCATAGTAGATATCAGTAACCCTACCGCACCTGTCCAAATTTCCACTGCTTCTGTTGGTATTAACCCTCGCTCCATCTATGTTTCCGGTAAATATGCATATGTAGCAAATAGGGGTTCAAACAACATTTCCATAGTAGATATCACCGGCACAGAAGTATCTTCTCTCATCGCCCACTCTGCCGAAGCCGGCAATCTAAGTATTAGAAATGATCTTTCTGTAAAAGGTAATACTGATTTATCTGTTCTTACGGTTGGTCAAGGAGGAATTTTATCTCAAGGACCAGTTGCGGTCAGTGCAGGATTGTTTATTGCTTCAACTACTCCGGCAACAACTACCTATGCTTTATATAATCAAGGAGGAAGTTTATATTGGAATGGTTCTCCTGTTGGCGGTGGTCCATCTTTACCTTCCGGTTCCATCGGACAAATATTGGTAAACAATGGCGAAGATAGCTGGGTTACTAGTAGTATTATATCGGTAAATACCACTACCGGTTTTGTTGGTATTGGTACAACTACTCCAAATTCACCCCTGACAGTTTATGGCACAACAACCATCAATAATGGCGGATTGGCTTTTAATAATTATGCCGGAGTGAATGGTCAAATTTTAATGGTAAGTTCTACCGGCCGACCATATTGGACCAACACCTCTTCGCTTGGAATTTCTGCGCCGTCTTTACCAACGGGTTCTGTCGGTCAAACTCTACGACATGATGGGGCTAATTGGACTGCGAATAGTTTATTATATAATGACGGGAGTTTTATTGGTATCGGCACGACCACGCCGTCAACTCTTTTGTTTGTTTCTGGCACTTCCACTTTACAAAATGTCGTTCCCAACATGACTGGCGCGATTTATCAGAACGTTAGTCAATATTCACTTGGTGCTTCCACTACTCGTTGGAATTCTGTTTGGGCCAACATATATAATGTAGGTAGTTCTACCTGGTCTATTACGCAAAAAGATGGTAGGTTTAGTATTTTTGATCAAGCCGGAGGAATTGGAAATGAAAGATTTAGTGTTTTAAATAATGGAAGAATAGGTATAAACAACACCAATCCCGAAGGACTGTTTCAAGTTTCTACAGATCCTATTGTTGGTCCAGCAAGTCCGACCGGTGCCACAGGAACGATAAATTATGGGTATGCAACAGGGTGGTCAAATATAGGCACCACACATTCTATAAGAGTTTATGCATACAAAGAAATTGGTGGAATAAAATATTATTCCAGTAGTTATAGCGATGCTTCTGTTACAGATAATGCTTCTGGCGGCGATAGTTATGGTATTACTTGGTCTTGGAATAGTGTGCCAGAGGCAACTGGATATAAGATTGTTAAATATGACGGAGTTTCTTGGTCTTTAGCTGCTTATCGCATAGGAACTAGTTTGATGGATGCTATGGGAGATAATTCTGAATATTTTGAAACTCCTGAAGTTACCCCTACCGGAGAGCCTGCAATCTCTTTTGTCTTTGCTGATTCCGGTAATGTCGGTATTGGTACTACCACGCCAGAATATTTATTATCAGTTGCTGGAGATGTAAATATTACCGGGCAATATTTGATAAACGGTTCACCGTTGGGCGGGCTACCAACTGGATCTGCTGGACAAATCTTAGTCAATAATGGCGGGTCCAATTGGATTGCCAGTAACGCGATATCTGTAAACACCACCACGAACAATGTTGGTATTGGCACTACAACTCCAAGTAATCCGCTACATATTTATCAAAATGTTAATGTTTGGAATACCCTTTCTTTGCTTGAAAATGCCAATGATGGCATCAGTTCTACTGCTTTCTTGAGTTTGAAAGTTGGAGAATACGGCGGATCACTGGGTGTCTTATCTGAAAATTATAATGATTTCCCTGTTCCCAATTTAGCCGGACAGACAGTTTTGATGGGTGGAGGACCGGATTTAGATAGCAATGGTCTTGCACTTATTGGTTTGGGCACTACCGGCACAATTAGTTTTTATACTACAGACGGTCTGCCTTCTGCGGATAAAGAGAGGATGAGAATAAACACGGAAGGATATGTCAGTATTGGCACAACTACTGCAGAAACAATGTTTGTGGTTGCCGGCACCACCACTTTACAAAATGTCGTTCCCAACATGACTGGCGCGATTTATCCAAACGTCAGTCAATATTCTCTTGGTGCTTCCACTACTCGTTGGAATAATGTCTGGGCGAATACATATAATGTGGGTAGTTCTACTTGGTCTATTACCCAAAAAGAAGGTAGGTTTAGTA
This sequence comes from uncultured bacterium, assembly GCA_937903605.1. Taxonomy (GTDB): domain Bacteria; phylum Patescibacteriota; class Patescibacteriia; order Magasanikbacterales; family GWA2-37-8; genus JAKLGL01. The sequence continues at coordinate 2,508 of CALCZC010000006.1, forward strand.
TTTTTGATCAAGCCGGAGGAATTGGAAATGAAAGCTTTAGTATTTTGAGTAATGGCAATGTTGGTATTGGGACAAGTACTGCAAATCAAAAATTAACTATAGCTGGTAATGTTAATATTATTGATAATGGCAACATTCAATTAAATGGTCAAAATGTTTCGCAATATTTTATCACTTCAAGCGGCACATCAGGACAAGTTTTGACTGCAAATAGTGAGGGCTCTTTTTCTTGGATTGATAATCCTTGGAAAAAAGTAATGGGAGAAAGTTGGAGTGGAATTTCAGTTAAAATGTCGGATACAGCAAGGTTTTGGTATTCAGTTGACATTTCTTCTGATGGTCAATATCAAACAGCTGTTGCCTATTCTGGATATATTTGGCGGTCAGTCGATTATGGTAATAATTGGGCACAAAAATCCCTTCTTAGGTCTTGGTCGGATGTTGCTGTGTCTTCTAATGGTCAATATCAAACAGCAGTTATTAATGCATATAGTAACTCGGGTATTCGACGATCTACCGATTACGGTGATAATTGGACTTCAATGGGTTATACAGACAAACCTTGGAGCTCTGTTGCTATGTCTTCTGACGGCCAATATCAAACCGCATTGGTTTATGGCGGAAATGTTTGGCGATCTATAGACTACGGTGCTAATTGGACAGAAATTTTAGGCACGAGTGCATCTTGGCAATCTGTTGCTATGTCTTCCAACGGTCAATATCAAACCGCTGTTGGTAGTGGTGGATTTATTTGGAGATCTACAAACTATGGCGCTAGCTGGATGGCTATTTTGGGTGCAACTAGAAACTGGAATTCAGTTACCATGTCTTCTGACGGTCAATATCAAACCGCTGTTGTTAGTGATGGAGATATTTGGACATCTTCTGATTATGGTGTTAGTTGGACACAAATTGATAGTGTAGATAAACTTTGGCGGGATGTTACTATGTCTTCTGACGGTCAATATCAAACTGCTGTTGTTAATGGTGGAGATATTTGGACATCTTCTAATTATGGTGCTAGTTGGACACAAACGAACAATATTAATAGAAATTGGTGGACTGTCGCCATGTCTTCTGACGGTCAATATCAAACTGCAGGGGTCGGTAGTGGTTATCTATATTTATCTAGCCCTGAAGATAAATATTACAATCTAAATAATATTGCTTTAGGAACTTCAACTATAGATAGTAATAAATTTACCGTTTCTGGAAATGTAAATATAGTGGGTAATGGCAAGATTATTTTTGAAGGCAGCGCTGGTTCACCCGGTCAGTTGCTGATGGTAAGCTCTTCGGGGCAACAATATTGGGCTGGAAGTTCTTCAGTAGCCCTAGCTGTTTTTCCAACGGGCTCCCCCGGACAAATCTTAGTAAATAACGGAGGAACTAGTTGGTCGGTAACAAGCAGCCTATTTGTTTCTTCTAGTGGTAATATTGGTATTGGAACCACTACACCAAATTCAAAACTAACAGTTGTGGGAACTTCCACCTTACAAAATCTTTTTCCGAGCATGGTTGGTGAAAGTGATTATATGAGTTTGTATAATCTTGGCGACGGGACGGCAAGATGGAACAATTTGTGGGTTAATAGTATTAATTTAGGAGAAAGTAATTATACTGACAAAAGTAAATGGTCTTTTGTACAAACCAGCACTTTGTTAAACTTTAATTATAATTTTACAGAATCAGGTGATCCGACAAGTATTTTGTCTTTATCACCAACCAGTATCACAGCTTCTGGTTCTTTGTCTGTTCTTGGTGGTATTTATCAAATTCCTAGAAAATTAGTAACAAGCAGTATTGGTTTAGGCGGTGGCGGAGAAACAAGAGGATTATTTGTTTCTGGAGGTAATTTATATATAGCCGGGTATGATGATGGTTTATATATTTATAATGAAAACAACGAATTACAAAGTTTGAGTACTTTCGATGAACCCGCTTCTAGTAGTTTTATAGACGTTGCTGTTTCTGGAAATTATGCCTATATAACAATTTCAAATGCATCTCTTGGTACAAGTACTTTTAAAATAATTGATATTTCATCAATAAAAACACCATTTGTGGTTGGTTCTGTGGATCTGGGTATGTCAGCGATTAATTTGGTTATTCATGGAAATTATGCCTATGTCCAAAGCGGTTCTTTTGGATTGACAGTAATCAATATTACAGATGCCCAAAATCCATACATTGAAGCTACTACAGGAATTGGTTTTAACAAGTTTTATATTTCTGGTGATTATCTATATGCAGCGGTCGGGAGTAATGGTTTGAGAATTTATGATATTTCTAACAGAACCAGCCCTGTGCTCAAAGGAACTTACAATACCCCTGGGATTGCAGAAGATGTTTATGTTTCTGGAAATTATGCTTATGTAGCAGATAGAGGGAACAGTTCAGTAAGTAGCAGTGTTCAAGTTATAGAAATTTCTTCTTCTACAAATCCGGCTTTTGTGAATGAATACAAAACATACGGATTTAATGGGACCGGAGAGGGTGGGGCACTTGGAATTTTTGTTTCAGGAGACTTTATATGTGTAGCCGACGGTTACGGTGGGTTAGTAGTTTTGTATGGAGGAGCTATTGTTGATAGGGTAAAACCACCAGCATTACTTGCGAATACTTACAGTGAGGTTTTTATGTCGGGTGATAAAGTTTATTTGGGTGGTGGAAGTTGGACTTCAGAAGGAGGAGTATCGGTGTATCTACTGCAAGGCATGAGAGCCTCATCGTTAATTGCGGGATCTTCTGATATTGGTAATTTGCAAATCAGAAATGATTTATCAGTAAAAGGTAAAGCGGATTTAATTTCTTTGACTGTTGGTAAAGCTGGTATTTTTTCACAAGGAGATATAGTTGCACAAGGAGATATTTTTGCGCAAGGAGATATGGTTGCACAAGGAAATTTTTCAATGGATGGCGGCTCTTTATCGGTTATTAACACAGGTTCATACAATTATTTTGCAGGCTCTGTTGGAATTGGCACTTCTTTACCTTTTTCTAAATTGCATATTAATGACGGCGCGTTGCTTATTACCGGTTCCACTGGTACTACACCTATTTCAGGTGCAGGGACTAGATTGATGTGGGTGCCGGAAAAAGCGGCTTTTCGAGCGGGGGCTGTAACGGGCGCTCAATGGAATAATGCAAATATTGGAGATTATTCTGCTGCTTTTGGTTTTAATAACATTGCTTCAGCTACAAATACTTTTATTGGTGGAGGGGATGCTAATATTGTTACTGGTCCCAACTCATTCATAGGGGGTGGTTCAGCCAATAATGTTAGTGGATACTACTCAGCAATAATTGGAGGTAGAAGTAATGAAGTTTTAGAAGGAGAGTCGTCGATAATTGGTGGTTTTGGGAATATTTCTTCAGGAGAAAAATCCTCAATAATTGGCGGCTCATTTAATGAGATTGCTACCGGAACCTTTTCTTCTATAGTTGGTGGTGCTTCTAATTTTGTTGGAGGAACCTCCTCAGCAATAATTGGTGGACAAAACAACAATATACAAGGAGAATATTCTTTTATTGCCGGTGGTCAAAACAACACTTCTACAGGAAATTATTCTTTTATTGGTGGTGGCGGAAAAAATATACTTAATAGTGAACGATCTTTTATTGGCGGTGGCTATGAAAACACTATTTTAAGTTCAGGTGACTATTCTTTCATTGCTGGTGGTCGAAGCAACGTCGTATCAAATACACATTCCTTTATAGCTGGTGGTGAAGGTAATATTGTCGGAGGAAAATATTCTTTTATTGGTGCTGGAAAAAACAGCGAGGTTAATGGTAATTATTCAGCAGCTTTTGGTTATGGTATAGAGGTAAATGGTACTAGTTCTTTCGGTTTTTCTTTAGATAATATTGGTGGCTATACTATTGAAGGTGGTTCTATAATGGCAATTATGGGCGGTAAAGTTGGTATCGGTACTACTACTCCTAGCTCTACTTTCACAGTTGTCGGAGATACCCAGCTTTTCGGTGGTTTTGAAGTATCTCCTAGTTCATCCAGTAGCACTGTTAAAGGCTGGGTAAGTCCTGACGATGGTAGTTGGGTAAATTCTTCCGATGAAAATCTCAAAAAGAATATTATAGATTTTACCGGTAGTTTAGAAAAAGTAAAAATGCTTCGTCCGGTTAGTTATGAATTTAAAAATGAAAAAGACGCTGGTGGCACTACCCATATTGGTTTACTTGCTCAAGAAATTGAACAAATATTTCCACAAGTTGTCAGTAAAAACAGTAGTGGTCTCAAAGGTATTTCTTATGCTAATCTTACCCCAATACTTGTCCAAGCTATTCAAGAGCAACAAGAACAAATTGATGCTCTCAAAAATGCTTCTACAACTCTAACTGTAGAAAATACTGAAGGACAAATTGTTTATACTGTAGACATGGGTCAAGATATGCTCGGACGACCATTGCTCAATGTGGCTTCTGTTGTAGGGTCGGAAAATAAATGGGAAATAGACACAACCGGTTTATTAAAAAATAAAATTAGTACTTCAGAAGGGGATAAAGAAATCTATGGTTTGACTTCAGAAAATATTGAAATTACTTTATCAGGCAACTCACAATTGCAAAACGGTGAAGCTGTAATTGTGTTCGCCACCTCAACTTCTGAAATCATAGACGATTCACAGCCTATGAAAGTAAGTATCACTCTTACAGCTGATGAACCGGTAATCACTTTCGTAAAAGAAAAATCTGCGCGCGGATTTACTGTCAAACAAACCGGTAATGGAATATCCGGCGCCACTTTTGACTGGATAGTTATTGCTAAAAGAAAATTTGTAGATCCGTTTGTCGAAGAAATAACCGGCGAAAGTGAGGAAATTCCTCCAGTTGAAGCGGAATCCCTCACTGAACAAAGTTCTGGTGATGAGGGTGAGGTAGTAACTACGACTACCACAACCTCACCTCAATCCTCTCCTTCGCAAGGAGAGGAGGATGTTCCTTCTCCTTTAGAAGGAGAAGGTCAGGATGAGGTAATTGTTGAAACACCTTCTCCGGAGCCGATTGTTGAATCGCCACCATCTGAACCCCCAAGTTCAAGTGAGGAGGAAACGCCAGCCGAACCTCCAAGCGAGCCGGATGTAGAAACGGCTAGTATTCCAGAAGTTCAGACAGAATAAAATAAAAAATACTAAAAAATAAAAACTCTCCTTTAAAAGGAGAGTTTTTAAATCAAAAACCCGGGCCTGCTAGCCCGGGGTAATTTATTTTCGAGAAAATTTTTTATCCAACAACTCTGCTCCATCTAAAATTCGCACAATACGAATATAAAGAGTGTTGTAAATATCCAGAAATTCCAAAAAAATATAACAATCGTCGCCATTGTATTTTATAGGAAATCTTTTTAATGGCAAAACTGTAGCTTGAAGGTTAATTTCCTCTAATATCGGATAATAGTAAGAAGAAAAAATGATTTGACAGGTTTTTTCTTTTTGTAAGGAAATAAGTTCAATAGAAAGAGTAGTTTCTTCGGACTCGCTAGGATTATCCTTGTATTCCCCGATTATATTTTCTCCATTAATATCAACCATGGAAACACAATAATCCACAAAAATATCTTCATCAAAATCTTCACTCTCAAAATCATCATCAACTTCATTTTCAACCATCTTGTCTTCATCTGGATTTTTTATATCTTCATCCAGATCATTTGTTCCACTGTCCGCGTCTTTGCTATTATCCGGAATTTCATTATCAACTCGCGGATCAGTATCCATCTCCGCCCAGTCTTTGCATCTGCCGTTTTCATCATATTCCAGACAATAAAAGTAGTGATTTTCAACGCAACTGGCCATTATCATAATGGCAAAAATAAAAACAACAAAATTTTTCATCTTCCTTCTCCTTTTTTGTATAAATTGGTAATGAACTAACGCTGTATTATGGCACATTTTAGCGGTTTTGTCAATCTTTTTACAGCTAAAAATAAAAAGGCTTAACTTAGAGCAAAAATAAACTCTTTTGTGTGGATAAGTCGCTGAATTAAGCGAAAAATTATGGTATAATATATGAGTAAACAATTTAATGATCTTGCTATGCCCCATATAGGGAGCAACTTTTGAGATTAGAAAGGTTTTTTAACAAAAGCCTAGTTTTTGATAACAAAAAATACGAACTTAAATTTTAATTAGAAACTTAAATATTTTCTTTAATATTAAATACTAAATCTCGCTTTCTTATCTCAAAACTCAAATGTCAAATCTCAAAACCACAACTCAAAACCCTAAAACTGATATTAAAGTAAGGTGCTATTATTTCTCTATCAAAGTTATTAAGTTCCTTCAAACATTACCTGAAAAGAAAGTATACTGGATAATTGCTGATCAACTACTGCGGTCAGCTACTTCTATCGGAGCTAATATAGTAGAAGCCAAATCTTCATCATCAAGAAAAGACTTTATCAAGTTTTATGAAATAGCTTTGAAATCAGCCAATGAAAGCAAATATTGGTTTGGATTACTACGAGACGCCACAGAAGCGGATAATACTAAAATCAAAGAATTAACAGAAGAACTAAACCAAATAGCCAACATGCTTGGATCAAGTCTCTTAACTTTGAAAAACAAAAGATAGTTTTGACATTTAAGGCTGTAGTTTTGACTTTTGAGTTTTGAGATTTGAGATATAGTGATTGGTCATTGGGATTTAAAAAAGTTTAAGATTTTGAATTTGTAATTTATTTTAAACAAAAATTAATAATACTAATAATATGTCTTTTCGTCGCCTAATAATCCCGGCGATAGCAGCCATCATTGTGTCGATTGTGGCTACTGTCGTTTGGTCAGCCTCACCCCCACCCATAATCACCTACCAGGGTAAAGTTTTAGTTTCTGATTCTCCAGCTACCAACACTTTATACATGGGCTTTGAAATATATAATGTCCCTACTGGCGGTACTCCTCTCTACTTTGCTTCGGGCACCTTACCTTCCAACACCTCAACCATAGAAATTATTCCAAACAAAGGATTATTCACCGTTTACTTAGGCGACAGCGGTACCAATCCTATTGATCCTAGTATATTCAAAGACAACGACAATCTCTATTTACAAGTGGTTATCAATGGCGAAACCCTAAACCCAAGAAAAAGACTGGCTGCCACTCCTTATGCTCTAAACTCTAAATATCTAGACGGTAACTTTGCTACTTCCACTCCGACAACCACAAACTATATTCCGGTGTCAGACGCTAGCGGTAATTTTAGTTTTAATGATGTAACTTCTACCAATATATATGTAAGTGGTAACACCACTGCCTCTTCAGTCATTGCCAATGCTATTACTTTGGGTGGAGTGGAAAGAACTGCTTGGCCAAGCTCTACTTCATACATTGCTGGATCAGGATTGGATTTAGTAAGCGACACTTTTAGTGTCAGCACAACACAAGACTTTACCTGGACAGGATCTCACTCTTTTTTAAACACCACCACTTTTAGAAACATACTTCCAGAAACCACCCTCACCTACACTGTAGGTAATTCTTCTTCCAGGTTTTCAGAAGGGTGGTTTGAAAATATTTATCTAGGTAGCTCTACCTGGAAACTCGGACAATCAAGTACCGGACTTTTCAATATTACGGATATTAATACCAACACACCATCACTATCTATCAACACACAAGGAAAATTAGGGTTAGGAACTGATCCAACGGGGGCGAGGATGACGATAAAGGACAATAGTTTTTATGTTAGCAGTACCCTACAAACAGTGCCGGCACCAACTAATTTCCAATTAACTGGTTTTGTTTGCGGTGGTGGAGCGCCAGCTACCAATACCTGGGAAGCGAGACTTTATGCTTTCAAAACTATAAATGGCACAAAAGTTTTTTCTGAACCAGCCGTGTTTAATACACCAACCTCAGCTCTTCCTAATTATTGTCCTCCTGCAACAACAGAAGCCATTGCTCAGTGGGCGTGGACGGCTCCAAGTGGAGACATAGATGGGTATCTTATTAATTTTGCATTAGTTGATTTTGCTCCTGGTTGGGAAATATATAAAGAAAATCTTCCTTCAACCCAAAATACTTTTCTTGCTTCTGATTATAGCGGTGATGATTTTAAATTTGATGGTCCGCCAACCACAACTCCAACCTCAACAACGGTTGACGAGGAATTTTACGGTAACGATTCTTTTCGTCTTTCATACGATGATGACAACTATGCTTCTTTGAAAGTAAAAAATACCGGAGCGTTGATTATCAGGACAAATAAAGCATCTTCCGGAAGTCAACTTTTGTTGAGTGAAACCGGAATGCAGTTCGGTATAAACACAGCGGCTGTTTCTGGGGTGCCAACGCTTACTCATGTTTTCACCTTTAACAATCCTAGTACGACCGTAGGATCCATTGTTAGGTCTTTAGCTATTACTGGTAATAGTCTCTTTTTTGCAGAAAATTTTGGCAATATTGCCAATGTTGTTAATATTTCTGATCCAAATAATTTAACTTTGTCTGGAAGTATTGCTTATAGTTGGAATGGAACTCCGTCTACTCAATTAAGAGCGGCGGCAGGTTCGGATAATTATATTTATGGTGCTGCTAACGGTCTTTTTGAAACTTCTAATTTTTTTGTTTTTGATATTTCTAACCCGTCTGTTCCGATTCAATTGGCTACAACAACTGGTACTGCTCAGGACCTAGTTGTTTCCGGTAATTATGCATATTTAGTAAGCGGAGGAACAACTCCTTACAGCTTGCAAATAATTGATATTTCAAATCCATCAAACCCGCAACTTACCAGCTCATCAACTATTGGAGGAAGACCATCTGCAATTTATGTTTCTGGAAATTATGCCTATGTGGTAAAAACAGCAACTCCAGCAGGAATCGCAGTAATAGATATTTCTTCCCCTTCTTCACCTTCTGAAATAGCCTCCACTAGTTGGACTGGTTCTATACCAAACAATATATATGTTCGTGGAAATTATGCTTATACGTCTAACGGTGATGGTAGTATTGGTATCATAGATATTTCTACACCTAGCGCTCCGGCTTTAATCACTACTTCCTCAGTAACGTCTACAGCCATCAGAGGAATAACCGGTTCGGGAAATTATTTATTTGTTGTTAATCGTATTCCAGCTGCTAGCGGTACTTTGTATATGTTGGATATTACTAGTTCCACCAATCCGATAGTATTATCTTCTTCTACAGTAGGAATTAGTCCAGCCAAAATAGTAGTTTCCGGTAGTTATCTTTATATAAATCACGATATATCCCCAATAATCAGCGTTTATGATTATTCTGGAAATGTTCCGGCTAGCACCTCAACTCTTTTTACCGCTGAATCCGGAGGTTTCACCAGCAATGGTTATTTACGATCTTTGGGCATCAGTTCCAACAACTATGTTTTGGGCAACCTCGGCATTGGAACTTCCACAGCTTCTCATCGTTTGACTGTGGCGGGTGATATAAATTTAGTCGGAGGAAATTTGAGATTCAACGGCACAGCCGGAGCTGGTGGCCAGATATTGAGGATCAGCACTACCACTGGCAATCCGGAATGGAGCGATATGCCGATAAGTATGCCTAGCGGTTTAACCGGACAAACAATGCGTTATGGTACATCTGGCTGGGAAGCGACAAATAATATTTTTATTGATAATTTTAATAGGGTAGGCATAAACAGCACCAGTCCTGGACACACATTGGATGTTTCAGGGGACGTAAATATTACAGGTCAATATTATAAAAACGGATCTTTATTTGGTGCTAGCGCCGCAGGATCAAACGGACAAATTCAGTTCAATGATAGTGGAAACTTTGGTGCGCAAACTTATTTTGTTTGGGATAATATCAACGGGAGATTGGGCGTAGGCAGTTCAACACCGAGTGAAAGATTGACAGTAGCGGGAAATATTTTACAAACACCGCAAAGTACTGTTTTATTAGGTACGCGAGATACTTCAGGCTATGCTAGGGGCGTACACGTTTCCGGTAAGTATGTTTATGTAGCCGATTTTAATAACGGTTTACAAATTTTTGATGTTTCCAATCCAAACTATCCATCTTCTACCGGAGCGTATGATACTACAGGAGAAGCTTTTGATGTATATGTTTCAGGTAAATATGCTTATATAGCGGATAATTATGCTGGTTTAAAAATTATAGATGTTTCTAATCCAAGCAATCCAATGCAAGTTGGGTCTTTTGCTACAGCAGTTAACGTGACAAAGATTTTTGTTTCCGGTAAATATGCCTATTTAGTAGAAGGCCTTTCAGGTATACAGATCGTGGATATTTCTGATCCTTTTAATCCAGTTCTAGCCGGGGCATATGATACAGCAGGAAGTGCCTATGGGGTGTATGTTTTGGACAAGTATGCATATATAGCTGATTATGGTTCGTTAAAAATTATTGATATTTCTAATCCTGGCAATGTGACACTAGTTGGAACGAGAGTTTTAGCAGGAAATTCAAGAGCAGTTCATGTTTCCGGTAAATATGCTTATGTAGCCAGTGAATCAGTAGGCGTGGATATTATAGATATTTCAAATCCTGCCAATCCGGTTTTGGTTGGAAATTATAATACAACAGGTTCGGCCTATGATGTTTTTGCTTCAGGTAAATATGCTTATGTAGCTGATTATGGCGGGGGTTTACAAGTTTTAGATGTTTCTAGTTCAAGCAATCCGATTTTGGTAAATACTCTTGGTTCAATAGGTAATGCCGAAGGAATAGTTGTTTCAGGAAGATATGCCTATGTGGGGGGTGGTGATGCTGGTTTACAAGTGATTGATATTTCCGGCACAGAAGTTTCTTCTCTCATCGCCCATTCTGCCGAAGCCGGTAATCTTCAAATTAGAAACGATCTCACGGTAAAAGGTAATGCTGATTTATTATCTCTGACCGTTGGTCAAGGCGGGATATTGTCCCAAGGTCCAGCTGGGTTTAGTTCAGGCATCTCTTTGGCCTCCAACACTCCGGGTATTACTGCCTATACTCTCTACAATCAAGGTGGAAGTTTATATTGGAACGGTTCAGGTATAGCCAGTGTTGCAGGATCAAGTACTCAAATCCAATTTAATAATGGCGGAGCTTTTGGCGCAACGTCCACTTTTGTTTGGGACAATGTGAACGGAAGGTTGGGCATCGGCACTTCAACACCAAGTGAAAGTTTAACAGTGGTCGGTAATATTTATAATCCCATAACAGCACAATCAGGTATAAGACAAATTGCCACCACCTCGGTCGGAGGATCATATTCTATCTTTGTCTCTGGTAAATATGCTTATGTTACAAACTATAGTTCATCTAGTATATCGGTTTTAGATATTAGTAATCCAAATAATCCAATTCAAATTACTACCACCTCAGGGGGTTGGTTGCCACTTGCTATCTATATTTCTGGTCGCTATGCTTATGTGACAAACCAAAACGGTGCTCTTTTGGTTATTGATATTAGCAATCCCTACGCTCCGGTACAAAAATCTGTCGTTTCAGTTGGTGGTGGAAGACCGAATTCTATTTATGTTTCCGGTAATTATGCTTATACTGCCAATACTTATTCAGGCAGCATCTCAATAGTCGATATTAGCAACCCCGATTTTCCCGTTCGCATTGCCACTACTTCTGTAGGTTCTTACCCCTATTCTATTTATGTATCCGGTCGTTATGCTTATGTGACAAATTATAATTCATCCAGTATTTCGGTGGTAGATATCAGTAATCCTTATTTTCCAGTTGAGGTTTCTACTACTTCTGTAGGTTCTTCCCCTAGTTCTATTTATGTATCCGGTCGTTATGCCTATGTAACTAACCAGTTTTCAAATACCATTTCCGTTTTAGATATCGGTGATCCTAATAATCCCATTGAAATAGCCACAACTTCTGTTGGCACACATCCTTACTCTATTCATGTCTCCGGTCGTTATGCTTATGTGGCAAATTCTTTTTCAAACACCATTTCTGTGGTAGATATCAACAACCCCAATGCTCCGATCCAAGTAGCTACCACACCTGTTGGAGCTCGCCCTTATTCTATTTTTGTCTCCGGTCGTTATGCATATGTGGCAAATTATAATTCAAACAGTATTTCAGTAGTTGACATCTCCGGCGCCGAAGTTTCTTCGCTTATTGCTCATTCCGCCGAAGCCGGTAATTTAAGCATCAGAAATAATTTAACTGTCAAAGGTAATACTGACCTATTATCTCTAACTATTGGTCAAGGGGGAATGCTTTCCCAAGGCCTAGCCGGGTTTAGCTCAGGCATTTCTTTGGCTTCCAGTACTCCAGGTACTACTACCTATGCTTTGTATAACCAAGGCGGAAATTTGTATTGGAACGGATCTTCCATAAGTGGCCCATATTTACCCACCGGTTCTGCCGGTCAAATGCTGGTAAATAGTGGAGGGATAAACTGGACAGTCACCAGCGCTATTTATATAGATATTGTCACCGGCTATGTCGGTATTGGCACCACAACTCCGGAAACATTACTTTCTATTACTGGCACCTCTACCTTACAAGACATCATTCCTAATATGATGAGCTCTATTTATCCGAGCGTCAGTCAATATTCTATTGGCGCTTCCACTACCCGTTGGAACTCCGTTTGGGCCAATACATATAATATTGGTTCGTCAACTTGGTCTATTACTCAAACCGGAACCAGCTTTGCTATTTTTGATCAAGCCGAAGGAACTGGTAATCAAAGATTAACCATCACAAATACCGGCAATGTTGGTATCAATACCTCTACTCCCACTTATCCGCTTACTGTCCAAGGCAGTCTCAATATTACTGGAGATTATTATAAAAACGGTGTGCCGTTTAATTTGAGTCCTGCCGGAGCAAATACTCAGGTTCAATTTAATAATTCCGGCAACTTTGGCGCGACCTCTACTTTTGTTTGGGACAATACCAACGGAAGGTTGGGTATTGGTACTTCAACACCAAGTGAAAGTTTGACGGTAGTGGGTAATATTTCTAATTTAATTACAAATCAATCAGGGATAAGACAAATTGCCACGACATCTGTTGGCACCTCCCCATCAGCAGTGTTTGTCTCCGGTCGTTATGCATATGTAGCTAATCAAAATTCAAACAATATTTCTGTCGTTGACATTAGCAACCCCAGTGTTCCAGTTCAAGTTGCTACCGCTTCGGTAGGATCATTACCACGCTCCGTTTTCGTTTCTGGTCGTTATGCTTATATAGCTAACAGCGGTTCAGGTAGTATTTCTGTTGTTGACATTAGCAATCCTAGTGCCCCTATTCAAATAGCTACCACCTCTGTCGGTTCTAGTCCGTATTCTATTTACGTTTCTGGTCGTTATGCCTATACAGCTAATAATGGTACAAGCAATATTTCTGTTATTGATATTAGTAATCCTGTTGCCCCTATTCAAATAGCTACTGTTGCAGTTGGTCTCAATCCACGATCAATTTGTGTTTCCGGTCGATATGCATATGTAATTAACGATGGCTCAGGCACTATTTCTATAATTGATATTTCTAACCCCGTTTCACCCATACAAATTGCCACAACTTTTGTTGGTGTTAATCCAAATTTTATCTACGTTTCCGGTCATTATACTTATATATCTCATAATTCTGGTATTTCCATAGTTGATATTAATAATCCATTTTTTCCTGTTTTAACATCTACTATTTCTGTTGTAAATCCGATTTCTATTTACGTTTCCGGTCGTTACGCTTATATAGCTAATACTGTTTTAAATAGTATTTCGGTGGTTGATATTTCTAACCCCGCCTCACCTGTACAAATTGCTACGACTTCTATTAGTATTAATCCTTCTTCAATTTATGTTTCCGGTCGGTATGCTTATTTGGTTGGTTCAAATAATATTTCTGTAGTAGATATTTCCGGCACAGAAGTTTCTTCTTTCATTGCCCATTCGGCTGAAGTAGGCAATCTCCAAATTAGAAATGATTTAATAGTTAAGGGAGTTGGAGATTTTAATAATTTGTCAGTTGGAATCGGCGGTATTTTGTCCAACGGTTCAATCTCTGTAATGTCTACCAACACCCCGTCATATTTTGGCGGAAAAGTTGGTATTGGCACCACTTCTCCAGAATATTCGTTAACCGTAATTGGTGATATAGCTGTTTCGGGGACTATCAGGGTGGGCAGTTCTTCAAACCCTGGCATAGCTGGACAATTATTAATGAGCAACGGATCGTCTGCCTCTCCTTCTTGGATATCTACTTCTTCGTTGGGAATAGTTCCAGGTACCGCCACCGCTGGGCAAACACTTTATTATAACGGCTCAAAATGGACTGCTACCAGTACGATTTTTGTCAGTAATTCACAATTTGTTGGAATAGGAACTACAAACCCAAGTGAAAAATTATCTGTTGCAGGTAACATCTCAAATCCTATTTCCAATGAGTCCAGATTTAGAATTTTAAGCACCACCACTGTCAGTGACATACGAGATATAAGTATATCTGGAAAATATGCTTATGTTTTGCACAGAAATTATTTTTCTGTTTTTAACATTAATAATCCGAATAGACCTATTTTTGTCGCAACTTCATCCGAATTAAATCAAGGTTTGAACTATATTGGAGCGGGATTAAATAGTTCTGCTGCAACAGAAATCCTTGTTTCTGGTAATTATGTTTACGTATTAGTTAACGGCAACTATGATTCAGTTAATGATATTCAAGGATCTTTAGAAATATTTGATATAAATAATTTGACTCAACCGATTAGGATATCCATGATTACTTATAGTACTGGTACTGTATTTGGCAATTTAGTTAAGTATGGCGATTATCTTTATTATAAAGATTTTACGAATAACCCATCTGATAACAATAGTCATTTAAATGTAGTTAATGTAAGCGATCCGACAGCTCCTCAAGCAACGGCTTTTATTTCAACGCCAATCGGATCCGGCAATAACGGTAAAGCCTTAAATATTTTTGGAAAATACTTATATGCGATAAACAGCATTTCAAGTACTTTGGCAATATATGATTTAACAATACCACAAAGCCCGATTTTAAGATCTGAAAGTACACTTACTAATATTTTAAATGATAAAGATACATTGGTAGCTGATGGTGTTTATGTATTTGTTGTAAACAATGACAATAGCTTGAGTATTATAAATGCTAGCAATCCGAGTAGTCCGTATCATTTTGTCAGTACGTCAATTTCCGGAGCAAGTAACATTCGTCTTTCTGGACGTTATGCATATATTAGTGATGGAAATGGTGGTTTAAATGTATTAAATATTGATAGTATTAGTACTACGTCTATTCAAGTATTTGGAAGTTTCTCAATAGCAGATTTAACAGACATAGGAGGAATTTCTGGACGATATTTTTATGGCAGAGGAGAAGATACAGGAGCAATGATAATTGGCCTCCTTCCCGGCATAGACACCGCCGCTATCCTAAGCAGTGACATTGAAACCGGCAACTTGC
>CALCZC010000007.1 GCA_937903605.1 uncultured bacterium
AAGATGACTTTTACTGCTTTGACCTCCATGCGGGGTTTCCTGGAATAGAAATAAATCAAAAACCGCCAAAAGTGGCGGTTTTTGATTTTTGATTTTTGTTTAATTTATGCGATTTCTCTCCCTGTTTTGTAATTCCCTTTGCGTTCTTTCTTGCGTGTGTTGTTCTATTTCCTGTTTTTTATTCTCAAATCTGATTTGTTTTTCTTCCAGCATTTTCTTGCGTTCCTGTAAACGTTGTTCTATCTGAGGTTTAAGTTGTTTATCTTTTAACTCTTGGTTTTGTAATTTTGTATTGACCTGTTCCAGCTTCTCCCCTATTTGCTCTATTTGCATATCCAAATTTTCCCCTATCTTTTTTTTCTCTTCCAATCTTTTCTTCTCCGCTTCGCGTCTTTGCAATTGTTTCAAATAAAATTTCGCCTGGGCTTCTGGATTGCGTTTTGTTTTTTCTTCCAATTTTTCAATAGTATTTTTCACCGGATACAAAGCAGATCCTTCCGTCACTTCCGGACTATAATAAGCATAAGCTCCCGTTCCAAAACTACCAGCTAAAAGCACGGCAATCATGCTGACGGCGGTAAACTTGAAAATCCTAGTTTGAAACCAATAAACTTTGGTGGTATATCTACCATTCCAAACCGTTTCCAATTTCTTTTGCAATCCACGCTTAAAAACATGGCTTGGGTTGGCAGATCTTTTAACCTTCCATAAGTTGTATTTTTGTTTCAAATTCATATTATTTTACTATTTTCTTGAGCGCGCGGTGGGCAGCCACTTTGACCGCAGTTTCACTCATTTCCCGCATTTGCGCGATTTCTAGATAACTATACCCGTAAAGATAGTGGAAAGTTACAATTTCCCGATCATTTTCGCTTAAAACAGCCAATTTTTCTGCAATCTCGAAACTTAAGCCGGCTTTGGAAAAATTTTCCTTAGCCGTAGAAAACAATAAACGGTCGACTTTGTTAAAATCATCATCCGTCATGGCTGCTTCCAAAGATACATCGTACTTTTGTTTTTTGTAGTAATCCACCAAACAATTTTTGGCTATAGTCATAAGCCAAGCGCTTTGGCTTTTGGAGCTGTCGTAACTGTCAAAATACTCCAATGCCCGCAAAAATATCTCCGAAGTCAGATCTTCCGCCGCTTCTTTGTCGTTGCCCACGCGAAAAAAGACAAAACGATAAACTTTGTCCATTTGGGTAGTATACATTTTTTCAAAATTTCCTTTAGCTAACTTATCCATACTCAATCAGTATATAACAATATACTTGTTTGTAAAGACAATAGTTACAAAAATTAGACTATTCACAATTTCAAGGGTTGACATTTTGCCTAAAAAATGATATACTCCTTTAGTCGGCTACCACTAGTCGTCAGTTATTCTTAAATTTAACGACTATGTTCGTAAATTTTGATGAGGAAAACACAACTGTTGTTCCTCCTACCGATGAAGTTGCTTCTACTGAAGAAGAAACAACTCCTACAGAAGAAACTCCAGCTGAAGAAACTCCAGCTACTGAAGAAGCTCCTCAAGCTTAATCACCTTTTAAAAACGACCTCACTTAATCGAGGTCGTTTTTTTATTATTATTTTAAACTACATTTTTCTTGACAATAACTAACTTCATCAAAATCTTCTAAATTTTTACTAGTACATTTTTCTAAACAATTCAAACAGCTCTCTTGATAAACCTCATCCAAAACACAATCGCCATTTTTTACTATACAACGACTATAGCAAATATCATCTGAACTCCATATCGGATTTTGACCATATTTTAAATAATCTTCATCCGGCTTTTGGTATTCAAATCGACAACCATCTCCACGATTATAACATGTCGGGTCGATCGGCTCTGGACTAACTTTGGTCCCTCCCCAACCATAACTAAAAGAACAACCCAAAACCAAAATAGCTATAACAGCAACAAGCGGTGGTAAAATAAATTTAGTCATATTTTTATTATATTTTTAATAATTCCCCTCACAATATATATAATGCATCAACAAAGTGAAATGTTACAAAAAAACCAGTCCGATTAGATGAACTGGCTTTTTATTTTAATTGATTATACCGTAACGTTTTCTTTTCGGATTTTGCTTTTTACGACGAAAAGAGAAAAAATCGTTCTTGTTTATTCTCTTGCGCTGATTTGTTTTTTCTTCTTTTTGCCACATATTTATTTTTGTTCCTTGATTGGCTTGTTGTAAGGGTGGTAAGGCAGAAACAGGAATGCTTTTTTTAATCAATCTTTCAATTTGTAAAATGTCTTTTCTTTGATCGGGGGTAGCAAAAGAAATAGCTTTGCCGGATTTTCCAGCTCTGCCTGTTCTGCCGATACGATGAACATAATCTTCACTATTACCGGGTAAATCATAGTTTATAACTGTCGCAATATCATTTACATCTATTCCGCGGGCCGCAATATCTGTCGCTACTAAAATACGATAACGTCCGGATTTAAAACCATCCATAGCGTTACGTCGTTGAGCCAATGTACGATCAGAATGTATTTCTACAGCCTGATAACCGCTATTGCGCAAGTTATTGGCAATTCTTTTGGCACCATATTTTGTGCGTGAAAAAACCAAGACTTGACCGTTATTTTCTTTTAATATTTTTTCTAATAATGCTATTTTGAGTTCTTTGGGTGTAAAGAAAATTTCTTGTTCTACATTTACCGCAGGCGTACCGGCCGGCGCAACTTCAATTCGTAATGGCATTTTCATAAAACGTGTAGCCAAAGTTGAAATGGACTGAGGCATAGTGGCGGAAAACATCATGGTCTGTCTTTCTTTCGGCGCAGTTTTCAGTATTTCTACGATTTGTGGCATAAAACCGATATCAAGCATTCTATCGGCTTCATCCAAGACAATAATTTTTATATTCTGCAAAGAAATTATTTTTTGATTGAGATGATCAATCATTCGTCCCGGAGTCGCTACAATAATATGAGGATTACGACGTAAAGATTGAATTTGTTGATTCATAGAAGCTCCGCCGATAAGTACGGCGGTTTTCAAACCAAAAGATCTGCCGACTTGGTTCAAAACTTCATCAACCTGCAAAGCAAGTTCGCGGGTCGGTAACAAAATTAAACCCTGTCCTTTAAGAAAAGATAAACGTTGAATCATCGGTAAACCAAATGCCAGTGTTTTACCGGTCCCGGTTTGAGCAATACCCACGATATCTTTATCTTGCAAAGCTATCGGAATACACTGATGCTGAATCGGGGTCGGAGTAATGAAATTATTTTGTTGGATAATTTCCAACAATTTTGAGGCTATACCAAGATTATCAAAACGGATAGCCGAATTGTTTTTTTGTATCATATACTTATTTAGTGACCCGATATCCTTTGAAGTGAGTCACTACCAATATGACACAATAAGAGAGGCTCGAGTCGCGAGTAAGTCAAATTTTTGACGACTCGGGATTAAAGAAAGACAAGTATAACACGGATGTTGGGTTTTGTCAACCTACCACTCCTTACATAAAAAATACCCGGATGGGTATTTTTTTGTGCAGGGAGTGCAGGAATACTCACGTCGTCACTTCGTTCCTCCTTGGAAAACCTTCGGGTTTTCCAATAACCTTTCCTCCTCAAGCGAAAACTACCGTTTTCACCCTTTCCCTGTTCGATTCCTGCTTTTTGCTAATAATAAAAATATCACCGATTTAAATCGGTGATATTTTTATTAGCAGGGAGTGCAGGAATCGAACCCGCGCTAAAGGTTTTGGAGACCCTTGTACTACCATTATACGAACTCCCTATTTTTAACAGGACAGACCAATAGATCTGTCCTGAAAAATTTATTTGGTTTCTTTGTGTACAGTGTGTTTTTTGCAATGCAAACAGTGTTTTTTCATTTCCAATCTATTTTTCAATATTTTTTTATTTTTATTGGAAAAATAATTGGTACGCTTACACTCTGTGCATTCCAACTTAATCATGTTATCTGCGTTTTTTGACGGCATAAATATAAATTAAAATTTTTTAATTAGTCTCCGAGCCGTTGAGCGGACTTGAACCGCTGACCACCTCCTTACCATGGAGGTGCTCTACCAACTGAGCTACAACGGCACAAATAGCCGAGCCGTCTAAGGGACTCGAACCCATGACATGCTGTTTACAAAACAGCTGCTCTACCAACTGAGCTAAGACGGCATAAACGTGGGTGGGGAAGGTTTCGAACCTTCGAAGGCGGAGCCAGCAGATTTACAGTCTGCCCCATTTGACCACTTTGGTACCCACCCAAAAAATTAAGATAAATTGTCTATTCGTTCTTTAAAATCGGAAAGTTTGTTATTATCCGGATTTACTATTCGTAAATCTTCCCAAGTCTTTTCTGCTAACAACTTATCGTCACATATTATAGCAGTTTCTATTAATAAGTCAAGGTATCTTGGGTTCTTGGGTTCCAGTTCACAAGCCGAACATATAGCTTCTTTGGCAGTTTCCGGTTGTGCTACTTTTAAAAGCAATTCTGCTAAATGAAAAAAGCGCGGTGCCAAAGTATCGCCAAGCAAGGCTGCTTGTTGATAATAACTTATCGCTTCATCCAATTTATTTTGTAATTCTTTTATTTCGCCTAGTTTTATCAAAACATTGTCGTCTTTTTTATCCAAAGTTAACAAAAATTCATAAGTTGCCACCGCTTCGTCATAAGCTTTTTTTGCCAAATAATTATCAGCCAACCCACGATAAATAATAGTTGATTTTGGATTTAAGCGTAAAGCAGCAATATATAATTCTTCAGCCTTATCATAATTTTGAACCGTAAAAAAATTTTGCGCTTCTTTGATGAGTTCTTTTGTTTTATATTCTTTTTCATTAACGGACATCTCCTTTTCTTCGTCTTTTTTACGGATACTTTCTTCATAACGCCAAAGTTTCTCTATCCGATGAACCAAAATTCTAAATTTATTTTGAAAAAACAACCAAATGTTTTTTAAAAAATAAAATCTTAATACAATCTTTTTTCCCAATTCTCTTCCCCTGCTTTCCAAACGTTTAAAAACTATTTCTTTCTTTTTCTTTTGCTCTATTTCCTCGGGTAAATTATTCACATCCAAATTGGCCAAAACATGAACTTTGGGTAAAATCAAATATAATAATATCGCCAAACAAACCAAAATTATTATTAAAAAAACGAAATTATGCATATTTTTTATAATTTTTCAGCGTTTTTTATTATTTGTAACCAACTTTCCAATTTTGTCGAAGCTCCACCTACCAAAACACCACTGATATCTTCTTGCTTGAGATAATCAAAAGAATTTTCTGCATTGACACTGCCACCATATAAAATAATCGGCTTAATATCTGAAATAAGTTGATTGACTATTTTTTTTATTCTTTCATGTTGAATTTGCGCATCAAGTGGTTCACAGGCATTTCCCGTACCTATCGCCCAAACTGGTTCATAAGCGATGATAAGATCTCTTTCTTTATTCCAAGTCAAACTATCATAAGCCGCTCTTAACTGAGCTTCCAGAACTTCCAATGTTTTATCTTCTGCTCTTTCTTGTTGCGTTTCACCGACACACAAAACGGGAGTTAGTCTGGTATTGTTCAAAATATTTTCCAATTTTATTCTAACTTCATGATTGGTTTCTTTAAACTGATGTCGACGTTCACTATGACCTACCAACGCATACTTACAACCGACATTTTCAGCCATAATAAAAGAAGTTTCTCCAGTATATCCCCCTTTATCTATCCAATAACCGTTTTGAATACCCGTATTTACCCCAACATCATTAAGTGTTTGACTAGTTGTTTGAAGAGACAGGGCATTAGGAAAAATAGTCATCTCGTAATTTCGTTCTTTATTTTTTATCTCTTCCGCTAGACCGTTGGCCAAGATATTGCTTTCATCATAATCCAAATACATTTTCCAATTAGCAAAAAAATACAATTTCTTTTGGGACATATTTTTATTTTAAACATTTTAAAACTTCTTTTTTAGAAAAAGGACTGATAACTGCCAGATACATTTTCTTTTCATCAAATAATTTTTGCGCTAATCTGATAATTTTGTCTTCGGTAACCGCTTTTATTTTTTTGCAAATTTCTTGATATTTTTCCACTTTACCCAAAAAAATCAGGTCTCTAGCTGCCATCTGAGCTTGAGTACTACTATCTTCTAGCGCCAAAGTTAGATGTCCGATTAAATTATTTTTTGCATCAAACAATTCTTTTTTACTAACTTTTTCTTTTTTGATTTTTTTTAATTCATCTTTGATAACCTTGAACGCCTCACCCAAACGCGCCGGATCCAAACCGCTTTGAATTTGCACCATTCCAGTGTCGCGAAAAGAATCGCTCCCAGCACGAACCATGTAAGCCAACCCTCTTTTTTCTCTTACTTCCGAAAAAAGACGTGAACTCATACTACCACCCAAAATATTAAACAAAACCGCTCCGATAAATCTATCTTTATCTTTTTGATTAAACCCAGGGAAACCCAAAATAACATGGGCTTGATCAATATTTTTTTGCTTTACTAAAATTCTTTTTTCAAGCGGTAATGTTTTTTTAGGCCAAACAATTTTTTGATAATTTTCTGTTTTAAACCATTTTTTAACAGAATTTTTTTCTACATTACCGAAATATTTTGAAATTAAATTATCGGTTTTTTTGTCCAATTTACCGGCTACTGACAAAACTGCGTTTTGTGGAACATAACTTCCTTTATAATATTGCCAAAGCTGTTCCCTGCTGACATTTCTCACGGTTTTTTCTACCCCGCCCACATCCCGTCCCAACGGCACATCACCAAAAATAGCTTTGGAAAAAAGAGAATCTATATCCATCGTCGGATTATCTTCATACATTCGGAGTTCTTCTACTATAACTCCTTTTTCTTTTTCTACTTCTTTTTCCTCCAGTTTAGAATTAAAGACCATGTCGGAAATCAAATCAAAAGCCAGGTTAGCTTTGGAACTGTCTATTTTGACATAATATGCCGTATATTCTTGTGAGGTAAAAGCATTGTATTGAGCGCCATAAGCATCCAATTCACGAGATAAATCTAAAGCCGTTGGCCTTTTTTTTGTTCCTTTAAACATCAAATGTTCAACAAAATGAGATGCACCGGAAATTTCTTTTTGTTCATAACGAGAACCAACCGGCAACATCAGCATAACCGTTACCGCTTTGGTACCAGGTACAAAAGTTTTTATAACCCTTAAACCGTTTTTTAATTTAGAAACACTCGACATAATCTAACCTAATTTTTCCACAAAATATTTTTTCAAGTCTTTAATCGCCACTCTTTCTTGTTGCATGGTATCACGATCACGTACGGTAACCTTTTTATCTTCCAAACTTTCAAAATCAATCGTGACACAATAAGGAGTACCTATTTCATCTTGACGACGATAACGTTTACCGATAGAACCGGTTTCATCATATTGAGTCATCCATTGCCCCCATAGCTTGGCTTGAATTTCTTTTGTCAAAACCGTCAATGGCTCCTTTTTGGATAAAGGCAAAAAAGCTATTTTAATCGGTGCCAAATCTTTGTGTAAGCGAAGCACTACTTCTTTTTCATGTTTAGAATCCTCATATCCGCTTCTGGCATCAGTTTCCTCATAAGCGTCTATCAAAAACATCAAAGCGGCCCTATCAGCTCCGTCGGATGTTTCTATAATCCAAGGTATATATTCTTCACCGGTTTCCGCATCTTTGTAAGTCATGCTATTTTTAGAAAAATTTCCATGACGACTCAAATCCCAATCTCCTCGATTGTGTATACCTGCCATTTCTTTCCAACCGCCAAATGGAGTATTGTATTCTATATCCCAAGCATCTTTGGCATAATGAGCTCGCTCATCTTGTGCGTGTTGACGTAAACGAATATTTTCTTCCCGCAAACCCAAGGATTTATACCAAGAAAATCTCTGACCCTTCCAGTATTCATAAATTTTTTCCGCTTCTTTGGGATTAACGAAATATTGCATTTCCATCTGTTCAAATTCCCGCATGCGAAAAATAAAATTTTTGGTGGTAATTTCATTACGAAAAGCTTTACCGATTTGTGCGATACCGAAAGGAATTTTTTTTCGCATTGTTTCTTTGACTGCCAGATAATCCAAATAAATACCTTGGCATGTTTCACCGCGTAAATAGACCTCTTCTTTTTGACCTTCAACCGCACCAAGTTCAGTTTTAACCAAAAGATTAAAACTTTTTGGCTCGGTTAATTCCCCACCGCAATCCGGACAATCTATTTCTTTGATATCTACTGGCTTTTCTTTGGCATATCCCGGCTCCGCCTGTCTGGCCTCCAGGAGATGATCAGCACGAAAACGATGGTGGCAGTTTTTACATTCTACCAACGGATCGTGAAAACTTTGCATATGACCGGATGCTTCCCAAACTATTTTTGGTGTCAAAATAGAAGAATCCAAGCCAACTATATCGTTTCTTTCCTGTACCATTTTTTTCCACCAAGCTTTTTTCAAATTATTTTTTAATTCAACTCCAAGCGGACCATAGTCATAAGAAGCCGACAAGCCGCCGTAAATTTCAGCTGAAGGAAAAATAAAACCTCTCCTTTTTGCCAAAGCAATAATGTTTGCAAATTTGTCAGCCATAAAATTAAACGTTAGTAATTTCTTTTTCTTTATTTTCTCCAATTATTTTTATTTCTTCATTGTATTTTTTTACCACTTCTTCTAATTCTTCTTGTAAACGGTATTTGTCATCTTCAGAAATAGCTTTAGTTTTTTCTTCCGCCAAAATAACATCTCTGATTTCTTCTCTAATTTTTCGTACAGAAATTCGAGCGTTTTCCAATTTTTGATGTAATACTTTTACTAGTTCGGTTCTTCTTTCTACGGTTAATTCTGGTAAACTTACTCTGATCAATCTACCATCATTCACCGGATTTATACCTATGCCAGAATCACGAATTCCTTTTTCAACTGCCGCCAATAAACTTTTATCCCAAGGCTCAATATTCAAAGTTTTAGAATCAGCTACAGAAACAGAAGCCACGGCTTTGAGTTGTTGTTTAGTACCATACGCTTCTACAAAAACATTTTCCACCAGAGCGGTGTTCGCACGTCCGGTACGCAAACCTGCAATATCGGTCTTTAGAAAATCGATAGCTTTATCAAAGTCACTTTTAAAATCGTTTATATTCATAAATAATTATAGATTAAAATTTAATTCAAAACCGTAAAACCCATCAATAAATTATTATCATTCTTGGGATTAACTTTGATCATTACCGGTAAAGTGTTGGTAGGAAGTTTTTTTGTTTCCCATTTTATTCCACCATCGGAAGATTTGTAGAAAGTTGATTTAATGTGAACATTTTTTTCTCCCAACTGAGAACCGGTGTAATAAATTTCTTTCGGATTTTTTTCATTAACATCAAAAGCCAAGATAGTAATCGAGCCTGGCGGAGTCAACAATTTCAATTCTGTCCAAGTTTGTCCCGCATCATCGGATCTCAAAATTCCATATTTACTAATCCAATACAAACTGTCTTTTTGGGCAGTATTCAAAACCAATCTATAAAAATTAAAAGTGTCATTGCCTATTTTTTTCAACTCTTCGTTTAAAGTTACCCAATTTTTACCTCCATCATCACTACGATATAAACCTTTTCGATAAGAAGCGACAAAAATCCTGTCCGCAACTTTATGATCCACTTCCATTTGTTGTGCTTGAAAACCAAATCGCTTTATAGTTTGCCAGGTTTTTCCTTCATCACGAGAAACCAACAAATCACCGTTTAATTGCAAAGCATAGATAGCTCTCGCGTTTTTATTATCAATAGCGATAGAAACAAATCTTTCGTTAGCCCTAGTTTCCGTGAAAACCAAATTCCAAGTACGAGAACAATCAGTTGTTTTGTAGATAGTAGCCCCATCACTGGCATATATTGTACACTTGTCTTTGGGATCAACGGCCAAAGCGTAGATAAATTTACCGGAAAAAAATTTAACTTCTTGCCAACTGTCACCGTTATCATAAGTATAAAAAAGTCCCTGCCCGCGAGTACCTAGATAAAAAGCATTTGAATCACTCGGATCTTCAAAAATACGATAAATCTTCAAACTAGAAATACTTTTGACCCCTTGTGGAGTTGGAAAAGCAGTAACTGCTTCCCAAGTATCTCCTTTATCCAATGAACGATAAACCCCCATCGGCCCAGCATCTTTACTACCCACCTTGATACAACTTGCCCCCATTAAAATAATGGAAAACAAACTTATGCTGAAAATAAAAATTTTAGACTTCATATTTTTAAAATTTCAATAAAAATTGTTCAACGGCCAAACGAGTTTGGACGTTATTTTTTAAAAAATTTTGTGTTTTAATAAGTTCATCAATAATCAAACTTATCTGATTGGCATCATAATTTAAAGAAGCCAAATCTGTTTCACTTAAAAATCTGTTATTCTTTTTGTTATTTTTAAACAACATTGTTTCTCTCCAAAATTCTAACCAAATATCCATTTTTTTAATCAGTGAATCACGAGTTTTATTACCATCTTTTTCGGATAAAATACTTTCCAGACTTTCTAACCTTTCTACAAAATTCATCTTTAATAAAGATAACCATTTTCTAATTTCTGTTTTAAAAGCCTCTATAGCTTCTTTATCTTGTGCCAAACTTATAGCTTTACCGGGCAATCCTCCGGACAATAATGAAGCTATTTTAGCTTTATCTTCTTCTATACCCACTACTTTTAATTCTTCCAAAATTTCTAAATTTGAAACAGGGTGAAAAAAAACTTTTTGACAACGAGACAATATAGTCGGTAAGATATTTTTTTCATGATCGGCCAAAAGTAAAATTATACTTCCTTGGGCCGGATCTTCCAGAACTTTTAATAAAGCATTTCCGGCTTCTTCGTTCAAATACTGAATTTCATTAATGACAAAGACTTGACCCTTGTCACCCCATGATTTCTTGGATATTTTTTCCTTTATCTCTCGGGCCTGTGAAACAGTAAGCTCTTTTTTTAACTTACCGGTTTTTTCATCAATTTCTCTTTCAAAATAGTAGAAATTTGGACTTCGGTATAATTCCTCTTCGGCAACTTGCAATATTTTAGCTGCTAACATTTTGGCAAAAGTAAGCTTACCCACCCCTGTCGGACCAAAAAAACAATAAGCATGCGAAACATTACCACTTTCTATGGCTTTTTCGAAAAAAAATAAATTTTTTTTATTTCCTATAAACACAGGTTTTAGGATTACTAAAATATATCAAAATTTAGCTAATTTTGCAACTCCAGAAGAGCTTTTTTGGTGATTTCAGCGGTTTTACGCCAAGAATAGTTTTTGACCCTTATAAAACCTTGTTGTCTTAAATTTAATAATTTATTCTCATCGCTTAATAAATCTGCTATTTTTTGGGCTAAAACAAGCCAATCTTTTGCTTCAAAATATTCGCAAGCATTTGCTCCAACTTCTTCCAAACTATGTCCTTTGGTCGCTATAACCGGACATCCGCAAGCAAAAGCTTCCAATAACGGCAAACCAAAACCCTCGTAAAGTGAGGGAAAAACAAAAATTTTAGCTTTTTTCAAACAATTTGCAACCTCCTTATCCGAAAGCCAACCTGGTGTTAATATATCTTTTTGCCAAAGACTTTGCATTAATAACTTCTCTATTTTTTTATAACCAAAACCCGGTTTACCGGCTAATACCAATTGACAATCAAAATTAGTTTTTATTTTTTCAAAAGCCCTGATTAAAGTGATGGTGTTTTTTTTCTCTTCCAGTCTGCCTACATAAAAAATAAATGGTTTGGTAATATTTAAATTATTTTTAAAATTTTCTTTATCTACCTCAAAATTAAATAATTTTTCATCATAACCAAGTGGGGTGACCAAAATTTTTTCCGCTGGAAAAGAATAAAGTTTAACAAATTCATTTTTACTAAACTGCGACGGTGTCAAAATCATTTTAGCTTGATCAGCAATTCTTTTATTCATCCATTTCAAATATATTTTTCCAAAAAAACTATAAGCTTTGGGAAATATTTTAAAAGCGCTATCATGAACAGTCACTATAGTTTTTTTCGGACAACCAAAAGGAATAAGTTGTCCGGGAGCAAAAAAAATATCTGGTTTGTTTCTAAACAATTCAAGAGATAAACGAATTTGGCTCCACAACTTAGTAAAAGGCCATTTCAAAATTTTTATTTCCCAGTTAACAGGCATTTCTTCTGCCAAACCTGGCAGAAGAGGCTTTTGCGCGTACAAAATCACCCTCACGTCAGAGGGTATTTGTGTTTTCAAATTATTTATTATCTGCCAACAATAATTTTCAACTCCTGTTCTCTGTTCTTTGTTGGCATGATTAGCTTCAATCCCTATCACCATAATATTCAATATTTTAATATTCAATATTTTTTATTTTACCGCTTACAAGCTTACTGACTTACTATCTTATTTGGTTGCCAAAATGCTTCTCTTATAACTTTCAATATTTTCCAATGCTATTCCAGTGCCTTTAGCCGCACAAAACAACGGTTCATCAGCTACATAGGTTGGTACACCGGTAGCTTGCGTTATTAATTCATCTAAATTACGCAACAAAGCAGACCCGCCGGTTAAAATAATACCTTTATCCATAACATCCGCAGATAATTCCGGTGGAGTTTTGTGTAAAACTTCTTTAATAGCATTTGATAAAGAATTTAAATCATGTTGAAGAGCTTCTGTAACATCATCGGAACTAACCATAACGATCCTTGGTAATCCGGTGATCAAATCTCTTCCTTTAATATTGATTGTTAGAGGTTTAGCCATATACATCGCTGAACCAACGCTAGTCTTAATTTCTTCCGCAGTATGTACCCCTATTTCCAAATTATATTTACGGCGTACAAAATCCCCGATAGATTGATCGAATTTATTTCCGCCAATCCGAACCGAACCCCAAGAAACTATACCACCCAAAGAAATAACAGCGATATCAGCCGTTCCGGCTCCAATATCTATAATCATATGCCCTGAAGCAGCACCTATCGGAATATCAGCACCGATTGCCGCCACCAGCGGAGCCTTGATCAAATAAGCCGCTCTGGCACCGGCAGCGATAGTAGCATCTATTACCGCTCTGCGTTCTGTGGAATTGATTCCAGCCGGAACCGCCACCATAACTTCCGGACGAAAAAGATGAATACCTCCCAACGCTTTGTTGATAAAATAACGTAACATAGCTTCGGTAGTACGATAATTGGCAATTACCCCTTCTTTGAGCGGATGTTCGGCTATAATACTGTCGGGGGTTCTACCGGTCATATCTTTAGCTTCTAAGCCCACGGCCAAGATTTTACCATCTGCTTTGGAAATAGCTACTACCCCCGGCTCATTTACCACAATCCCCTTTTTTGGAACATAAACCATAACGTTGTCTGTTCCTAGGTCTATTCCTACTTTCTTGATAAACATAAATTCAAATTTATTTTAATTTTACACTAAAAACTTTATCTAGTCTTAAATCAGTTATAATTTTATACTTATTATCGCCAAAATTTTCAATTTCTTCTGAAGGTTCAGCCGCACTTATGTTTGTACCAAAATCAAGATTTAGTGTCAATTTATGAGCCTCCGTGCCAATTTGCTTCTGTATCAATAAATTATAGTTTTTTTCTTCAATCATTTTGACAATTTTTGGAGAAAGATAATATTCAAAAGCAAGTTCTCCGACTTTACCCGGTTCTATAGCAATAAAAGCTCCTATCCATTTTTTATCATTGTCTATTCCTTGATCAACTATTCCTGGTTCATTGCTTTTTTCAATTTTCATTACCCCTTCTGTTTTTAATAATTCACTGCCAAGTGGTAAAAATAGTTGAACATAGGTACGATATCTGCTGGTTCTCCAATCAAAACCGCCCTGATGGGTATACTTCATAGAAATCTTGGCTAAATACTTTCCACTACCGGTTGGTGTAATTGAATATTGTAATTCTCTGTCTATCATCAAATCAGTTTTTAAAGAACCGAGGTTCGCATCCGCCCATAAAATAAAATCTGTATCTTTATTTTGTATTTCTCCAGCCCACCCTCCTTCAACTATTTTTTGTTGAATTTCAGCATCATCGGCATAAATAACTATTTGTTTTTCTTTTAACATTTCTTTGGCCAGGTCAATAAATTCAACATTGTATTTCAAAAAATCTCGTCCAAAATTCAATAAAACAGCTCTGGTCAAATCTTGTAAAGCTTTTTTTCGATCACTAAACGAAAGTCCTTGTTTAGTATAACCATATTCCACCTCCCATTGTAGTTTTTCTATAAAATTATCGGCATTAAATTCCATTCCACCGACACTCATCGGACCGGTAATTTTCAAAATCTCCCGAATTACGTTTGGGGTAATTCCGATAACGTAATCAATATCTTCTCCGGCAACACCTTTTTCTGCCGTATATAATTCCAAAGCTTTGATAGCGGAGACGGAAAAATCCGGTGACCAATTACTATCGCGAAAAAACCATTTATCCACTCCCAAATAGTCCTTGATTGGTTTTGGCGGTACGGTTTCTAAATAAGAAGTCGCATTATTATCCAAAATTTCCGTACCTTCAACTTTTAATAAGTGTGGAGTACCCTTTTCTGTCCTAATTGTCGCATAAGAACCGATAAAGCCGCCGCCTGGTCGTAATTCTGTATTGTTTAAAAACAAAATTAAAATATGTTTTTCTTGCTCAAAACCTAATCCGTCATAAATAATCTCATAGAGATAATCATTTTTAATCGTTGGTTTTCCATAATTTTCCAAAACATATTTTTGCATTCCACCGCTTTTGAACCAAAAATAAAGACCAGCGGCAAAAAAAGCCATTAACACTGCAATTATTAATAAAATATAGAAAATCTTTTTTAGCATATTTTTATTTATTTTTTATTGATATTTTTAACGTTTTTTTTGCGAGACATTAAAACCCAAGTATTTACCAAACATCAAGTGAGTTACAGAATCAAGACATGGTAAAGAGGAAAAAACAAGCAGAGATACTGGCAACAAGATCCATTGTCCTAACATAGTCAAATATTTAAAATGCGGTTCATGCTCTGGTTTACGCGGTAAAATCAATATACTCATCACAGCCGAAATAAACAAACCACTCATTCCTATAAGCATCATGTTTTCCAAAATATGCGGCGTATTGAAAAAGAGAGCGCTTTGTCTGACTTCTTCACCGGCTACATAAAGAGGTAACCTACCAAAAAGTGTAATCATTATCGCTACTACGGCCCAACTCCATTTACCTTCCCATTCCCGAAAAATAACTTTGGCTTTTTTTTGCCAAGAAATTTCTTTTATCTTCGGAGCATACCAGAGTAAATACGGAATATTTTCCGTACCCCAGGCCCAACGTCTTTGTTGATAATAGAGATTTTTCAAACTTTTCCAAATACTTTCATCTCTAACCGTATCCATAGAAACCGGAATATATAACGGAGTTGTTTCATAATCGCCTTTATAATGAAGCCAACACTGATAAAAAATTCGGGAATCTTCAGAAACTATATTTTTTGCATGACCGCCCACATCCATGATGGCTTTGAAACTCATGCTGTGTGAAGAAAAAGTTACCAAATTATCCAAACGAGCAAGAGAAAAGAGCATCCAAAAAGTCGTCCCGAAAGACATGATTCGTAAAATACTCGGTGATTCCCACAAATTATTGTTATACAAAGTTACCGGTTGAAAAGAACTACGCTCCGGTTTGGGGTGTAAACAATACATATAAGTCAGATGGGCAAAATATTGAGGATGGACAACAGTATCCACATCAAAAACAGATACTACAACATTCTCATATTTCCAGCCTTTATCATCAACATATTTTTTAAACTCTTTTTCCGCATGGTGAATATTACTACCTTTTCCTGGAATCTCATCTAATAAATCTTTTGGGTGGGTGGTAAAAATAAGATCGGCAAATTTATTTCCATAATCTTTTCTGACAAGAGATTGTAATTCTTCCCAATGATCTTTTTTTCTTTCTTCACCGGCTATAACCACATAAAGTTCTTTTGTCGGATAAGAAGAACAGAGCAAAGCATTGAGTGTAGATTGTAAAACTTCATAACTTTCGTTGTAAACCGGCAAAAAAACAACATTCTTTTTCTCTTCTTGCCAACCGGGAAATTCTTTTTCTAACATTGATAACCAATCTTTTTTGACAGCTTTACGAAAACGCAACCAAGATAAAATCAAATAAATAGAGAAATAAACAACTCGCAAAACCCAATAAACCGAAAAAACCAGCATAAAATAGATTACCCACAACGGTTTGAAAAAAGATAAAAATACGCCCAAAATTAAAGTAAGCCAGATAGATAAACCTGGCAAAAATTCGTAAATCCTGTATTTATTATAATCGGAAATCATAAACACTTTTTTGCCTTGCCGATATTAGCTTCTCCGCTATATTTAGCGCTCAAATAAATTCCTTTTTTTGTTTTTTTAATTTTTTTCAAAAAATCTTCAACTTCAAAATTTTCCAATCCAATAATCGGTTTTTTTAAGAAATAACTTAATGTGTTACCAAATGTCACAGCCACTCTAGTGGCGGTAAACCTTCCCGCCCCTATTCTAACTCCAATTCCTTTGATTTTTTTAAAAACTATTTTTTTATTTTTTATTAATTCTTCAAAAAAAACAAGTGGTCCTTTTTGAGCTTTTTTACCAAAACAAGAAAATTTATCAATTTGCTTTGAAGAATCAAAAACAAAAAAAACAATTTCATTCTCCGTACTATTATCCAAAAAAAGATACATAGAATTTTCAACTTAAAAATCGATAGTCATCAACAACCTTGATATATCTACTTTCAAACAAATTGTATAAAAACTTATCTCCCATTTCTTTACGATCCAAAAAATCCTTTTCATCCAAAATTGTATACCTTAGTTCTTTACCGATATTATGCTCAAAATTTTGAAAAATTTTACTGAAAACATTTTGTTTTATCGAGCCTACAACCAATAGATCTGTAAGGGCGTTCTTATCTTGAGTAAAATAGCCTGACAAAAGCATAAATTTTATCTTTCCGGCTTTAGCCAACAAGTTATCCACAAACTCTCTTTCTTCGAGCATTTGAGCTTTATCAACCAAATCTTTCAATTCTTGATAAAGCAAAAAACCCGTTTGCAAACGATAACTTTTGATATTTTCTCTTTTTTTCTCTTTATTTTCCAAACCTGACAAATGCATGATTATCCCGATTTTTTCTAAATTGGCTATTTCTCTACGAACGCCGTTTATCTGACTTTCGCACAATCTGGTGAGTTCTCGAACATAAAAAGACCGCTCGGGGTGGGCAAAAAATATCCTTAAAAGTTTTAATCTGGTTTTTGAACCAAAAAGGTGTTCAAGCATAATATTACTATTGTAATTTTTATTTATTATTAGTATAATAAAACCAGCTTAAAAAGTCAAAGTTTTATGGAAAAACTTCTCCAATTAAACGAATTTTTTGTCGAGGGCGGACATCAGGAAATATCCCATGTTTTGCTCAATCTCATCCAACCCACCAATGAAAAAGAGGAAAAAGAAAAGGGTTATTTTTTTGCTATTTGCGAAATAAATCACGGCAACCTCCAACAAATCACGGAACTACAGAGAATCATGGGAGAAATTGAAAATAGTTATTATGAAACTACAGATAATGAAAATAAAAACGCTTTAGAAATAGTTTTGGAAAAAATCAATCATCAAAATTTGGCACTATTTAGTTTGAACCCGGCGCTCAACTGCGTGGTTGGGGCCATAAAGAGCAACGAGATTATTTTTTCTTATTGTGGAAAACCAAATATTCTGCTTTTTTATGCCAATAAGGAAAAAATTTACAAAAAGATAGATTTAACCGAAAATCCGGAGGAAACGGAAGAGGAAAATAAAACTCTTTTTTCTCAAATGGTTCAAGGCAAAGTAAGTGAAGGAGACTTCTTTTTTATCGGAACAAAAAAAATCATTGAATATTTTAATCATGATCGTTTACAAAAAATAATTACAACCAGAGATCCGGAACAAAGCGTTGAGCATATTCGTCGGGTTTTATCCGAACTTAAAAACGGTTTGTCCTTTGGTGGTCTGATTATACATTTAAAAGAAAAATACGCGATAGAAAAAGCGCCGGAAAAAAAGACTCGTCTTTTTCCAAAAAACGGAGAAAAAATAAATTCTTTATTCTTGATGGAACAAAAAACAGCCGACACTCTCTCCCCTTCTTTGTTTAGTGGTTTAACCGCTAAAATAAAAAACAGGGCCGCTATTTTTAAAGAAAACAAAATAGAAAAAACCCCGATCTTAGAAGAAAAAAGTTCTTTGACCGATACTCAGATAAACGCACCCCATCTCAAGCAACGTTTAGCCGACAAAGTTAATAAAGAAATTTTACTACAAGCAATAAAAACTATCGGTAAATATTTATGGGTCGCCTGTAAATATTTTGGTAAACTACTCTGGTGGTTGATCATGATGCTAGCGGCTATATTGGTCTCTTTCTTAAAATTTTTACAAACGATTTTCTTTTATCTCATCAATTACAAAAATCGTCGTCGCCAAATCAAAGAAAATTGGTCGCAAGCTTGGTACAGCTACAAGCAAAATTTTAAACACTTACCTTTGACGACCAAAATTTTGGGCCTAGCTTCACTTGTGGTCTTGATTATTTTTATTGCCAGTATTTTTATTCTACAAAGTTCAAAAAAAGCTCATCAGGAAAATTTGTATTATGAACAAACTTTTGAGCTGATTGAGGAAAAACTAGAAGAAGCCAAGAGTTCTTTGATTTATGCCGATCAAAATACAGCTATTGCTATAAAAAATGAAATTAAAGAAATATTTTCCAATTTAAATTGTCGCGAAAAAGATGCTGCCACTTGTCGCCAACTCAAAGAATCTTTTGACGCAGTAGAAAAAGAAGTACAAAAATTTGTTAAAAATCCGAACATCTCAATGCTAATAAATTGGAGTGTTTTGGGTTGTGAAAATGTCACCAAATTTATAAAAATTGACGGAAAACTTTTGGGATTAAACACTGAAAAAGATACACTTTGTTCTTATAATCTCTTAACCAAAGACGCCACCGGTGTATTGAAAATTCCAAGCGCTAATACTCCTTTACTGGCTATTTCCTCCAGAGATGAGCAGTCTGCTTTATTTTTTACCAAAACAAACGACTTGTATAAATACGATTCAACACAAAATTCTTTTGAAAAAATAAATATTTCTTTTCCCACAAATAATTACGATCTGAAAGATGTGCTTGTTTATAATAGTCGACTTTATACTCTGGATGAACCAAATAATCAAATCTATCGCCACGATGCTATAATTTCCGGTTATGGTCTGGGTAGAGAGTGGGTAAAATCACAAAATATAGATATTAAAAAGGGTGTCTCCTTGGCTATTGACGGAGATGTTTATGTTTTAAAAGAAAACGGTGAAATTATAAAATTCAACAATGGTGAACTCCAACCTTTTTCCATTATAAACTTGGAACCAACTTTATCTACCGCCAAAAAAATCTGGACTTATTCCGAGGATAGACAGTTATATATCTTGGATAATAAAGAAAAAAGATTGATAGTTTTAAACAAAGATGGATCACTCAAAGAACAATATACCTCAGATCAGTTTGAGGAACCTACCGACATGATAATTGAGGAAAAAAATAAAACCGCTTATATTTTGGATAAAGGAAGGGTATTTCAGATTGAGTTAAAATAAGCAAATAAGTTAGTAAGTAAAAAAAGAAACAAAAAAATACCAATTATAATTGGTATTTTTTAATATTCAATAATATTATTCCTTTTTCAACTTTTTTATTTCTTCCGCAAAATCGTTTACTCCTTTTTTCTCACTTAACCAATACCACCACTCCGCACCCCAGAGATAAACTCTCGGAAAACCGACTTTTTGCGAATAAACAATATTTTTTTGCAATCTATTTAAATCCATTGATTTATATTGATCTTCAAGCGGTGTCAGTGTTAAATAATGTGTATCAATCCATGGCTCAGCTTGTAATTCCATCACAAAGGCATGTGATACGCTTTTACCAGCTAACCATAGTTTCGCTACATAAAAAAACGGTGGTAACCAATCATAGTCAAAATATCCTAGATGCTTATTCCAAATAACGCGATACATGGTAGTACCAAAATATTCAGTTGCTCGCGCACTTCTTTGCCAAGTACTCAATTCCCCACTATCGGTGGTAATAAGCGGATGTTTATCATCCAAACTCCTGACAAGTTCCACTTCAGCTTTCAAATCTTTATATTTAAAAATTTTACGACAAACTCCAAAAGGTAAAAAAGGTTCATTTTCCACTTGCCACATTTCCAAAGCTAAATGATCTTTGTATCTGTTTACGGTTTGT
Organism: uncultured bacterium; assembly: GCA_937903605.1. Classification (GTDB taxonomy): domain Bacteria; phylum Patescibacteriota; class Patescibacteriia; order Magasanikbacterales; family GWA2-37-8; genus JAKLGL01. Next base: position 20,391 of record CALCZC010000007.1, read on the forward strand.
ATAATATAATTATTCAAATCATCAATATATTGTTGTTCATCTAGATTCAAGCTCCAATTCGGGACGTGACATTCTGGCCAACGCGGAGTTTTTTGCCCAATAGCCAAAATTACTCTGACTCCTTTTTCTTTCGCTTCGTTCATAAAATAATCGGTTTCGCTAAAATCAAATTTTCCTTTTTCTTTTTCTACATTATTCCATTGCACAGGAATACGCACAAATTTGAAACCCCAATCATTTATAATAGAATCGAAAACTTTTTTCTCATCCACCTGTAAATATCGCGCATAATCCGGGGTAAAACTAGCACCAAAAACGGCTTTTTCGTTTTTCTTTAAACTCAAAAGCCAAGCCTGGCCATAAAGAAAACCAAGTATAGCAACAATGATTAAAGAATATTTTAAAAGTTTTTTGTAAAACATACATTTAAGAAAAACTCTAAGCTCTAATTTCTAAAATCTAAACAATTTCAAATTCAAAATATCAAATTATAAAATGTTTAGATATTGTTTAGGATTTAGAACTTAGGATTTAGGAATTTTTAAATCAGCATCCCCAACCCCACCCCAATCACAATTACCGCCAACACTTCCTGCATAATCTCAAGCTTACTATATTCTTCTTTAAAAATTTTTGGGTAAAACCTACTCAATAGGGCTACTAAAATTATCAATAACCCAAACTGCGCACCAGCCATAGCATTAACTAAAGTTACACTACCAAGCGCCACAGCCAATTGCACCAAAAACACACCGACCAGACCAAAGGTTTTGTTGAAAATTATTAAAGACAATTTATTTGTATTTTGCAGTGATAAATCTTTTTCTTTCTTTTCAAACCAAGATTTTATTTCCGTGCGAACCGATGGTACAAAAATCAAAGCTAAACCAAATATCCCAGACATTCCTCTGCTCCATACCAATCCGGCAGTAAAACCATAAATATCATACAAATATTTGGCCGCCACATGAGAAACGGCAAATAAAAATCCGGCCAAAATTATCCAAGCAAAACCCCGGTGCCAACCATTATATTGAACACTTTTTTCAAAAGAAATCAGAAACGATCCACAAATCAACAAAAAACAGGCTGCCAATTGTTTATCACTTAAAACTTCTCCTAAAAAAAAGTAACTAATAACCAAAACAAAAATAGGCATTACAGCTCCCAAAAGTGGTCCAGCGTGAGAAACTTCACTTGCCAAAAATCCTTTATACATTGTCCAAAAACCAAACAGTAAACTTAACCCCGAGATTGCCGCCCAAAACAAACCTACGCCGGATAAAATCTCTAATTTAAAAAACAAAGACAAAAATAATATCAAAAGAGGAACGGTGGAATAAAAAACAAAAACCGCCGGTGTCGCCAGTTTTTTGGATAAAATAAATTTATCTGAAACCGAAACTCCGGCCAATATAAAATAACCAATTAACGCGATGAGAAACCAAGACATAGTTTGAAAATTTTTAATTTTTAATTTTCAATTTTTAATGAATTTTCAATGTCACAATAAATCTTTAAATCTTGCAATCTTTTAATCTTTCAATTTTAAATATCCACACTTTGCCGCATTGAACATCAACTTACTCACTGTCACCGGTCCTACTCCACCCGGAGTCGGTGTGATCCAAACACCTTTTTTATCCAGAGTCGCGACATCGGCATCACCATAGGATTTACCGTTTTTAAAAGAAAAACCGGCATCAATAACAATCGCTCCTTTTTTGACCATATTTGCTTTCACTAAATTTATTACCCCCGCGCCAGTTACAATAATATCGGCATTTAAACATTTCTTTTTAAGATCTCTTGTTGCGCTATTGCAGACAGTTACAGTTGCTCTCTCTTGCATCAAAATAGTTGCCAGCGGTTTGCCAACCAATATACCCGCTCCGATAACCACCGCTTCTTTGCCCGGAAATTTTACTTTCAAACTTCTAAGTATTTCCATCACTGCCCCGGCTGTTGGCGGTTCTAATTCCCTTTTATCCTGATAAAGTCGTCCTAAACTGTATGCTCCCAGACAATCAATATCAATGTCATAATTTAAACAATTCAAAACTTCAAAAGTGTTTATTTTTTGAGGGAGCGGTAGTTGTACTATCAGCCCGCAAAGATTTTTTTGTTTTTGCAAAGAATAAATTTTATTTTTCAGTTCCGCGGTCGTGGTTTTATTTCCCAATTTTATCAACTCAAAATCAAAGCCGAGTTTTTTAGCCAGCTTTTCTTTTTGCGCCACATAAATTTGCGAAGGTTTTGAATCACCCACCAAAATTACCGCGATCTTTGGCGATAAGCCTAATTTTTTGAGTTTTTTGACCAACCCGACGGTTTTTTTGTCCAAATTTTGTGCTATTTTTTTACCGTTTATTAACATATATTTAAATTATACAACCATTATACTACATAATTTTATTTAAAGCAAAGGCCAAAATCATAATTTTAAAATTATTTTTTGGCTAATTTAAGCTAAACTTACCCCTTGCCACGCTAAGCGTGGCCAATATTAGCAAAAATTAATTTAAAAAATAAAAAAACCCCTTTAAAATAGATACTTTTTACCCCGCTCAGCGGGGTTGACAAAAGCGTCAAAATGTGCTATAATACTTCGTTACTCAAAAAACAGGTCGGAGTAACTTAATTTCTGGTTTTCAAGCCACTTTAGAGCTTGAACCTAAAACTTTAAAAATATGAAAATAGCTATGATCGGTCAAAAAGGTGTCCCGGCAATCTTTGGCGGTATTGAAAAACACGTTGAAGAGCTTGGAGCACAATTGGCCAAAAAACACGAAGTTTTGGTGTACGCCAGAAATTGGTATACTCCAAAAACCGTGACTGAGTTCAAAGGGATGAAAATCGTTCATCGCGGTACTATTCACACCAAACATTTAGATGCGATTGTTCACACTTTCGTTTCAACCATGGACGCCATCTTTTTCAAAAAAGTTGATGTTATCCATTATCACGGTGTCGGCCCTTCTCTATTGTCTTTTATTCCGAGAATCTTATCTCCGAAAACTAAAGTTGTTTCTACTTTTCATTGTATTGATAGATATCATCAAAAATGGAATTGGTTTGCTCGCTTGATGCTTGCGATGGGTGAAAAAGCTTCTTGCAAATTCGCTCACCAAACTATTGCCGTTTCTAAAACCATCCAAAACTACGCACTCAACGAATATAAATGTTATACCATTTATAATCCCAATGGTGTAGCCAAAGTTGATAACAAAATTAACAGTGAAACTTTGAAAGAGTTTGGTTTGGAAAAAGGAAAATATTTAACTATGATTTCTCGTTTAGTGGCCCATAAAGGTGCCCACTACTTGATAGAAGCTTTCAAAAAAGCTAAAAAAGAAAACCCGCAAACTTTTGCCGATTATAAATTGGCGATTGTGGGTGGAGGTGCTTTTACCGACGATTATGTAAATTATTTACATAAATTGGCGGGAGATGATAAAGATATTGTTTTTACCGGTAATCAAAGCGGTCAAAAATTGGAAGAGCTTTATGCTAATGCCAAGATGTTGGTTCATCCTTCTGAAAATGAAGGGTTACCAATAACCGTTTTACAAGCCATGTCTTACGGAATACCAACTTTGGTTTCCGATATCCCGGAACACCAAGAAGTTATCACTGATAGCCGTTTCTGGTTTACCAACGCTTCTGTTGATTGCTTGGTGGAAAAGATGACTGCTTTACTTGAAAACCCGATTTTACTTGATCAAGCCGGAAATAAAAACAAAGAGACTGCGGAAAAAAATTACGCTTGGGAAGATATTGCGGAAAAAACCGAAAGTATTTACCTTTCCGATAGCGATGCCAAAGAATTCAGATTCAAAACTGTTTAATCACAATTTAAAAAATTACCGCTCCACATGGGGCGGTAATTTTTTATTTAATAAAAGTGGTTACAAGTTCTTCGCCGTTTTTTTCTTTTTTACCAAGTTGGGAATAATATTCTGTTTTTATTTTTTTAAACCCGACTTTTTTGGCTAATTTTTTGATCTCTTCCGGAGCAAATATGTGAATAAATCTAAACGCTTCCCTATCGGGAGACGCTCTCCAACCGATATAAACATCTCTTTCGTCATACCCTTTTTCTTTGACAGGTGTCACCATGCCTTTACTTTCAAACCTGTTACGGATAACGGGGTTAAACAAATTCCAGTTAAAAATTACCGCTTTTCCTCCTGGTTTAAGAACTTTATTTATTTCTTGTAAAAATTTCAAGTGGTTTTTTTCGCTTGGCAGGTGATGCATGGTCGCTAAACTGAAAATTATGTCGAATTTATTTTTTGGATAAGGTAACTTAAGGGCGTTGCCGACTTTAAATTCTACCTTGTTTTTTTTAACCTCGTTCAAATATTTATTTTTAGCAATGGCTATTAATTTATTGGAAATATCCAAACCGTAATATTTTTTGATTTTTCTTTTCAAAAGCTCTGGAATAATTATCCCGTTACCACAACCTATATCTCCTACCACCATACCAGGCTTGGCATTTTTTAAAAATAATACTTTAACCTCACTTGGACGAAAACGAGAAATATCCCATTCTTTGGCAATGGTATTGTAATTTGCCCTGATATTGCTTATAATCTGTGCAGGCTTTAAAGCCATATTGAGTGAAAATACTGAATATTGAATACTGAATATTATTAACACAAAAATCAATAATATTCAATATTTAATATTCAATTTTTGTGAGAAATATTACCGAACAAATTATTCTAAAAGCTGTCCGATTAAAACAGCCGACAATGGAAAAACTTGACACTATCAAGCGTGCTTTTTTGCGTAATAATAAACAAATCAAAGACATTCCCAAAAAATCAGATCTGTTAGCAGTATATCATAAATTAGTGAAGAAAAACAAGATCAAAACCAATACTGTTTTGGAAAAATTGCTTACCAAAAGAGCGGTCCGGACCCTTTCCGGAGTTTCTATTATTACAGTTTTGACCAAACCACACCCGTGTCCGGGTAAGTGTGTTTATTGTCCGGATGAAAAAGCTATGCCCAAAAGTTATATTTCCGACGAACCGGCAGCCGCCAGAGCATTGCAATTACTATTTGATCCTTATGAACAAATAGTACGTCGTATAGACGCTTTACAAAAAAACGGACATCCGACCGATAAAATAGAACTCATTGTTAAAGGTGGAACTTGGAATGCCTATCCTCTGGATTACCAATATTGGTTCATATTGCGTTGTTTTCAAGCGTGCAATTCTCGCAATCTAAAATCTAAAATCAAAAATCTAAAATTGGAACTTGAAAAGTTGAAAAACAGTTTAATTAAAGAACAAAGTAAAAACGAAACTGCCAGACATCGTATTGTCGGCTTGACGCTTGAAACCAGGCCGGATTTTATCAATAAAAAAACTGTTTGGCAGATGCGTGAACAAGGTTGTACCCGAGTAGAGCTTGGGGCACAAACGATTGACGATAAAATTTTGAAAACCGTCAAACGCGGACATGGATCTACTGAAATTAAAAATGCCATGAAGTTATTAAAGCTTTATGGATTTAAAGTTGATTTACATTTGATGCCACAGCTTCCAGGCGCAACTCCAAGCAAGGATTTAAAAATGATGAAGGAAATTTTTGATAATCCGGATTATCGTCCGGATATGATCAAAATTTATCCGTGCACTGTGGTAAAAAACTCGGAACTTTATACTTGGCTCAAAAAAGGAAAATATAAACCTTACAGCGACAAAAAACTTTTGGAAACTCTCATTGCTTTCAAAACAACAGTCCCCCGCTATGTCCGCATCTCCCGCCTTATCCGTGATATTCCCTCCCACCATATTGAAGCTGGCAACAAGATGACCAACCTAAGACAAGTTATCCAAACGGAAATGGCCAAACGCGGTTTGAAATGCAATTGTTTGCGCTGTCGAGAAATAGGACACGTTGATAGTAGAAAGTTGAAAGTTGAAAGTTTAAAGCCTAAATTGTTTATTGATAAATATGAAGCTAGTGATGGAAAAGAATACTTTCTAAGCTTTGAAGACATAAAAAGAAACATTGTGTTTGCTTTTTGTCGATTACGAGTAGATAAAAATGGACTATTCCCTGCTTTTATCCGCGAACTGCATACTTACGGACAATCACTAGAACTAAAAACAAGAAATAAAAAAGATAGTCAGCATAAAGGTTTTGGCAAACAATTGGTTGCGATGTCAGAAAAAATATGTAAAGATAATAATATAGATACTCTAGCGGTAATTTCTGGTGTTGGAGTTAAGGGATATTATAAGAAGCTAGGTTTTAAAGAAAACCAAACATACTTGGTTAAAAAGCTCTAAACAATTTAAAATATTGGATATTGGATATTGGATATTGAATATTATTAAAAAATTAAACATATGGATTCTTACAATATTTCTTTTATCGCTTCCGGCCCAGTAATAATTGAGGATAACAAAGTATTGCTAAACAGAGAACATAAACCCAACGGAATTTCACCCTGGATGTTTCCCGGTGGCAGAGTTGAAGATTACGAAAAAACTCTGGAAGAAGCTTGTGCGCGAGAAGTTAAAGAAGAAATGGGTATTGATATAAAAATTATTAAACCGTTAAGACCTATTTTGGTTAAAAAAGAAAATGAAGTTTTTATATTAATACATTATTTGGCAGAACGCGTTGGAAAAATAAAACCGGGCGAAGAAATTGCGCAATGGGATTGGCATGACATGGATAATCTTCCGGAAAATTGCACGGATAATGTTTACCAAATTATCAATGATTTAAAATAATATGAATAAAACTGATTTGAATAAATTCGACCCCGTGATTTACGAGGCCATAAAACACGAACAAAAACGCCAAGAAGAAAATCTGGAGATGATTCCGTCCGAAAACTTCGTATCTTTGGCCGTGCTGCAAACGCTTGGTTCCATACTTACCAATAAATACAGCGAAGGCTACGTTGGTAAGCGTTATTACGGCGGGTGTGAATACATAGACGAAGTGGAAAAAGCCGCCATAGACCGCGCCAAAGAGCTTTTCGGGGCAGAACATGTCAATGTCCAGCCATTATCCGGCGCTCCGGCTAATATAGCTGTTTATTTCGCGTTATTGAAGCCAGGAGACACGGTACTCGGCATGGATTTGGAACATGGGGGTCATTTGACCCACGGTCATCCGGTCACGTATATGGCCAAAATTTTCAATTTTATCCGTTATAAAACCGATGAAAACGGATTGATAAACTATGACGAATTGCGCGCCACAGCAATTGAACATAAACCCAAAATTATCTTGGCCGGTTACTCCGCATATTCCCGACATATTGACTGGAAAAAAATCAAAGAAATCGCGGACGAAGTCGGAGCAATCACTATGGCCGATATCGCCCATATTGCCGGACTTGTCGCCGGAGGCGTGATGGAAAATCCCATCCCCTATTTTGATATTGTCACCACCACTACTCATAAAACCCTTCGCGGTCCTCGCGGTGGCATGATCATGTGCAAAGAAAAATTTGCAAAAGATATAGACAAATCGGTTTTCCCGGGATTCCAAGGCGGTCCGCACGAAAACAATATCGCAGCCAAAGCCGTAGCATTCAAAGAAGCGCTAGAACCTGAATTCAAAGAATACGCCAAACAAATTATCGTCAACGCCAAAGTATTGGAAACTGAATTTAAAAAAATGGGTTATACCATTTGTTTTGGACAAACCGACAATCATCTGCTTTTGATCGATTTGACCAATAAAAATATTTCGGGCAAAGAAGCGCAAATTGCGCTGGATAAAGCCGGTATTACAGTAAATAAAAATATGGTGCCGGGAGAAACTAGAACCGCCATGGACCCTTCGGGAATTCGCTTGGGTACTCCGGCGCTCACCACCCGCGGGATGAAAGAAGAAGAAATGGAAATTATTGCGAGTTGGATTGATGAAGCAATTACAAATAAAGACGACGAGAAAAAATTGAAAGAAATAAAAAATAAAGTTACAGAGTTAAATAAAAAATTTCCGCTTTATCCGGAACTACAGTAAAAGCTAGTGAGCTTGTAAGCTGATAAGCTAGTAAGAAACGTAACAAAAAACTTTCGCGAATAAGCGAAAGTTTTTTTGTTAAATTAAAGACTCTCCCCTCGCCCCTCTCTTGAATAAGAGAGGGGAAAAGTCCCCTCCTCTTGTTTAAGAGGAGGGTTAGGGTGAAGTCTGTATCCCCTCCTCTTGTTTAAGAGGAGGGTTAGGGTGGAGTCTCAAAATACCTTCAACATAATTCAATAAATCAAAAAATATCCCGTCTAAATTTTTAACCACATCAATACTATTAAATCTAAAAATTTTTATTCCAAGCGACTCTAAATATTTTTGTTTTTCAACATCCTTTTTAAACACCGATTCCTCTGCGTGTGTAAGACCGTCCACTTCTATGGCTATTTTATATTGCGGACAATAAAAATCTACAATATATTTTCCTATATTATATTGCCTTCTAAACCTAACCCCCAAACTATCATTTCTTATTTTTTTCCATAACAGATATTCTGTTTTGGTTTGGTTTTTTCTTAAATCTCTTTGAAACTTAATAAATTTTTTATTATTATAGATTTTTCCCATATAATCTTAGACTCTCCCCTAACCCCTCTCTTGAATAAAAGATGGGGGGGGTTCCCTCCTCTTGTTTAAGCGAAGTCCCACACCGAGCTTTGCTCTGGTGTGTGGAAGGGAGGGTTAGGGTGGAGTCTCTCCCACTCCCTCCTAACCTCCCTCTCGGGCAGAGGGAGGGATTTAGACTCTCCCCTAACCCCTCTCTTGAATAAAAGAGGGGAACAAAAACTACTCCACCAAAACATCTTCACCCCCTGATGTTGAAGTTGTAACTTCTTCGGTTAAAATAGTTGAAGTAGTAGAAGTACTAAGTTCCGGTGGTAAATCTTCTACAGGGGTCGTAGTAGAAATTTCTGGTGTGGATGTCGGCTCAGAAAAAATCATTAAATCTTCCGGAAATGATTTATACAATACATTGTCAAAATTACTCTCAGACATATTATTTAATGTAATTATCGGCGGCAAATATCCAGAGCCGGTATTATAATAAACTCCATAAACCAAATCACTAAAATTCACGTTATCCAAATTCAACTCTCCTCCCATTGTCTCAACAGCACGCGTTTGTGTTTCTTCCAGGTAAAATAGGCCTCCGTACTCCTTCGGATTATAAAAATTAACATTTTTGAGATTCAATGCGGAGCTAGTTGCACTTATTGAAGCCAGAGAAGGAGTTACACCGTTTATAAAATTTACTTCTTCCAAATTCAAAGTTCCGTTTTGTATTTTCAAACTTCTATGTCTTTGGGTATAAGGACCGAAAATCCACGAGCGTTCCCAAGGAATACTTATCAACTCATAGCCATTAGAAACGCTATAATAGTTTTTGGCACGTTGTTCCAAAAACGGCGAAGTATTTATAAAATCCACATATTTGAAAGTATTATCTCCGCTTTTCAATTTTACTCCGCTGTCAAAAATTTCAGTAAAATAAACTTTGATTCTTTTTTCCGGCGTACCAATAAACTGTAATGATGAAGGCATATCAAGTAAACCATCGAAATATATTTGTGCACCAGGCTCTGCAGAAATAGAAGTAATTTTTCTAAAATCACTATAATAATTACTAAAAATTACAGGTGCCGAATCTCCAGAAACCACTACAGCACCGGTCATTCTTCTGTCAAAAATACCGTTTAAACGATTGTTTTCAAAAATCAAATTACTATAAACAATATTACTTCCCGGTCTAATGGTAAACGGAAATAAATTATACCCGCTAAATTTTAAATCAGACAAAACCAAATTACCTTGATTTATATGTAAACCGCTTCTGTTAGAAGAAAAAGAAGAATTGGAAATCGTGCCATTACATCTATATAAATAAACAGAGCTTTCTTTTCCACAATCTTTAAAAATCCCATTTTTGATATTTACTGTAGCCCCCGAAACATCCAAACAATTATTGGAATAAGTGATAATTGCCGCTAATTTAACATCACCGCTGTCAAAAGGTTCACCGGCATTACGAATTTCAAAATTTTCCATTTTCAAAACTGCACCGTCAAAAGCTCGTAACCCTTCGGTTAAACCACTACCGGAAATATTTAATCCAAGTGTATTCATCCTGTCATTATCAAAAGAGCGATCCGCAACAGAGGTTATGATGACTTTTTCTTCTTCTGTACCCAAAACTTCTAAATTACCGGCAAAAATAATATTACCGTAAGTTTTATTATTAATCGTAGCACCCTTAACAACCGTACCCGGTTCCATACGCAAAGTCTGACCAGCTCCAAAATAATAAAAATCTCGAATGATATATGGGCTCCCCTCTTTGGTCAAAACTACCAACTCTTCTTCCTGGTATCCGTCCAAATAATTGTATTCATAGTTCAAAACCGGCACAGTGGTAGATGCTACGCTCCAAGTAGAAGTATTATAAACCCCGTCCACAGCACGAATACGGAAAGTATAATCCCCGCTTTTGTCTGTTTCAAAAATATATGCGGTAGATGTAGTCCAAGGAAAAAGCGAATTCCAAAAAGTAGAGGTGCTGAATTCTCCTTCAAAACTCACAGGCAAAGACGTTGTTTCACTGGAGCTAAAGTTTAAAGTGATGAAATTGGTAGAAGTGGTTTGCAGTAATTCCAAAAACAATTCCGGAACCGGTGTTTCTAAATCTATTTCAATTTCAGGAGTGGTAGTAGGTTCTACAATTGGTGGAACATAAGATGACCCTCCGCCACTGGAATAATAAGATGTTGTAATTGTTGTAATTGTTGTAATTGTTGTAGTTGGTGTAGTTGTTGTAGTTGGTGTATTTGTTGAATTATCAATTTCAACCTCAGACTCAGTCTTAATCTTATTTTCTTCTTCAGCCTTTACAACAGGTATAATTTTTTCATAAATTTCCGGCTCCTGGTTTTTTTGCGCGACAACTTCCGCTGTTTCTTTGATTTCCCGGGCTTTATCCAAAATATCTCCACCAAATTCAATAGCCGGGGCTAAAGTTTTTTCCATCACATAGCCTTCTACAGTTTGGCGAACTACGGGAAGTCCGCTATTAAATAAAACATTGTTTATTTTTTGCCACCAAGACATTTTTTCATATTGCATTTGCGCTTTTTTGGCTTCTGCTTCCTCTAAAAATAATTTTATTAATCCGGAGCTGTGGGAAATAGCTTGGGGAATGAGGGTTTGGGAGTAGTCGGTCAAAACTAAATAATCATCAAGCTCATAGATTTCCTCATCGTTCCATTTTAAAGGATTTTTATTTACAAAAATTTTATATTGTTTATTATTTATTTTGGAAAAATAATATTTATAAAATAAACCATTATTATTTTGTATTAAATTATTTTCAATTATATTTACAATATTATATTTATTATTTTCAATAGTTCTATCAGAATAAAAATTATTATTGGAATAATTTGCTAAATCTGCAAAAGATTGTTGTAAACTATTTATTTCTTTAAACTCATATTTAAGATTTGGGGCAATATTACCCCAATTGCTTTTGACAAAACTTTCATACGAATCTCCCGGATGAGCACTGTTGCGAGTATGCGCTGGCACGGACATATCTGAAAGCAGATGAATAGCATGTCCTAACCCCAAAAAAGCTTTTTCATCATCTCCACGAGCGTAATCGTCTATCGCTCTTTGCCAACTTCTATCTCCTACCGAGTATTTTGTTTGTTCATAGGGGCTCTGGAGCCAAACCGGCGCGGTCGGGAAAATTCCGAGTTTTTCTCCCATGATAAAATCACTAAACCCGACATTGTAAACAGGATCATAAAAATGATTAAACCATCTGATAGGCGTGTCTTCGCTACTGGCTCCTTGTAAAATATATTCCGCTTGTTTGGCGGTTATTTGTATTTCGTTTTGACTGTTATAAAGTTTCACTGCCAAACCAGCTATGCCCGGATGCGCGATACTATGGTCATAACCCCAAACCGGTTGCCAACTAAAAAACAGAGCAAACATGAGCCCTGCGAAAAATAAAAACTTTCCCCTCCTGTGCATAGAATAAAATTATTATTTATTGATTATTGTTTATTAACCACCCCTCGCCCCTCCTTCGTAAGGAGGGGATTTTACTTGCTTATCAGCTTACCAGCTTACTGGCTTACTAGCTTACTAGCTTTTAAAAGGATTCTATCAACCAAACACCATCAAGATTTTTTTGAAAAGTCATCAGGGCTCCAATTTTTTTATCCTTTTCAATACCATAAAATTCAATATTTATTCTTGATTCTTTTTCTAAATCTTTATTATAAAAAAAATCAGCAGTGGAAATATCTTTCACCATCAACATAAAATTATCCGCATCTTTAATCCTGTTTAATTTTTCTCTCATCTTTTCCTGATTACTTTTTACCACACAACACTCCACCGCCCCGTCTATATCCCCTTTTCGTAAAGCAGAGATAAATAACGCATGGGTTTGTTCCGGGGTTTGGGTAGTGGTGACATTTTCTAGCGGTTCTTGAGAATACATACCCTGCAGTTCAAAGGTGGTGTACATTTTATAAGGAAAATTCTTTTCCGCCAATCCGGCTTTGACAAAAAGTTGAGACTGAGCGAACCAAAGATAAAACCCTATTATTAACAAAATAATAATTAACACGCCGTTTATCAATAAAATTGTTTTGGTTTTTTTGTTCATATAAATATTATAATATTAAAATATTTTAATATTTTATTTCAAATCATCGATATATTTCTCATACACCGCCGAAATATCCATTTGCAAAACCGAGGAAGTTTTTACTTGGCGATAATAACGGTAAAGGTAAAGATCAGCGAAAATAAAAAAAACGACGAGTACAAAACTCAACGTTACGTAAAATTTTTCCTTGAAGGGCATAATGATAAAGATTATAAAATTGCAAGATTGCAAGATTTAAAGATTGAATATGTCTATTTTACACTATTTTTACTCTTTGAGAAAGAGTCTTCTCCCTCCTCTTGTTTAAGAGGAGGGCCTGCCTGCCGGCAGGCAGGTTGGGGTGGAGTCTCTCCCACTCCCTCCTAACCTCCCTCTCGGGCAGAGGGAGGAATTTAGACTCTCCCCTAACCCCTCTCTTGGTAAAAGAGGGGGAATAAAAAATAATCACGACTGATATCGTAATTATTTTTCCTTCCTTGTTTATATTATACACGAAAAAGATTTTGGAGAGAATTTTTTTGTGTGGATATCTCTTTTGGTCTTCGGTCTTCGGTCTACGGACTACGGACTAGTTATTTGACTTCAGTCTACAGACTACGGACTACTTCTACAAATAAGTTCTTTTTTGAATAAGAGAAGAAAAAACCAAAAACAAAACCCCGCCCCCTCACCTGCACGCAGATGAGGGGCTTGCATATATAACAAAACCCCGCCTTTTGGGCGGGAGTTTTGTTTTACCAATTGTACTAACTGACAATTAAATCAGGTTAGAATTTTTTGGTATGAGATAAAGGCAAGGTAAAGAGGTATTCTGCATCACCAGGATTATTGGTAGGTACAAAATATTCACCCCACAAGATATTGTCGTTTAATGTTCCTTTGGATAAAGATAAACCGAATGTATCATCTTTAGATAAACCAGAGGTATCACCTTTAACAATAAATGTTGAGGCACTTCCTTTGCCAACCAACAAATTAAGACCTACAAAATTCGGAGTACCAGTTACAACGCCTGGAGTTTTATCTGTACCATCTTGGAAAAGATAGAAATCAGTAACACCAGCAGTGTTGTTTCCGATTTTAACGAATTTTAAAGTATTAATATAGACATCTTCATTGCCATCTGCAGTGATGGTAAATTTAAAGATATCTTCTTGGGCTTCATAATTACCAGTAGTATCTAAAGATACTTTGGCAAAAGTTGGCATGGTCTTACGAATTTGCATTGTATTACCAGCGACAACTCCAAAATCAGCAGAGGTCTTAGAAATTTCAGTACCAGCAGAGCCTTTGTATTTAAGGCTGGATAGTAAAGCTCTTATAGTAGTGCTACTTTGGTTAGCTGTATCAATAGGATTGAGTACAACTTTTACACTAATATTTTCAGAACCATTAGCTGGAACAATCAATTTGTCTCCACTAATTTTTAAGGTAGCAGAACCGCTCATAAAGAAGTCTTCCGCAATCATGGTTGTTCCTTTGTAAAGTCTTACAGAAGAAACTCTAGAATCCACAGGATTGGTAGAAGAATTAATTATAACCATCTCGGTAATGTTACTAATATCATCTTGGGAAGTAAAACGGAATTGAGCAATATCATGTTCAACACCAGATTTAGCCAAAATAATAGAAGCATCTTTAGTGGTTGCACCTTGAGCAATTGTCAAAGTACCTGCATCAATAACAACCTGGTTAACAGTTGTGCCTGTTTTATCAGCCAAAACCTTACCACGACTGTCTTGATTATAAAGAGTGAGAACTGTTTTGATAGAACCTGTAGAGGCAGTATCAAAAGAAGCCAAAACTTCGATAGTTCTTACCTGATCTTTATTGATAACAACGTTGAGGCCGCCAAAGGAAGCACCGCTAGCATTGAAATCGCGAGTGGAACCAACTTGTGTGCCATCAACTTTGATTTTCATGTCATAAACAGAAGTATGAGCAACTTTATCACCAGTACCGGTGTTATTACCGGCGCTAATAGAAGTAATAGTAATGTTATCATTTTCTGCTTTAACATTGAATTTACCCAAGACAACATCTACTTTGCCTTGAACAATTTTACGATTTTCGACATAACCATCATTATTAGAGATGGTCAAAGTACCGCCTTCGATTTTGATGGTAGCGCCAATCGGACTGCCATTAACATCATCCGGTAAAGTAACTTTATTACCAGAAGCTACATATTCAGGAGATTGAGCAGCAGTTAAGAACTTAGTAGCAACGATTTTAGCTTTAAACTCAGCACCATTAGTGGCGTCGGTTTTAGCATCAGCAGTAACACGTAATTCATTGTCACCTTTGTTGAAAGTAACAGAGGTTTCAATTTCTTTTGTGCCGGTATTATTGTCCGGATCAAATGTTCCGAGCAAGAAACCGTTAAGGTAAACTTTGATGTTTTGGAAAGAAGAAGTTACAGCAGTACCTTCCCAATCAATTTGCACGCCTTCGGCTTTAATAGCCTCATCAGCACGAACATTAGCCACTAAAGAAACTGTGCCATTGGTACCTTTGATAACAGTAGCATCAGTAGGTTGAGTGGATTTTTTGGTGATAGAAAGAGCACCAGCTTGAATGTTAACATCATTAGTACCATTGTCTTTTGTTACAGCAGCTCCAAAACCAGTAGATTTTTCAATAATAGAAACATCTTCGGTTTTGTTTACCAAGAAAGTAAAGCCTGGATTGGTATTTTCTTTGGCCATGATGTCACCTTTTACTTTGAAAGAAGCAAAGTCTCCTTTTTCAATCAAGAGACCGCCGTCATTCAAGGTGAAGGTAATGTAACGACCATTGATAACGCCATTGCTAGAAATAACAGCGCCAGCTTTTTCCAAGTAAACATTAGCTAAAGCTTTGGACATATCTTCATATCCATTGTTTCGCAACATGATGGATTTGAAAATAATATCTTTTGAACTAGTAGCTGTTTGAGTTACATCGAAAGTTGCCAATTCTGCAGCTGTGTCTCCTACTTTAGGAGTTTTAGCTCCAGTACCAAAAGTAACTTCGGCAGTAGCCACTTTGTAATCGGTAAAGCTCATCAAGTTGCCGAAAATAGGATAGGAACCACCTACGGTTACGCCGCCGGCAGATACCGCAGAAGCGGCAGAAATACCAAGAGCACCATTACCACCTTCGTTGTTCAAAGAAGCAACGATTTCTACAGTAACAGTTTGACCGGCTGGGATGTTCAAAACAGGAGAGAAAGTCAAATTGACTTCATCTGAACTGTTCATAGCGGATTGGGAAGAGACGCGAACGCCATTCTTTTCAATCCAAACTTTTCCACTGCCTGCAAATTGAGTATAGTTACTCAAACCTGTTCTCTTAATAGTGATAGCATCAACGTTGATAGCATTGCTAGCACCAGCGGTTAAGTTTACTTTTGTAAACGGAACGCGAGTTCCGTTTTGTGGAACGCTGTTAGCAGCCGGGGTGTCCATAGCCAAAGCTACAGTCAAATTACCAGAAGCAACTGGAGTTCCAGGAGTGGTAGAATCACCAACTCTTTTTGTCAAAGAAGTGATTTCAGAACCGATAGTAGCGCCAGTTGTTAAACCAGTAATGGAAACTGTGCGTACAAAAGCAGTTTTGAAACGGTTAGCAGTCATGCCTTCGGCAGTAACTTCGCGTAACACTTTTCCTTCATCAACAAAATATGTTTTTCCATCAGCTTTCACGAGCATACCAGGATAAACGGTAGCTTCAGTGATAGTGGTGGTATCTTTGGTGTACAGAGGCCATTCGGACAAACCAATGGTTTTCCATGTATAGTTTGTGCCAAAAATAGCTTTAGCTGCAGCATCAGTGATAGGAATTAATTTGTTGTTCAAGCTAACAACATACAATGTATCAGAGCTTAGGTACTTCACGAGGTAAGAACCGGCGCGATAGAAAACATGGTATGGAGCTTGAGCAGGTTGAGCCAAGCTGTCAAAACAAGCTTGGGAGATGGTCTTATAGTATTTGCTATAAGATTCATCTGCATTCCAGGATTTGAACACATCACCATCTGGAAAATAGCGATAGTTCAAGTTGTTATCAAGAGCATAGATAGCAGGTTTGCCGGATACTTTGATCAAATCGCCAGCAACTAATGTTGGGCAACTTGCATCTGCAGCGCTAACTACAGAAGGTACCAAAGTGGCAACGCCTAATGACCACACGATGGTTGTCATTACTACGCCCATGGTAAAAATTTTCTTCAAGTTCATAATTTAGTTAATAATTTATAGTTTCCGTCTTTCTGCGCGCCCGACAAGCAGGGTCAGAAAATAACGGAACTTTTTGTTTGACGACCTAAGACATATGCCCTTAGCCCGCCAAACGCACAATACTGTGCGAGTCCATGTGGACTCTCGACCTTGTAAGCAACAGTGGATTGACTTAGTAGCCCCCTCCAGTATGGAGACAAGATATTTGTCTGCAAGCCGGAGAAGAGTAAAAAGTCAGGTGAATTAAAATTTAAATGAAATTATTGATTATTGTTTATTATTTATTAACGATTGCCGACGAATGAAATTATTGTTTATTATTTATTGTTTATTTTCTTATTGTTAAGACAAATTTTAATATAAGTATTTAATTCTCGATGTAAAGTATTTACCTCTTTCAAATTTTGTTCAAAACATTCTAAGGTGATAACATTTCTTTCTTTTAAGACTAGTAACCAATGTTTGACTTCGAATAACGAACCTCTGGCATTGTAATAAAACTTTATTCTGTCCATAAAATGGAATCTTCCATATCCTTCGGCAATATTTGCCGCAATAGAATCAACAGCCCTGATAAATTGTTCTCCAATCATTCTTTTGATATCTCTATCCATTATTTCATATATTTTCCAACTTTGTCTTCCTATATTAACCGCTATTTTGTAAGGAACAACTTCTCCCAGCTTCCAATATTCCTCCATAATAAACAATAATCAATAAACAATAATTATCTAACTGTTGTACTAACTTTATTTGTAGTATTAGTCACTGCTGACATTGTTGTTGTTACGATTATCTCCGTCGTACTCGCCGGTGTGCTTGTAACTATTACTTTTACATCGGTTGTTGTTGTGACACTTTGTCCGGATTCAGTTTTTTCTTTGACAATAGTGACTACCGGTGGCAAAGCCAATTGAACACTACCGACCGCTGTATCAATAATTTTTTCCACTACTTTATTTACCTCATTTACTTCCTTTATTATATTGAGAACTCCAGTCAGATCGTCACTGTCTAACATTGATTGTAATTCATCGGTTTTTTTATCAGAATCTTTTATCACTTCTTGGGTTTGCAGTGCCGCTTGTTTGGTAGTACTAGCGATATTTTCAATTTGTTGTGCCAAATCGGCAGAGCTAGATGCAGAAAATGCTGTAGAAGTGACGCTGTCAAGAACTTTGATTTCTGTTTTAACAGCCTCTACAATATTATTCACACCAATCAAGTTTTCGGTTTTTTGCAAAGTTTCATTAACTGTATTTTTTACAGTGTCATCTAACATCTTTTTTACTTCTTCTTTAGTGATGGTATTATCACCTTCTAAGTGTTTAATAACTACGACTTCTACAGTTTTCATAGCCACATCTTTGGCTATATCTTTGGCTTGAGAAATCTCTTCAACTACACTTTTATCAATCGTATTGGTAGCTGTCATAGACAAATCTTCTTTGATTTCACTCAAAACGGTTTTGATAGATTCGGTATTCTTTTGTACTTCTTTGAGAGTGTTGGCGGCAATACTTACTTGATTTTCATTTTCCAATTTATTGGTTAGATTGTTCATTTCGTTTTTCAAATCTTGTACAGTCTCGGTAACTTTTTCCGCTTTTTTCGGATCTTGACTTGCAGCCACTTTTTTTATTTCATTGGCGCGACGTTTGGCAAACTCAGAATGAAGTTTGGTTTCGGTAGTTTTATTTCCCATTACAGAAGCAGTAGTAATCTGGGTTTTTTCTATCACTCTTTTGGCACTATATAATATATCTCCGGGCAAACTTTCATAAGCAGCGTCTACTGTCGCAATCCAACCGGAAGTTCCGACCATCGCCACAATCAAAAGAATAGATAATGGTTTAACTACATTTAACATCACTTTTTCTCCAAAAAACACAGACATTCCAATCCAAAAATTTTCATAAGGGCTATTACTTGAAGTTTTGGCGTTATTTTTAATTTGGGATAACAAAACCTCGCGGTTTTGCTTTAACCACGCATCATTTGGAGTAACGTCTTTGTGTTTGAGATTTTTGAGTTGTGAAATTAAATTCTTTGACATAAACGTTTTTTTGTCATTCCTGCTTTCGCAGAGATGACATCCACAATTTATTCCGATCCTGATAATTTTTTTAATTTTTTCAAAGCGCGATGAAGAGTGACACGAACTGAGATATTTCCTTTACCGGTAATTTCCGCGATTTCTTCTATCTGTAATTCATCCACATAACGTAAAGTCAAAACTTCTTGGTATTCTAATTTCAGTTTTTTGATAACCTTGATCAAATCTTCCGCTTCTAGTTGTGTGTGTAAACCGCCAACAGTTTTTCCACTGTCACCTATTTCCAACCCTTCAGGTAAAGAAGAAATGAGAATTGTCTCGGCCTTACCAGCCTTATGGCGGTAAAGATCTATCACACAATTTCTAGCTATTTTGTAAAGAAGTCCACTAAAGCTTTCTACTTCTTTGTCGTCGTTGATATAGTTCCAAGCTTTTAAAAACACTTCGGAAGTAATATCCTCGGCCTCTTCGTGCGAGCTGACTTTAAAGTACACGAAACGATAAATTCGTTTCACATAAATATCATAAAGAGCCGCAAAGGCCTCAGGATCTTTGTAAGCTTTGAGTTTATATAACAGTATATTTTCAGAAATACTACTCAACATCTTAGTAGACGTAAATAATGAAGAAATGTTACACTAGATTCTCCCTCTCCCTCCTAACCTCCCTCTCTGGCAGAGGGAGGAACTTCCCCCTCCTTTTATTTAAGAGGAGGGGCGGGGTGGAGTCTTGAATACAAATTGTATTCAATTTTATTTAATTATAGCAAAAAATTATAGCCGAAACAATCGTCTTTATCAGCCTTTCTAATGCTTAAAATAATACCATAAAAACCATTTGTACGTCAATGCGAAAAGGTGTATAATAACCGAGTCTAAAAGTCAAAGGCCCTTAAAGTCCGTTAAGTCGTGACTTTATAAACTTTATAGACTTTATAGACTTTATAGACCTTTTTATGAAAATAACTAAATTTTTTAAAAAATACTTTGAAAACAAATATTCTAGTATCTACAAACATGCCAAAAAACTATTTGTTTTTGACATAATTTTGCTAATTTTAGCTATTTTTTTATTTGGAAGCGCAATTTTTTGGTTTTTTTGGCAACCAAGCATCTCCAGTCAAGTTGAGATAAATTTTGCTTATTCTAGCGAAAAAATCATTAGTGGAGAAGATTTGGATATTTTTATCACTTATAAAAATAATAGTAAATTTGATCTTGAAGAAACTACACTTTCTCTGCATCTTCCAGCTGGTTTTGTGCTAAATAAAGCTAAAAATGATCAACTTTCAGACTCCAATTCTATCAATTTAGGACAAATTAAACCTGGTGGAAACGATAAAATAACCATTTCCGGTCAATTGGTCGGCGATGCTACCCAATCTGATAAAATTTTGGCTATATTAAGCTACAAAATAGGAAAAACTAACAAAATTGACCAGAAAAAGGAACTTGAATTGATAAATTATGATAAAACAGAAATAATGTCTGAAATAAATTTTGAAAAAACCACTTTTCCAGATAAAGAAGTGCCTTTTTCAATAAAAATATCTAATATTAGCCAAAAAACTATAGAAGGTGTGGATTTAGAGCTTCCGAACTTTTTAAATTTGGAGCAACAATCTCCCAATGTTTTATTGCCAAAGCAAGAAATTATTTTGCAAGGTTTAGCCAAAATACCAAAAACTTTGGGTCAACTCCCTTTTTCTTATTCTCTAGTTCGCAAATTTAACAACCATAATTTCATTCAACAAAAAGAAAATTTGTTTTTTGAAGTGCGCTCTCCGGATATCGGTTTAACCCTTGAACCGCAAACCGTCTATGCTTATCTAAATTCCGGTGACACTTTGAAGATCCGGGTGGAATTTGATAATTTATCAGGCAATTTGCTACAAGATCAAAAATTGGTTTTGTTTGATAAAAATAATGTTCTGGATTTGGAAAACACCGCCAAAATTAATAATCTTAAAATTGATGGCCAAAATCTGATTATTGATCGCTTTACCCGAAATATTTTTCAGTCCGGCTCTGCGATAAAATCTGACGAGTTTATTTTGACTTTAAAAATAAAAGATGATGCTGGGTCTTTTGCTTCAGCTTTATTTTTGGAGCCGATTTTTAGCGCCAATCTTTTTGACAGTGAAATTGGTTTTGTTACCAAAGAAAAAGCAATAGAAATTCCACTAGCCAGTCTTTTGCAAACAAAAATTCAGGCTCGCTATTATACTATAAGTCAAGATCAGATAGGACGCGGTCCCCTACCACCACAAGTAGGACAACCTACTAAATATTGGATTTATTTAGATATTCAAAATGGTGCCAACGAATTGAAAAATTTCAAATTTATCGCTAACCCCGGTAAAAATGTCATTTTTACCGGCAAACAAAGTGTAAACTACGGTTATGAAATGACCTTTGAAAACCAAGAAGCAATCTGGAAAAAAGATTCTGTTTTTGCTTCAACTTCTTTTGGTTTATATTTTGAAGTAGAAGTTACTCCGGATCAAAATGATTTGGGTGATAATTTACAACTACTTAAAAATGCAAAGATTATAGCTGTCGATGCTATGACCGGAAAAAATTATGAAATCAATTTGGGAGAGGTAAATAATAAATTACAAGAGAATGATGAGGGAAGTAAGTTTGGGAGCGAAGTAATAAAATAAAAAATAATATTAAAATATTTTAATATTATAATATTAAAAAAAACGGACTTTCGTCCGTTTTTTTTAAAACATTTTGACTACACTATAAATCGCCGTGATACTAAACACTATAAACACCGGAACAATAAATATCCAATAATTTTTCATTCCATATCTATCTGCCGGTAAATCCCCTTTTCTCTTGGCAGCGGTATAAATCAAAACCAATAAAATAGATTCTACACTAACAAACAACCCACCGACAATTTCCAAAACCCCGATAAATGAACGAGCTCCGAGCGCAAAAATAAGAATCGGCACCAAAATAACGGCAATATCCGCCAAATATTTGTTTATTTTATGATCCCAGATAAGAGTTTGCTTAAGTGCAGTACCAAAACCCATAAAACAAGTTCCCATAGCAATAGCGGCAAAAATATTCACTAAAAAGGCAAAAAACGGTCCAAATTGAAGACTTAGACCAACAGTAGCCACTTCAGTCACGCTTTGCCCATTCATCCCAACTACAGCCAAAACAAACAAAGCATAGACAATCATTGGGATAAGAGAGCCGATAATAATGGCTTTTTTGAAATGCTTTTGACTACCCGGTAATAAGGCATGGGCCTCAACTATCGCCGGAGTGGCGTGAAGCGCAAAAAGGACTACACCAAACGGCAAGAAAATATTGGCCGGATTAACATAAGACAAGGTTTCAACATTAAATTTTTTAAACAAGAAAAAAGATAAACCGATAATAATAGAGATTACTATAAAACTGAGGTATTTTTGAACTTTTTTGAGTACCCCCAAACCAAGCCAAATTACCAAACTGCCAAAAAACCAAAATAAAACACTCCAAAATTCTGGTAATCCGCCAAATAAAGCCGATAATACTTCTCCCTCACCAATAACATAGGCTAGGAGCACCCCATAACCGCTAAAGATAATAATAAATGACATGAGGGCCTTGGCCCAACCGCCTAAATATTTTCCAGCAAACCCCGGCAATTGCAATTCTTGGTTGGTACGAATAGCTATTTCACCGACCATCAAATTCAAAAACATCATTACCGTGCCCAAAACCGCAATATAAAATAACCCCGGAATAAGTCCGGACTGAGACACAACATAAGGAATACCTAAAACCCCAGCACCTATTATCATCCCGGTAATCATAAAAATAGCTTCTCCTACAGTAGCTTCATATTTATAAATGCCTTTATGTAAAACTATTTTTTGATCGGGATTTTGGTACATACGATAGTTGAGAGTTTGTAAAGTTATAATTTTAAAAAAATTATGGGCTTAATTTTTTATATTATACCTTATTTTTTGTTTTTTGACAAAGAGAAACAGACCTTGACTTATCTAAAAAAATATTTTATAATATCAACCAATAATGCACGCCTAGCTCAGTTGGTTAGAGCATCTCGTTTACACCGAGAGGGTCAGGGGTTCGAATCCCTTGGCGTGCACAAACATCCCGCCTTTATAATTCAAGGGCGGGATTTTATTTTATAATACAAATACAAAACCTCGCCATTTCTGACGAGGTTTTCGTGTTATTTTTTAGTCTATCTGCTTACAGGCTTACTTGCTTACAAGCTTACCTGCTTACTTGCTTACCAGCTTATTTCAATTCAACTTTACCACCTGCTTCTTCAATTTTCTTTTTCATTTCTTGAGCTTCTTCTTTTTTCACACCTTCTTTAATAGCTTTTGGAGCTCCGTCAACCAAAGCTTTGGCTTCGGCAAGACCCAAACCAGTAATTTCTTTTACCACTTTGATAACATTGATTTTGTTATCTCCTGCAGAAGTCAATTCAACATTGAATTCTGTTTTTTCTTCAGCAGCGGCAGCGCCGGCAGCTGGAGCGGCAGCCATCATCATAGCTGGAGCAGCGGCAGAAACACCAAATTTTTCTTCCAAAACTTTAACCAATTCGGCTAAGTCCAAAACGGACAATTTTTCAATTTGTTCCACCAAAGATTTAAACTTTTCCGGAACAACTACGTTTTTTTCTTCTGACATAATTTTATTATTAGACTTCAGTTTATAAACTGAAAATTTTAATTAAGCTTTAGACTCTTTAATATTATTTAAAACATTTACTAAAGAGCGTAAATTTCCGGCCAAGACATTAACGAATCCGGAAACCGGAGCGTTGATAGAGCCGACCAATTTACCCAAAAGTTCTTGCTTACTTGGTAATGAAGCCAAGTTTTTAACATAATCACTGGCAATAAATTTATTTTCCAAAATTCCGCCATAAATAAGAACTTTATCGTTTTGTTTGGCAAAATCTGCAACAACTTTGGCTGGGGCTATTTCATCTTTTTCACTTGTGAAAGTAGCAACACCACCTTCAAAAGTTTTTGGATTAATATCTCCAAAACCTAGCTCTTCGCAAACTTTACGCAATAAGGTTTTTTTGGCCACCATCACATTTACTCCGACATTGCGACATTTTTTACGCAAATCTTCGGAATCTTTGACAGTTAAACCTTGGAAGTTGGCAAAGACCACGGCTTTCGCTTTTTTGACGTCGTCACCTAAGCTTTCCACGATTACCTTTTTTTGTTGTTTTGTTTTTGGCATAATTTTTTAGTTTTTTACTAACACTCCAAAATTTTGGACGTTAATAAAAAATCTGTGGTTATACCACAGACAAAACGGTCATCTTCGACCTGATCCCAAAAAATTGGGTGAGATTACCTCGGTAGCGTATTTAACCCCAAAGGGGAGCTACTGTCTATGGTGAAACCATTATATCAAAATTAATTTATTTGTCAAGGGGGCAACATACTTAGTCATCGTACAATAAGTAAAGCCTATATAGGATTAACAAATAAAAAGAGGGGGTCTGTGATCAGAGCACCCCTCTATAAAGAGAAGTCGCGGAAATAATACTGTCCGGCTCCATTCCCTTGATTATCGCGGGAAGCGGGGTTAAATCTGAGCCCACGCTATCAGAGCCGATACTAACAAGCATGTGATTTTTTCGACAAAGACGGTACATGAAAATAATCGTTTCTTTGGGAACATCGGGATAATAAACTTCAACACCATCTACCCCGACTTTCAGAAATGCATTGAAAGTAGCCAGAAAATTTTCTTTAAAATTGCTTTGCCCGAAATTTTCATGGATACTCCGCCACGGATGTGCCCAAATTATCAATGCTCCGGCCGCACGCATGGTTTTGAGTAATTGGTAGACACTACTTACCTTACGAGCACAATAAGCCGGTTTGCCGGGTTCCAAGTAACGACGATAGAAATCATCGTTGCCAAAAATTTCTTCTTTCAACAATCTTTCCTGGTTTTCAGGATGGTTGCGAACATTTTCTACTACCAAGCGTCTGCCCAAAAACTGTCGCGGGATGTTGTTCAGAGAATCAAAATTCACACGCCAGCCCAATTTTTGCAATCGTGCAACAACCTTCATCGCACGTCGATATTTGGCCTTGGCTTCTTTCTTGAAAAAACCCCTCACCTTCTGGATGTTTTTAAAATTATACACCAGAAAATGATAGATATTGTTTGCATACCTGGCATTAACCTCCACACCACGTAAGCAGTTCAAATCATGCTTTTTACAAGCACCTTCAATTTCTGTGATTCGGTCAACACTTTCTTTGTCAATAATAGACAGGGTTTTGATTCCCGATTTTTTAACATTTTTCAGCAAATTTTCCAAACTATCTCCACCAATGTGCAGGTGGAGATCTTGTCTACACCTGTACATGTTTTACCTCTCTTGTAAAAGAACTTAATAGCTTAAATTAGCATATTTTAAAGATTTTGTCAATGGTCTGCTAAATAAAAATCCCCCGCTTTAAAGCGAGGGATTTTGCATTTATGATATTACCGTTCCCTTGATTTTTTTACCTTCGATAGCTTTTTTAACTTCTTTTAAATCACTTCCTCTAACAAATAAGACTTTCATTTTATTTTTCCGCGCCAAAGCAGTGGCGATGGGGTCAAACGGCACATTGGCTCCGGGCACCCATTTGATACCGACGATTTTTTGAAATTTTTCCCAATCTACATTTTCCAATTTTTTAGCATCTTTGTTTGTTCGCGGATCTTTGTCATAAACATAATCTATATTAGAAAGATTGATAACCGTATCGGCACCGTATTTTTTTGCCAACAAAACCGCATCATAATCTGTAGAAAATCCCGGCTTCCAACCGGCAGCCAACATAACTTGAGTCGTCCATTTCTGTTTTTTATAAGGATCAACAACCAATTCATTGTGAGCACTTTTATCAAACAAAGCTTGCATCAAACGACCGTTAAGTCGTGTAGAATAAATGCCAATCCAATCCAATTCCTCGGTTTTTATTTTATTTACTTCTTTGGCTGCACCCTGATAAAGACGGGTGGTATTTCCTCCACCACAAACCAAAATAAACTTATATTTATTTTTAAAACCGATTATCATCTTAACGAAATTCCGTAAAAATTTCGGATCAAAACCGGTTTTGGGAATAATAATAGAACCACCAAGTGAAATAACAATTGTTTTTTTCATATATTAATTATTTCGTACTTTCGTACTTAATTAAATCTATCAAACCTTTTATCCAGACCATGTTCACTGCCATCGCTTCTTGCAACGGTGTAGCACCGGTGGTTTCTACTGTGATACAATATGGCGTACCCAAACGATAAAAAAGATCTGGCAAGGTTCCATCATGACGAATCACAAAACCGTTTTTATCCGATAACATCGCTTCTTCCAGACAATGACTGCGATCTCCATCTTTATTCACTTCGCAAAAACCCGCATCAATCATCCTGTTTTTATAAAGCGGAACTATTTTTTTTATATTTTTTATAATATCTTTGTAAACTCCAAGCTTACCAAAAGAATAGTGGTAAGAGAAAGGCAAAGAAACACTACTGATATAATCCTGGTGCAAATCAAGCAAAGCCCTGACCTGGGTAAGCGGTTCTTTTTTGAGAATCTTGTGCATGATTTTTGTTTCCAGAGGTAAATTTTTGGTAATTTCTGAAGACCAATACCAAGCTTTGTAATTATTACTTTTTTTAATATCGTCTTTGAAAGTTCCATCGGCCATTTCATAGCGCAAATAATCATTATTGCCGGTTTCTCCTTCATCATCATCAATATTATATCTGGTCATCTGTGAAAAACCACTGGGATTACAAAGAGGATAAATAATCAATTTAACTTTATTTTTTCGCGCATAGGAAAAAATTTCTTTAAGCTTGTTTAAAATCGTCAAAGGACCGGCGGTTTCTTCACCGTGAATACCGGCGGCAATAAACAAAATTTTGTCTTTGGGTTTAATATCCGCAGAAGCTAGACGTAAAAAATAAAATTGACCGTTTTTATATTTCAATTTATAAGAAGAAAATTTGATTTTTTTTAATTTTTTGGTTTTTTCTTTTAGAGCTTTGATATATTCGTCAATATCATGACTATAATATAAGCTAACTTTCCCTTTGTTTTTTTTCATAATAATTAAAAGAAGACAAAATCTTGTTATTTTTTGTTCTAGATTTAAGATCGGCAAAATGTTCCGCTTTGTTGGCTTTGAACAAACTAGGTGTGCGGTAAGCTGTTTTGCCTTTTTGCGCCCGGTTGCTAGAATAATTCTTCATACCAAGTTATACCCTATTTATTTAATAAAACATTGATTATCCAACCGACAACAGTCATACAAAGTGCACCCCAAAACGCCGCAATAAAATTGGCTACATAAAAACCCTCTATCAACCAACCCGTTAACCAAAACATCAACGCGTTTATAATGAAAGTAAATAAACCTAAGGTCAATAAATTTATTGGCAATGTCAAAAGCAATACTATCGGACGAATCAGTGTATTTATCAAACCCAAAACCAAAACTACCAATAGTGCCCTACCGAAACCACTCACACTAATTCCGGGTAAATAGTAAGTTAGACCTATCAAGGCAGCGGAATTTAATATCCAACTTAAAATAGTTTTCATACTTATAAAATTTATTAATAAAAACTAATTATAAATAATTTTTTAAATTTTACAAAAGATCTAATAACCGCTTGTTTATATCTCAAATCTCAAAACTCAAAAGTCAAAACTACAGCCTTAAGTGTCAAAACTATCTTTTGTTTTTCAAAGTTAAGAGACTTGATCCAAGCATGTTGGCTATTTGGTTTAGTTCTTCTGTTAATTCTTTGATTTTAGTATTATCCGCTTCTGTGGCGTCTCGTAGTAATCCAAACCAATATTTGCTTTCATTGGCTGATTTCAAAGCTATTTCATAAAACTTGATAAAGTCTTTTCTTGATGATGAAGATTTGGCTTCTACTATATTAGCTCCGATAGAAGTAGCTGACCGCAGTAGTTGATCAGCAATTATCCAGTATACTTTCTTTTCAGGTAATGTTTGAAGGAACTTAATAACTTTTATAGAGAAATAATAGCACCTTACTTTAATATCAGTTTTAAGGTTTTGAGTTGTAGATTTGAGATTTGACATTTGAGTTTTGAGATAAGAAAGTAGGACTTAGATATTAAGAAAAATTTATATTTTGAGGAATTATTTAAAATCCCACTAAAAATCTAACCAGGAATTGAATAATAGGGAAAATCAAATTAAAGAGAAAAAATACAAATATTAACAAAATAACAAAACTGTTTTTTTCCAAAAAATAAATTATTTTTTCACTTCCTGTCGGTAGCAGAGCGTATAATATTTTAGAACCATCAAGTGGTGGAATCGGTACCAGATTAAAAACCAATAAAAGAATATTGGCGTAAACTATGACATATAAAAATTGTGTCAAATTGCTAAAAGGTGTAAATCTGATAAACATAGCAAAAGAAAAAGCTAATAAAAAATTAGCCATCGGTCCGGCTATCGCCACTAAAGCCGGTCCCCATTTTTGATTTTTCAAATTATAAGGATTGTATGGTACTGGTTTGGCATAAGCAAACAAAAAATTACCCGCGCTCAAAACAGATAAGATGATTGGCATAAAAATAGTACCCCAAATATCTATGTGGGCTTTAGGGTTAAGTGTCAAACGCCCGGCATAACGAGCTGTCGGGTCACCCAATTTATCCGCCATAAAACCATGGGCATATTCATGGATAATAGCCGAAGGAACTATAATCAAAAAATAGAATAGAATTGATGTCCACGGCATAAATATTGACAAAGTTTAATAATTTAGTTATAATATTTTTACTTAATTATAAAGCATTTAACTTATTTTAGCAACAAAAATATGAGTAGAACTTGCGCTTTGTGTGGAAAAATAGCTACGCGCGCCAACCATGTTTCTCATGCCAAAAACAAAGTTCCCCGTAAACAGAAACCTAATTTGCAAAATATCAAACTATCTGGGAATACTGTCAAAGCTTGCACTACATGTCGCCGTACTATCAAAAAATGAACAAAATAAAAAAAATTCTTCGCCAAAAGCGAAGAATTTTTTTAGTTCAACCAAGGGGTTAAAACATGTCCCTATATGTATAGGTGGTAAGTCACATGTTTAACCCACGGGTCAAACAGATATTGACGAACCTTCACATGTTTTTTGTAGAACAGTTTCACCCCGTTGGTGGAACGTAGGTATTATACCATAAAACTACCGAAGTCAAAAGTCAAAACTTTTGAGTTTTGGGTTTTTAAAAAGCACTCCCGAAGGAGTGCTTTTTTTATTCCAATATTCCGTCCAAGTTCACATCATAAAGAATCTCTTCCGCCAATAATCTATAATTGATAATTTCTTCTTTTTTAAACCAAATATCTATCTCTCTTTGGGATTCCGCCGGATTATCGGTACAGTGCACCAAATTGCGCACAGCTCTATCATCTGTCCCGGCTAAATTATAGGAATCAAGTGTTAAATCTCCGCGAATAGTACCTACATCGGAAGTTGCAGGTTCGGTAGAGCCAACCAGTTTTTTTACCACCCCAACAGCTTCATTACCTTCCCATATCATCATCACCACCGGACCACAGGTCATAAACTTTACCAAGGCTTTGATGATATCTTTTCCATATTCAATAGCTAATTTTTCCACCGGCAAACCGGCCTTTTGGCGATTTTCCAAAATTTTGGCACCTTTACTTTCAAACCAAACATCATCTTTATTATAATGAACCCAACATTGATCCTCTGTTGGCACGGCCATTTTTAAAGCTACCAGTTTTAAACCGGTTCGCTCGATCCTCTTGATAATTTCTCCTATAAGAGATCTCTGAACTCCGTCTGGTTTAACGATGACGAATGTGCGTTCTTTTTTCATAGAATAAAAATTTATTAATTATTATTTATTGTTTATTATTTATATTTTACAAATTTATTTAATTTTAATAAACAATAATCAATAAACAATAATTGTCTTTTGTTAAAAACTTAGCGCTATTTTATAACAAAAACATGCTTTTTGTCAATAAATAACATTAAACATAAACTTCGCCGTTTTTTTTAACTTATTCACGTAAACAACCAGGGCCGCAGGTATAAGTGCCACGTCTTCCAACTTATTTTTATAAGCATAAACCCTGATACTTTTCAAAAGTTTTTGAGTTTTTTGATAAGTGATAGCCGCATTATTGGCCAAATCTATATCAACACGAGTTTTTACTTCTACAAAATAATAATCGCCGCTTTTTTTAGCGACGATATCTATTTCACCCCAAACAGTGTGGAATTGTCTATCAACAACTTCAAAACCGTGCCTACGTAAAAATTCTACCGCTCTTTCTTCTCCCCAATCTCCCAAGTCTTTATTGTGCCTACCCTCCATAAAAATTTAACGCTTAGGCAAGTATTTTTCTCTCATTTGTTTTTCTTCTTCAAATTTACGAATTTCCGGAATTCTTTTGAGCACATAACGCATGGTTTTCAAAGCCGAAGAAACGGCAAAAAACAAAGCCAGTAACCACCAGAATCTCCAAGCCAAAAAAGGGATGTGTTGTTGACGAAGAAAAAACCAAAAAACCAAAAAAATAGACATTCCCGTCAAAACATTTCCGAAACGACGATATATTTCCGATTTTATTTTATCCATGGTTTTATTTTCCAAAAATTTAAAAACCGCCGCCACCACGATCAAAACTAAAATAAAACCCCACCAAAACCATTTGTCACCATCATACAAAATATAGGGCTGAGAAAACCAATACTCTATTTTCAATAAATTTAATAAGCTCATAAAAATTAATTATTCCTCCGATTCTTTTTTAAAAATTAAACAGAAATGATATTCGCCGGCTGGAAAATTTTCTTGCAAAACAAATCCGTATTTTTTCCCTATCGCAGCCGTTTCTTCGGGTTTAACCATTAATTTTTCTTCCGGACCAAGTTTATTTTCAATTTTTTTTGTCCAATCCACTATAACCAAAGTGCCACCATCCTTGAGTAAACGTGCAGCTTCAATAAAAGCATTGTCTTTATTTTTTAATTGAAAAAATACATTTACAAAAAAACCAACATCAATACTTCCTTCCGGTACTCCGGCCGCACCGACTTTTTCCAAATCAGTCCAAACAGTTAAAATATTATGATATCCTTCGAATTGACTACGGCTCTTGATATTTTCTAGAACGTCTTTCAAAATATCCATGGCATAAACAGCGCCTTTATCTCCTACTATTTTTGAAGCGGAAAAAGTAAAAATACCGGTACGACCACAACCAAACTCAGCAACTTTCATCCCTTCATTCAAGCCTACTTTTTTATAGATTATTTCCGGATTCAAAAGAGCTGTTCCTTCGTAAGACATATATTTAAAATTTAACGAATAAATATTTTACCCAAGGTGGCCATGAGAAATCCTTCCCACATGCCGGTAATCAAAAGAAAACCGATAAAAATCAAAGCTATCCCGATAAGTTTATAGGCCATTCGACTACCACCTTCTACATCTAATTTTTCTTCCGCCCAAGCGATACGTCCAAAATTTTCCATAAACCACTCTGTTTTCCAAATAAAAAAGAAACCAGCGGTTACAAATAAAATTCCAATAAAATATTTCATAAAAATTATTTTTGTACTCAGAAGGAGTAGTGCGCCCTGTACAAATGGTGGGCGGAAAGAGACTCGGCTTCGCCTCTCATCGCCTTCCGGCTTACTCGGGCTAGCCACCGCCTCGTGATTTTGCTCGTCATAAAACTCGCAAAATATCACTCCGGCGTTCTCGTCTCCACGAAATGCACATTAGTGCATTTCTATTGCAAACAAAGAATGATTTAAAATTTTAACATCTTGCAACCTAATACTCTGTACAAATGGTGGGCGGAAAGAGACTCGAACTCTTAAGGCCTTGCGACCGCTACCACCTCAAGGTAGTGCGTCTACCAACCTGCCTGCCGGCAGGCAGGTTTCGCCACCTCTTTCTTTATTCAATGATTATAACTAGGTGTCCAGAAGAGGACTCGAACCTCCATGGCCTTGCGGCCGCTACCACCTCAAGGTAGTGCGTCTACCAATTTCGCCATCTGGACTTTTATGTATTCTTTTCCACAACCAGATTTAAGATATTTTTCTCTTTTTCTTGCTTTAATTCTTGATTCGAATTCTTCTGTAAAAATTATTTTAAATGGTCTATATGGTTTTGTGGTTTTATTTTTTCCCAAATTATGCTGCGTAAATCTTTTTTCTATACAACTTGTAATACCGACATACACATAATTTCTACTTAAGCTTTTAAGAACATAAATGTAATACATACTATACATCAAAACATGCGATTTTTCCCAACTATCATTTCTATTTTGCTTTTTGCCAATTTGAGCTTTAAGTTTATTTCTTTTGTTTGACGTCCATCTGTTTCCACCAAAAAAGCTGTCTCCCCTATTATTTCCATTTCTTCAAACGGGAAAATACTCGGCTCTTCATATTTATACCCAAACCAACCGTTTTTTGTCAATGGTCGAAGGAATGCTTCCAACTTACCGTCTTGAGGATGAACAACTCTGATTTCTTTGTCTTTTTTGTCCTTTTTCCAATAAAAAGGCTGGAAATTACAAACAACCACTTCCATTTTATCACTAGCTGTAACTTTAAATTTACGGTCATAAACAACTTGAACCTTGGAAGGCATGACATGTAGTTGAGAAACAAAAAAACGATTATTAACCAAGCCGATATCCAGTTTTTCTTTTCTTCTTTTGGCCAAAACTTCCACACTTTCTTCATTAACCGGAATACCCAAAACAGACGCTACTGTATTATTTTCCGCTCCTATCGGTAAAAAACCAAAAACACAATCGCTACCCGCTCCACGAGACAACACCAAGCCAAAAGTTTTATCATTTCCAACAATCACAATATTTTTGGCTCCACGTTTTATTTCATCTTCAATGATCGGTTTAGCGTCAATAAAATTGTTTAAACGCAAAATCTTGCCGGAAATACCATAATCCGTCAATCTATTTTCTATCTCTTTTATGATGCTTTTATATTTTTTTTGCTCCAAAAAACTATCGTAAAGATAAACGTACATAGCCTTTTTATTAACCCAAATATTCCTCCTCTGTTACTTCGCTAACTTCTTCTGTTTTACGACTTCGGCGACCGGATTTTATCTCTACTCCTTCTATACCCGGCATCACGATTTTGCCAAAAATAACAGCTCCCGGTTCTACGGATAAAACTTTAACTTCAATATCTCCGAGAATTCTGGCGGTTGAAGCCAATTCCAAAGAATCTTTGATCTTCATATTACCACGAACCTCACCGGCAATAATAGCGCTCCCCGCACGCACATTGGCAATAATCTTGGCCCCGGCTTCCACACTCAAAATTTTACTGGTATGGACACTACCATTAACCGTACCCTTAACAATGATATTGCCTTCGGAGCTAAAATCTCCCTCCACATTAACCGACGGACCGACTACGGTATCAATATTGTCTTGGGTTTCTTGTTCGGTTTCTTCGACATAATTGTCATCCATAGCCACGTCTTGTTTTTTAGATTTTTGAAAAATCATATATTTTAAAAGTCAAAATTCAAAAGTCAAAAGTCAAAACTTTGGTGTCCCGATAAATCGGGACAATTTTTATTATAAATATCGCGAAGCGATACAATAGTTTTGAAATTTGCGTTTTGAGATTTGAAATAAATTATTATTTATATATTTTACTCTATTTTAGGAAATAACTCAAACTATAAATTTTCTCTTTATTTTCAATCAAACTTACATCTCTTCCACAGTATCTATAGATAATATGTTTAAGGCATTTTGTAAAACTATCTTAGTAGCTAAACACAGAGACAAGCGCGCGCAACGTATTTTTTCATCATCGGTTTTCAAGATGCTTATTTTGGTATAAAAATCATTAAAAACTTTGGCTGTATCAAAACAATATTTGGTAATCACAGAAGGATTGTAATTTTCAAAAGATTTTTTTACTTCCGAACCAAAAAACGAAAGGGCCTGAATAAGTTTCTTTTCTTCGAAATTTTTCAGAAACGCATAGTCGGCTTTTTGCGCCGGGCATTTTTTTCCTTTATTCAACAAACTGTTAATTCTTGCCACCGTATAAAGAACGTAGGGTCCGGTAAAACCATCAAAAGAAATAGCATTGTTTGGATCCAAGATTATGTTTTTTTGAGCTTCGTGTTTCAATAAATCAAACTTAACAGCCCCCAAAGTTATCTTTTTGGTTGTTTCTTCCAGTTTTTTCTTAGACCAATCAGCGTGTCTTTTGATAGTTTCTTGATAAACTTTATTAAAAACTTCGTTATAAATATCTTCATACAAAATAACATTTCCTTCGCGAGAAGACATTCGGCCTGTCGGCAAAGAAACTAAACCGTATCCGATATGTGTCATCTTGTATTTATAACCGGCCAACTCCAAAATTTTAAACAATTGTTTAAAATAAAGATTTTGTTCTATACCGGTAAGATGTATGCTTTCGTTTACTTTATATTTTTTATTTTTAGCAACCGCCAAACCTAAATCCGAAGTTAAGTACAAACCAGCTCCGTTGCTTTTTCGCAAAAGCGCGACATCCAAACCATATTTATTCAAATCCACTATTATCGCTCCGCCTTCTCCGACTTGTGCAATACCTTTTTGCAATAATTTATCTACCATTTTTTGACCGACAAATTTGGTTTCTTTTTCATAAAAAGTATCTTTATGTTTTACTCCCAAATCTTTAAAAAATTTTTCAAAACCTTCTATACTCCATTGCTTGGTTTGTAAATACAAAGACCAAATACTTTTATCTTTAGCTTCCATTTTTTGTTGCATTTGAACAACTTCTTCTTGAGCTTCGGGGTGCTCTTTCAAATATCGACTGGCCTGCGTATAAATTTCTCCCAACCATTTCTGACGATTGCGAGGAGGTTTTTCTTTATCATGAAATTTTTTCAAACCCCAAAGACATTTGGCTACATGAGCTCCAAAATCATTGAGATAATTCACTCTGGTAACTTTGAAACCATTATTTTCAAAAAGATTGGCCAAAGAATTTCCTAAACAGATATTACGTAAATGACCGACATGAAGCTCTTTGTGTGTATTATTGCTCGGATACTCTATCAAAACTTTTTTATTTTTACCGTCCGTATTTATCCCAAATTTTTTATTTTTTTTCAAAATTTCATCCAAAACTATTTTGGCATAAATACCTACTTCAAAATAAAAATTCACATACGGTCCGAAAGCCGCAACTTTTTCCACCGCTTTGACTGAACCAAGTTTGGTTGCCAATTTTTCCGCCAATTCTTTGGCGACTTCTGCCGGATTTTTATTTTCTTTTTTTGCCAATTCAAAACAGGCAAAAGCCAAATCCCCCATCTCCGGTTTGGGCGGAACGGAGAAGTTTGTAGTTCCTTTTATTCCCAGCTTCTTAAGCAGATTCATTAATTGTTGTTCGACTGTTACCATAAACGTGTATTATGTATTATGTAGAATGTAGTAAGTATTTTACGAATTAATTATTTTTATAATTATATTTTTTCAAACCATTTATCAATTTACTCACAACTACTGTTTGATTGGCAAATAAACTAAATTTTTCCTGATTAATATATCCAATATCTTTAACTATTAATAATTGATTCTGCAATTCAGTTAAAGATCCTAAGGCCATGCTAAAAAAATTATTTTTATCCTTAGAGGTTGACCGACTGAAACCTTCAGCTATATTAGATGTAACAGAAACAACACAACGTCTCATTTGACTTACTAAACCAAAGATTTCCTTATCCGGAAAATTTCCAGTTTCTTTATAAATTAATAATACTAATTTATGACCTTCTTTCCAAGCATTCAAACCTGTAAACGATTTTATTTTCTTCCCCTCCATATTTAATACATAATACTTAATACATTATACATGCTACATTATTTAATCTTTACAAAAAACCTACTTCCCTTTTGGACGATATCTCCTTTCTTAATTTCTGTTTTGATATCTTCTACTTTGATATCGTTTATTTTGACTCCACCTTGAGCGATATTTTGTCTGGCTTCAGAGGTGCTTTTACAAATTTTACTTTCAACAAGCACGGTAATAATATCATTTTTACTTGGGAGAAGTTCGGGAATATCTGTTGGAATTTCTTTTTTGGAAAAAGTGCTTATAAAATATTCTTGAGCTTTTTGCGCTTCTTCTTCACTATGATACATTTTTACCAAACTTTGTCCGAGCTTCATCTTGTAATCTCGCGGATTAGCGCCATTTTTCATTTCTTCTTTATATTTTTCTATTTCTTCCATCGAAGTATCAGTTGCCAATTCAAAATATTTCAAAATTAAAGAATCCGGAATTGACATTATTTTACCAAACATCTCTTCCGATTTATCGGTCAAACCGATAAAATTTCCGTAAGTCTTACTCATCTTTTTTTCACCATCCAAACCTTCCAAAATCGGTACAGTTATAATATCCTGTTCCTCTTGATCGTATTTTTTTTGCAATTTTCTACCCATTAACAAATTAAATTTTTGGTCCGTACCGCCCAATTCTACATCGGCCTCCAGAGCCACGCTGTCATATCCTTGCAATAGAGGATACATTATTTCTTGCATGGCAATATCGTTTCCTTCCGCCAACCTTTTTTGGAAATCATCGCGTTCCAAAATTCTCGCCACGGTAATTTTTGAAGATAATTCCATAAATAAACGGGCGGAGTCAGGCTTTCCAAACCATTCGCTATTGTGTCTCAATTCAATATTATTAATATCGATAACTTTGGAAGCTTGCTGTACATAGGTTTCCATATTTTTTTTAACCTGCTCCGGAGTCAAAGGCGGACGTGTTTCATTGCGACCGCTAGGATCGCCGATCATCGCCGTATAATCGCCTATAAGCAAAATTACCTGGTGACCGGCTTTCTGAAACTGACGCAATTTTTGCAAAGGCACGGCATGGCCGATATGCAATTGCGAGCCGGTCGGATCAATACCAAACTTAATCCTTAATTTTTTCCCGGATTCTAATTTTTTTTTCAAACTTTCTTTTTCAATAGCCTCACTCACTCCGCGAGTCAAAAGTTCGTTGATTGTTTGTTCATCAATTTTGATTTTCATACTTTATAATTATTAAATAATAAGCAGGGTATAAAGTATCAAGTATGGAAACTTAATCTTAAATCAAAAGACCAAACCTTCCATACTTAATACTAAATACTATATACTAAATACCTCACAATTTTTTTAATTGTCCTTTAAGTTTATTTAATTTCTCTTGTGCTTCAACAAGTTTAGACTTCTCTTTCTCCACCACTACCACTGGAGCGTGAGCCATAAAATCCTGGTTGGCAAGTTTTGTCTGTAAAGAAACAAAATATTTTTCCGTTTCTTCAATTTCTTTTTCCAATCTGACTTTTTCTTTTTCCAAATCAACACTCCCGAGCACATCCAAAAATATTTCTACTCCTCCTTGCACAAAACCGACATAATTTTTTGGTTTTTTGGCTATCTTTTTAATAATCAATTCTTCCAATCTCCCCAGTCCTTTGATGATTTCCGAGTTCTTAGATAATAATTTCTTTTGCTGCCCGGCAGAAATAACGGCTTTGATTTTTTTGGCCGGTTCTATTTTATTATCCGCACGGGTTGCTCGAATTCCGGTGATAATATCCTTGATATTGCTAAAACTTTCAGTATTTTCTTTAATTTTCATTTTTGGCCAAGATGCAACCATCAACATTTCATTTTCTCCATAAACCTCCTGCCAAATAGTTTCTGTCACATATGGCATAAACGGATGCCATAATTTCAAGATAGTATTTAAGATATAATTCAAAATTTCAGATTTATCACCCTCAATTTTGGCGATTTCCAAATACCAATCCGCAAGTTCTCCCCAGGTAAAATCTCGCAATATTTCTCCACTAAAAGAAAAGTTATATTTTTCCAAATTATCCGTAACTTGTGCAACTATTTTGTTCAATTCACTCAAAATCCATTTGTCCGCTATTGTTTTACCTTTTGGTTGTTTGATATCTTTTTGAGATTGCGGAATATTGAGCAACATAAATCGCGAAATATTCCAAAGCTTGTTGGTAAAATTACGAAAACCGGCAATTTTTTCCTCGGATAATTTCAAATCATTTCCCGGAGTATTTCCGAGCAAGGTAGACAAACGCGTAGCATCTGTGCCATATTTTTCAATCATGTCTAGCGGATCAATAGAGTTACCGAGTGATTTACTCATCTTACGCCCTTGTTCATCTCTGACCATACCGTGCAGATAAACTTTTTCAAATGGAATAT
Organism: uncultured bacterium; assembly: GCA_937903605.1. Classification (GTDB taxonomy): domain Bacteria; phylum Patescibacteriota; class Patescibacteriia; order Magasanikbacterales; family GWA2-37-8; genus JAKLGL01. Next base: position 58,727 of record CALCZC010000007.1, read on the forward strand.
CTCCCAAGGCGTAGGTGGTCATGAGAATCATGCGCGCTACCCAAAAGAAAATAATGTCATAGCCTGTTTCCAAAACACTGGTCGGATGGAAATTTTTGAAATCAGCGGTTTTTTCCGGATAGCCTAAGGTGGAAAAAGTCCAAAGTCCGGAACTAAACCAGGTGTCCAGAGTGTCAGGATCTTGTGTCCAGCCTTCTTCTTTTGGTGCTTCAATGCCGACTTTGATTTTCTTTCCTTTATACCAAACAGGGATCTGGTGTCCATACCAAATCTGACGAGAAATACACCAATCGTTTAAATTTTTGATCCAATTGAAATATACTTTTTCAAAACGGTCAGGAATAATCTCTATCTGTTTTTTTTCTACAACTTTAAGCATCAATTCTTTGAGAGTTACTTCACTTCCAGGTTCTATGCCTTTTATTTTTTTGCCTTTAAATTTGAATTTTTTGTTTACCGCCACAAACCATTGATCCGATGGCAATGGTTCAATAGGTGTTTCACAGCGATAACAAACGGATAAATTATTGGGAATATCTTTTTCTTCAATCATCAAACCCTCGGCAATCAAATTCTCAACCACTTTTTTTCTGGCTTCTTTTACGGTCAAACCCGCATATTCTTTGCCGGCCTGCGCGGTCATCTTGCCGTCTTCGTCAATAATTTTGATTATCGGCAAATCATTTTTTATTGCCATGTCGTAATCAACTTTGCTATGCGCCGGGGTAACACCAAGCGCGCCGGTACCAAAAGTCATATCAACTGACTCATCGGCGATAATTTTTATTTTTAAATCACTGCCTTTGGCAAAACTTTTTACTTCAAAAGTTTGACCGATATATTGTTTATATCTAACATCTCCGGGATTAACTGCGATAGCCGTGTCGCCTAGCTTGGTTTCCGGACGGGTTGTGGAAATGGCAATCGGAAAAACGGAAGAATATTTGAAAGTATAAAATTTGGCGCTTTGTTCTTTGTATTCCACTTCATCATCAGCCAAAGTACTATGACATCTCGGACACCAGTTCACAATTCTATACCCGCGATAAATCAAATCATCGTCATACATTTTTTTAAATATGGTTTTTACCGCCAAGTTTCTTTTACTATCCAGTGTGAACGCTTCTCTGCTCCAATCTAAACTCGCGCCCATTTTTTTACTTTGGGTATTTATCGTATCATGAGATTTTTGCGCAAAATCATTTACTTCCGCCAAAAATTTTTCTCTGCCCAACTCTATTTTCGGATCTTTGATTCCTTTTTCCATCAAGATTTTTTCTACTTTGGTTTGAGTAGCAATAGCCGCATGATCGGTTCCGGGCAACCAAAGAGTTTTTTCACCTTTCATCCGGTGATAGCGCGTGATAGTGTCTTCTATCGCCAACATGGAAGCATGGCCCATGTGCAAAATACCGGTTACATTTGGCGGGGGCAACACCATAGAAAACGGTTTGGCATTTTTCTTACAAACGCCTTTTTGTACGCAAACATCAGGATTGAATAGACCACTATCTTCCCATTTTTTATAAATATTATCTTCAAACTGTTTTGGCTCGTAGGCCTTGTATAGTTCATGCATAAAATACGAAAAATACACAAAAGATTTCCGAGTTAATATCGGAATCTCTTTTTTTGTAATTTTACAGGAAAAAAAAGAAATTTGCAAGGCAAATTTCGACTTCGGACTATAGACTACAGACTGTAATTAGACTTCAGTCAATCAGACTACGGACTACATATAGACTGGAGTCTGAAGACCGTAAATTATTGACGTTTTTTATTTAATATTAGCCAAAAAACAGCTTAGACACTTGACAAAATAGTCAAAATATGCTATCATATATTGTTTAGTGCCTGGATTTTCGCTAAAATATGTTTAGACTTCGGACTACGGTCTACGGACTTCTCGGTAAGCAGAAGACTGAAGACAGTAGACTGAAGACCAATATCGCTCTTTACAATAAATGTGTGTGTTTAACCGGACTTCAGACTACAGGCTACAGACTACAAAATCTGGAGGCTGAAGACTGAAGACCGAAGACTAGTGTTAATTGGATGAAGAGAGAAAAGTATGAAATAAGCTAGTAAGCAATAAGCTTGTAAGTCTACCTATCGGTAGACAGGCTGATAAGCTAAGAAGTTGACGAGATACAAAGCCCATGAAATAAATTTTAAAGAGGGCTGTAGTCAGAAGACTGTAGACTGAAGACCGAATTTACTTTTTTCTTTCCATCCAATTAACATATATTTTAAGCATTACAAACAACAATACAAGGAGCGTGTCATGAAGAACACCAAGAAAAACGCCTTCGCTTCCGTTTTCATCTCGTGTATCATTTTTATTACCTTTATCACTATCACTTCATGTGGCGGTGAAGAACCGAATCTGCCTGACGACGATCAGGACAATGACGAAATCGCTGTTACCGACGATGAGCCGGTTGACAACGAACAGCCTGATGATGTAGTGGACGAAGAACCGGTTGACGATGATCAGCAGATTGATTGGTGTGGCCGTCTGGACCAGAACTATCGTCTCAGTGGTGAACCGATTTGGGAAGACCCGGAATTTCATTATGAATATCCGGTTACAATGACCAACAAAAAAGAGGGCTGTAATGTTATTTCGATGAACGAAGAACACGGCCCCTACATTGAGTTCACTACTCAAGCTGAAAGTCTTCCGCTGGAAGGTCCTGACACCGCATATAATAACGGTTGTATCTGGTTCCTTTTCAAGCACGATCCGACTCCTTTTGGAAAAGATCAAGGACTCCTTTGGAGAAGGATTTGTCCAAAAGAACTTTTTGACAAATGGGAAGTTGAATGCCGAGAATTATCGGAAGATATTCCGGTAAAATACAAAGACGGAAATTGGTGCGCTGACTGGTGGATGGATGTCTACCGATAAGCGTCCAAAAATTCAAAGAGCCAAGGCTTTCTGCCGAGGCTCTTTTTTTATTTATCCTGTGAAATTCTAAATATTTTAATATTGTAATATTTTAATATTTTATTTCTATTCAACTATCACACTCCCATTATATAGCACCCAGGCTTTATTTTGAGTTTGAACACAATCGTTTTGATTTACGGAAATTTCAGCATAACACCCGTTCCCCGTATAATTAGGATTCATACCTGTATCACACCTTCCACTACACCACCCCCAATTATCCAACACCTGAAAATTTTATATCTGCCAAGGATAAAATAAATTATTTTTATCAATCTGTTTTTCTTTATCCAAAACAACATAATTTAAAGCGATTTGAGGATAGTTTTCCAAAAATAATTTATATTTTTCATCATTATAATTACTACTTTTTGTTTTAACTTCAAAAGCTTGTTTTTCTTCAACAATAAAGTCTACTTCTTTTTTGTCGCGTGTCCGCCAAAATTTCAAATCTTCAGTGTCATACTTATTTAACAATTGACGAAAAGCCCCATTTTCAAGTAGTTGTCCCTTATCATCACGTTCATAAAAATTATCGAAATTATTTTTGAAGAAATTACGCATACCAGAATCACCAAAATAACATTTGGGCATTTTGATTAGTTCTTTGCGTATATTTTTATAAAACGGTCGCATTAAAAAAATATGAAAACTTTTTTGCATAACCTTCAAGTATTTATCAATCGTTATTTTGGTAACTCCAAGAGTCGCAGAAAGCTCGGAAATATTTACCAGCTCCCCTACTTGCCCGCTCAATATTTTCATCAATCGGAAAAAAGTTTCCTCTTGATTTATGTCGGCTTCGTAAATATCTTTTTTGATATACGAATACGCCAAATCTTTCAAAACCTCTTGTTTCTCCGGAATACTTTTGGCCAATACTACCCGCGGATAACCCCCATAAGTTAGATATTCCAAATATAGCGGCATTATTTTTTCTTGAAGTTGTAACGGTAATTCTTTTGATATATCTGTTTTAGACAAATCATCCTCACCTTTAAATTTCAAAAACTCTTCAAAAGACAGAGTTAATAAATACAAAATTTTCTTTCTGCCGGCCAATGAATCTTTGAATTTTTTATCCAAATAAAAAGCAGAGGAACCGGAAGCGATGATTTTTATTTTCCCTTTATATTCATCATAAAAATATTTCAAAAAATTAGAGGGGTCTTTTAAATATTGAATCTCATCAACAAAAAGATAGTTCCTTTTTTCTTTATCAAAAGGAATAATATTAAATAAATTTTTCGGAGAATCATTTAAAAGACGCAAAAAATCAGGATCTTCTAAATTTAAAAAATGGCATGTATTTCCATTTTGTTTTAAATATTCAAGAGCTTGGCGCATACTGGTAGTTTTGCCAACTTGCCTGGGTCCTATGATCAACACAACTTCGTCGTTTGATAAATTTTCTTTTATATTAGCCAAAATTTTTCTTTCCATATAGTTATTTTAGATAATTTATATACTACAATATATAATATATCAGACTATTTATATTTTGTCAATATAAAAAAGATATTTTTCTCTTGACAATCCCTCTGTTTTATGTCAATATACGTTGTTTAGTCTCAATATCTGCGCTAAAATAAAAAATATAAATAGCTCTTTAATAATTTTTTAATGTGTTATAAACTTTTTGCAAGGAGAGTGTCATGAAAAAGAACGCTTTCACGGTCACGGTTGTGGCCATCGCCTTTGCCTTCATTTTCATCGCCTGTGGCGGTGAGGAACCGGAACATCCGGATGACGATCAGAACAATGACGAGATTGCTGTTACCGACGATGAGCCGGACAACGAACAGCCCGATGATGTTATCGATGAAGAAAATCCTGATGAAGATCAAGTAGTTATCGCAAATTGCGAAAAATTACTTGACATTGTCGGAGATTGGACTAGTATCAATATTGAAGGGTATGATATTACGGTAACAGTCACACCCAAAGAAAAAAATTGTGAAGTAGCAGTGGAATGGACCAAAGGATATTCCGGAGTACAAAAATGGTATGGATTAGAGCTCCCCCTGACTTATTGGGAAGAGGAAGCTTATAGAAACTACACCCTGAAAAAAACCGGAGAAAATCTGGTTCGAGAAGATACTCTTAAAACTGGAGGATTTGATAATGAGTGGGTCTTCAAAAAAATTCAGTAATTCGGATACAGGAGTCCGAATTCTGAATTTAGAGGGTAGGAAAAAAAACACACCCTCAAAACTTCAAAGCCCAGGCATTGCCTGGGCTCTTTTTTATCCAATTTTTCTTTTCTTAATATCTTCACCCCGTGAAATTCTAAATATTTTAATATTGTAATATTTTAATATTTTATTTCTATTCTACTATCACACTCCCATTATATAGCACCCAGGCTTTATTTTGAGTTTGAACACAATCGTTTTGATTTACGGAAATTTCAGCATAACACCCGTTCCCCGTATAATTAGGATTCATACCTGTATCACACCTTCCACTACACCACCCCCAATTATCCAACACCTGAACTCGCGGGAATCTGGCGTTAATAGGACCTGAATAATAAATACTTAAATAAAATATAATATTCTTCACTACAAACTTTAAACCAAAAACTCTAAATAATTTTCTCTATTGATCACTTTGTATTCACTCTCTGAATATGTTTTTTTCCAGTCTTTTGGTGCGTCTTTTTTAAAATTTTGCGACCATTTTATTTCAAAGGCTCGAAGCTGTCCGTCTTTATCCTCAATCAAATCTATTTCTTGTCCGGCATATGTTCGCCAAAAATAAAGATTACCATAACTTTCTTTATATTCATCTTTTTTTATTTTTTCCATTACTACAAAATTTTCAAATAATCTTCCGACATCATCTCTATCATTTAAATCATTAAATTGTGAAATTACTGCATTTCTGATACCGTTGTCTAAAAAATAATATTTAGCTTTAGTCGTAATTTCTTGGCGTAAATTGCGAGAAAAACCACCCATCCTTTTTATTACAAAACCTTTTTCCAAAATATCCAGATATTTAGCCACCGTTTTTACATCCATTTTTATCTGCGTTGCCAATTCACTCAAAGAAACCTCATTACCAACTTGAAAAGCCAATAACTTTAACAAATTTAAAAGCTGAAAAGAGCCACGAATTTTTTCAATATTCAAAACATCTTTTAATAAATAAGAAGATACCAATTCATTGAGTATCGCAATCTTTTCTTTTTTTGTTTTTGCTAAAAATACTTCTGGATAAGAGCCAAAAATCAAAAACTCTGTAAGCTTTTCTTGTAACTCTTGTTTATTATAAACATTCAATAACTCAATTTGAGAAAAAGGATATAAAATCAAAGTTTTCTTTCTTCCGGTAAGTGGTTCCCCTATTTTTTGTTCTAAATCAAAAGAAGACGACCCTGTAACCACCACATAAATCCCTGGAATTTGGTCAACTAAAATTTTCAACGCCATACCAATGTTTGGAATATTTTGTGCTTCGTCTATGGTAATCAATTCATACCCCTCTGCATAGGCTAAAATTTTGGAAAAATCTTGAGAAGCCAGTATTTCTTGGGTTTTGATATTATCCCCAGAATCAATTTTATATTTTAATTCAGTTTTAGCCAAAAAATCGTTTAAAAGAGTTGTTTTCCCTACTCTTCTAGGCCCATAAACAACTAAAACTTTGTTTTTTTGTTTAATATTAGCCAAATTATAATATCTTGGTAACATATATAATCATTACTTTTTAATTAAATATAAGGATTTCTATTCCTTATATTTATTATAAAATAAAGGAATAGAAATGTCAAGAGAGAAAAATGTCTCTTGACAATCCCTCTGTTTTATGTCAATATACGTTGTTTAGTCTCAATATCTGCGCTAAAATAAAAAATATAAATAGCTCTTTAATAATTTTTTAATGTGTTATAAACTTTTTGCAAGGAGAGTGTCATGAAAAAGAACATCTTTTCGGTCACGGTTGTAACCATTGCCTTTACCTTCATTTTCATCGCCTGTGGCGGTGAGGAACCGAACCTTCCTGATGATGATCAAGACAACGATGAAATCGTTGTTGTCGACGATGAGCCGGACAATGAACAACCCGATGATATCGTGGACGAAGAGCCGGTTGACGATGACCAGCTTCCGCTGGAGGAAGTTTGCAAGAATTTCCTTGACTATGCCGGAAATTGGACTATCGTTGATATGAGTTTTACCGGTGATTTCAGTGTGACCCTCTCAGTTGAAGGAGAGGAATGCAAGATATCTGTTGTTGGCACAACGGAATTGGCATGGATTTTTGCCTGGAAAGGGAAAGAGATGCCTCTTGCATGCGCTGAATTTGCGCCTATGACTTATTTTTTTTACCTTGTGGGGAAAAATGAAGCTGGGAGAATGATCTGGATAAAAGGTTGGGATGAAGAAAGTTGTAAAGATGCTGAAGCGGCAATGGTTATAACGCTTGAGAAAAAATAGCAGGAGGTAAAAATGCACACAAATACAAGCTAAAAGCCAGGGTAAAACCCTGGCTCTTTTTTATTCTTTATATCAACTTTATATACTTAATACTAAATACTTAATACTTTATACTATTCTACTATTACATTTCCATTATATTCTATCCAGGGATACATTGGAGAAGCAGGATTACCATTTTCAGGTACACAATCGCTTGCCGCACCATCTGCATAACACCCATAATTCCTTGTTCCATAAGGATTATTCGTAGTGCATCTCCCACTACACCACCCCCAATTATCCAAAACCTGGACTCGCGGAGTACTAGTACTTGGAGTACTGGTATAAGTAAAGTGAAATTCGTATGGCGTGTTTTTGCAACCAGTACCATCTGTACCGCTCTTATTTCCAAAACTTCCCGGATCATTGTCTCCTTCTACAAAAGTAACACAGCGAGATGTTTGAACTGTCATCTTACCTCCAGCTTTCTTTTTTGCATCATAAAATACACAGTCTTCAGCTTTGTTACAAGGAATTTGATATTGATAGTTTGCTGGTTCATATTCACACCATCCAACGTGAGTACAAAGCGGTTTGCGGTTAGCAATACTGCGAGCTTCCAAAACTATTGCGGGGTCTTCGGTTTTTGTTTGATACATTATCCGACGTACCGGCATTTGTGCCGGGTCAGCCCAAGCATAAAATTCCAGAGCCACATCGGAATTAGGACTTACGGTACAATTACCACCACTTAACAATTCATCACTACAATTTGACTTATTAACCACTACTGTATTTAAAGCAAATGTTTTACAATCAGGTTTTCCACCTGCGGCTTTATAAGCCTCGCAATCCGCAGATCCGGGAGATAGTTGTATAGGCGCAGCAATCACTGGTGGTTTGATATTAACGTCACAACTCGAAGCCCTTTCAGGACTGGCACAATCTATTGGGGATTTAAAAGTTAATTTGGTTGGCTCCTTGAATTCATTTACCGAGCTGGTTGGGAAGACCCTGACAAACATATTTTTTAACATTTCCCCATATTTAAGGTCTTCTAAACTATAAATTCCAAATCTAGGAAAACTAATTTCTGTTTCTATGTCATTTCTATTTTCATAAGAAATCAAGGGACTACGTACACGTTCACGTTCATCCAAATAAAAACCAAATTCATTTGTTTTTCCCCCATAATATGTAGTCAAGAAAGGATTTGTCAAATCGGGAAAGGTAAAGTAGCCTGTCATATCCAACTTCGGTTCCTTGATGCCCTGAAAATAAGATCTATTTAAAGTATACGAATTGGTAGCAAAACGAGTGCTAGCCGTTTCATCTTTTGGAATATTGTAAACCGTATATGTTTGATCAGGATATAGCGTATCACCCATATTGGTTTTTCCTTTGATTAATCTCCAAGTAACTGGTTTGGCGTCAATGGCAATTTCAGCTGCTTGGGCACTTGCCCCTGGAGGACGACTATTTTTTGAAACTTTGGCAAACTCTGTACAAGAACCATCAGAAAAATGTATGACAAAGAAAAAATTAATACCTGCTGTATGACCAGCATTATCATGTAAATCCAGTTGCGCACCGAGTAATTGATCATCGCTCCCCCAAATAATCCTTGCACCAAAACCATCAAAATCGGTTTCATATGAATTAGCTTCAAATTTTGTAGGACTTGTCGGCAAACCAAAAGTATCTTCTGTTTCGCTATAAAAAAACATTTTTTTCTTGTCCTTTGATTCAAAATAATCATACTCCTCACCTTCTCCTTTATTAGCCATAACCTTAACTTCCCAAATAGTTTTTCCATCCTTCTTGTAAGTACTTTTTCTTATTAATTGTTCTCTGTTATTACCATCTTTTAGCGGTACTCCGAGTTTAGATTGCTTAATACAAACATCTTCCAAATCGTTTTCGCAATCATAACTTTTTTTATCGGTCGAATTTTTTTCTTTGGGCGAACAATCTACTCCCTCTGTCAAATAACAACCGGTAATCTCTTTATTTTCAAAAGTAATAATGTTGTTGTTGAAAAATTGTTCTGTTGCTATTGGATTATCTGTACCATTCGCGACTATCCAGCCGGGAGACTCTCCTATACCAAAAAAATTAACCACGCCCTTTTTCTTCAATTCTTGGTAAGTTTTCCCCAAAACTAAATCTATTTTGACCACATCTGTTTTCTTGATTTTTCCATTATTGTAAAAAGACGGTTCTGTAGCAGGAGTAAAAACACCAGTGAGTCTATCTTGAAATTCGCTGACTTTATTATTATCAAGACTTAATGGACAATATACTCGAGTGTTATCTTTTTTTAGACTTTCAATAACTCCTTGTCTTAGAACAGGAAAAACCTTATTATCCATATCATTGAAACATTTCAGTATATGAGCATTCGGTGGTAAATTATAAACCATGGCCGAAGAAACGTAGTTATGGTATGTAATCGTCTGAGAAGCTTGAACCATCCAATCAACTACCACACCTAGAGCTGCCACCCAACCGAATATAGAACTTACCGAAGCTGCAACAGCTGCCGCAATAGAGGCTGCAACCGCTCCGCCTATGGCTCCCGCTATACCTGTAATAAGGGCTGTCGTTCCAGCTACCATGCCAAAAGTTAAGGGGAACGAGCCACCATCAACCCAAGCAACACCTACGGCCGCATATTTTTCCTCGTTGTTTATTGCTAATGCAGCATCTGTCATTTCTTGTGTTGAAGTAGAAAAACAAACATATTCTTCATCAATCTCATCTACGAGATATACTTCGCCAATCTTTCCTCCTGGTGTAGTTGTACAATACCCAGCATCACTCATTTGTTGAGTACATTTCAATGTATCCACTTGCATGTATGGCTTTGTACATCCTCCCCTAGTTAAATAAGCTGTTTCACACACACATCCTTTTTCCCATACCACCTGTTTGCTTGTAAAAAACTTATCACTTTTTACCATATTTATAGAAAAAGCATTGGCACCAGCTCCACCCAGATCAACGCAATTATCATTATCACCACCTAGATCACAATATTTGAAAACATCCACAGTGGTTGTCCTGCTTTCAACTTCTACATTTTTGGCATTATCGATCTCTCCTGCGCTAACAGGGTTACCTGCGTTAAAATAAAATTCTAAATTTGGCAAGGGTTTCAATTTTAACGGCTGATTGGCAATACACATATATCTATCCTTGGTATCATTTCCTTCATAAGCGGCTTTTTTATCAATTATCCAAATATCCGGCGCACCAGGAGGAACCTCCACCGGCCACCAAGTCAAACAAGGATTTTGTTCTGGTTCCCCATAAAGCTTATACTTGGGATTTTTTTCTACACAATAACCTTGCCAACCTCTAACCTCGTTTACACTTTTTTTATTAGCGCAAATTCCTCCTCCACATTGTTCGCTATTAACACACGGTGTTCCTTCGGTTTCAAGCGAACCGCCAATACAAATACTTTGGGATTCCCTTTCTGTCCCTAAAGGAAAATAAACAAACTGGTTATTATATTCTACTTTTTTATAACTACAATCACAGGAATCCTCTTTATTTACAGTGGTACAAATTTCTAAAGCCTTATTTTTAACAAGATATGCGTAAGCACTCCTAGAAACAGGTGTCACTCCTTCGATTGTTTCAATAATACCCCATGGATCAAATGGACTGTTTTCTTCCGGATAACCACGACAAGAAAGTTCACCGGAAGTCCTGAGTTTGCCACGATTTCTTATCATATTATTTTCTATTCCACCGGTAATAGGATATATACACTCTCCACCTAAACACAAACCTTCTTTATTTAAACCACAAGACTTTGTCATGGTATTATCAAACTTGTTACATTCCTGAACATTTCCTTGACCAGGGACAAAAATATTTCCACTATTTTCCCAATGGACCAAGCGCGGTTCAAAATAAACACCTTCTTCTCCACTACTTTGCACCAAATTACCCACATTATATGGTTCAACATCGTTCATACGAATATACCTTACTCCCAAAGACGGAATCTGATAAGAATTGTGTAAAGTATAACCACTTAATTCCGGATCTGCCCAATTAACACCTCTGCTTCTATAATTACTGGTGGTTATTTTTGAATTTCTCCAAGCCCAGCTATCCAAAGTAACATTTTGATCGCAATTTCCTTCTGAAAACATACCTGGGAGAGATTTACTACACAAACCAAAGCTATAGCATCTGGCTTTATCATCTTCTACTTGATAATTGTTACAATACATCCAAAGATTGCATTCGCGATCACGGGCAACTTTTACCAAAATATTGGCGTCTCTAGTCTCTGTTTCTACCGGTGGCACCGGAGCTCCTTTGACCGCGTTGGAAGCCTCATAAGTAGCTTCTGTGTTATATTTTTTATTTGGATTATTTACTTGATCAAGTAATACACAACCATAATTCACACTCGCGCCATTGGGACATTCTTCGTTTATTTTTTCACTCAATTTCCCATTATCAATGAGATAGTAAGAATTGGCAGCCGGAATACAAGTATCCCCTTGTTGAGAGCTGCAATCTTTATCGTATTCACATTTCATCCCTGATATGCTGCATTTTTTAACCGAAACATCGTTATGATCGTCAAATCTAGAACAACCATCTTGAGAAGAAGGGCACTCGCCTACATAGCCTCTGTAGCTTGTCGTATTACCAAACGGTGGCAAAGAAATGCCAAGACCGGTAGCACAAACCTGTGTTTCATCATCTTTTAACACCCATTTACCGATTTTGGAATTACCAACGGTTTCCTCTTTATAAACACAAACTTTTTTACCAATGTTTTCCGGATCTTTAAAATAATAATTTCCTGAACCGGAACGCCAAACATCACACCCTTCAGCTTCTTTGGTACAGAGAATTCCACGATTATTACTACCTGACGATTCATAGCGAGTAGGATCGTTGATAATATAGGCATCTTCAAAAACGTATGTATTGGTGACATTTTTATATCCTTTACCCATCAAAGTACAGCCAACATTGTCTTTGTTACAAAAATTATTTACATTATCATTTTTTCTAATTGTCAAATAAATAGGCGAACTTGTTGGAGAAGTCTGTTTATAAACCAAAACCGTTGAAGTGGTAAACGCAGCACCGGTTAAAGAGCTTTGTCCGATACCGGAAGCATTTACATAACAACCGCCTTCGCCATCGGGCACAATACAATCATAATTTATACCGTTGATTTGAATAGTTGGTTTATTGCCAACCTCCGGTTTTTGTAAACCTAGATTAAATATCTGCCAAGTGGTGCTGGCGATATTACTACCTTTATTGTAAGTATCAACCAAACGAGTACAACCAATAGCCCCATCTCTGCAAAGATAACTGAAATTGTGTAAATAAATATTATCTTTACTAAGCGGAGATTTGTAAGCACGACAACCCAAGGCAGAACCTGGGAGGTTATCTTTTTGATCAAGATCGCATGATGCAGGAACCGAAAGTTTATCTTTTACCAGATAAACTGTGTCGTCTATACTTTTTAACGAAACATTATCCAAGAAGATAACTCCTCCAGCTCTATTATAATCTAAAAATATTATATGAGCCCCTTCACCAGATGGCACACTCCCGCTAATAGCGGGATTACTTATTACGAATTCATAACGACGCCAATTGTCTGTCAAATTAACAGTTCCAACATTGTAGGTAAAGCCATTACCCAAAGTGATATCCCATCTTTTTGTACCTTTGGCTAAGAAAGAAAGTGAATAAACTCCGGTATTTTTTATATCCGTATTATAATGTCTAAAACCTCGAGTAGCAGTACCGCTATTTGCCGCCACTGTAACTTTCAAAGATTTACCAAAATTGGATAACGTTTCTTCTGACAAAGAGATGGTAGTACCATTGTCAGCACTTTCGCTTGTCTTCCACCAGCCCCTTTTTGTATTGGAAACCATATTAGTCAAACCGATACCAGAGTCAAAACTATATGTAGGGAAAATATCTCTTATATTATTACCAGTGTTACCTTGATATTTGCGACATGATACTTTGTCTTGAGAACAAATTTTACTTTCAGCCCCACCAGCAACCACAATATTTTGAGGTAAACCGTTGTAAATACAAAAACCTGTTGCCGTATCATAAAAAACAACATTGTCATTGCTGGCTGCGTTTTTCAAACCATCAAAACCACCTAGACAATTTGTTTTGTTGCCGGAAATATCATAAAATTCAGATTTTACCGCTCTATACGGCGTACATTTATCCGATACTACCACTGTCTTGCTAAAATAAGCGTGATAAACTATACCTTGATCATCACGAAAAGCCCGACAATCTCCGGAAATGTCTGTTGCAGCAGTAGTAGAATTACAAGGAGCCATACCTGATTTTTCCGCTGGATCACGAAAATATTGAGCCGGCTGTTCACCGTTTTTGAGCAAAGTATAACTCTTGAGTTTATAACCTCCCCCTTCTCTTCCTTCGTAAGTATAAAAATTCTTTTGTCTATTTTGATCCGGAGTCATGCACAGCCGCAAATCGCTGTAATATTCTGTCTGCACATTGCCGCCGGCAGTCACATTGAGATTTACAAAAGCACTACAACCCTCTTCCTCCGAATCACATGTTGCTTCAACTTTGGGAATAATATAAACCAAGTCGTTGCCGTTACTATATTTGGTTTTCATTTCTTTATAAGAATTGTACCCTTCGCAAACAGATGGACATTCATCGTTCATAACAATTCCCCCGCTAACGTTTGCACGTCTAATAAACTTACCAACTATAGTTTCTTCTTTTGAACCTTCAAAAACAGCTAGAGGTAACTTGGTATACTGATTACAGCCTTCTTCTTCCGGTAAACAAATTCCGGCGTAATTAGCACATTCTGCCGGATTAACCGGTTTGATTTGATTAAGTTCTGATAAAGTTCTCGGCCATTGGATACCATTGTCCGGATTACTGTCTTTATCATAACAGCGTAAATAGTCCGGGGCTTTTTTGATAAATAATTCCTGACCAATTTCTTTGGTATTGGAAGCGTTGGTAATAACTGAAAATACTCGACTACAGCCGGCATTCTCGGCTTTGCATGTCAAAACTTGATTATTAAAAAAATAAGAATAATTATTGCGAAAAGCACCGATTCCATCGGGAGTAGTGCTTGACAAAGCAGTAATATTTATTGTTGGAGAATATTTTTCTTGCCATTGTCCTACATTATTTTTATAAGCGGTGAAAAAGGTACAGCCAGCATTTTGTTCACTACACCAAGTATTGTCCAAGGTCTTCTGTAAATAAGTGACATTTTTACCTTTGGAAGAAGTAAATGATTTGCATGTATCATATTGACTGTCGCAATAATCAGCATTAAAGCGCCAAATATTTTTTTCTTCTAAACAATAACCATAAGCATTACAATTTCCTTTACTGTCATAGCCTACGCAACTCTGTAAATCCGCGCATTCTTCTTGTCTTATGGATATATCATCGTCAATTGTTCGTCCAGTATAAACAATCGCTTTACATCTAGTTTTTGGCATTTTCAATATCCAGTTGGGATTTACCATTTTATAATACTTAGAAGATGGATTGTGAAAACCAGCCAAAACCTCAGAAAGTTTTGGTGGTGTTCCGGTTGCAGTTGCGGCTAAAATTTCCATACCTAACGGCCAGACTCTGGCTTTGCGCAATACTTTGATATTGTCATAACAATAGGCTGATTCATAACATCTATCCCCTTTTGAAGCTATGCTTTCATCGGTTTGAAGACCTATTATTTGATGATCATCTATTTTTTCATATTGCAACGCTTCAGCAATTGTTAGAGGTCGCCCGTTCATATCAACCTCGCGTAAATAATCAGCAAATTTTTCATCCAAAATACAATTTTCCGCTGTATCACTACTATCATGATTACAAGTTCTAAAAAGAGCGAGTAAATCGTAATTATCATCGGATTTATTTTTAGCAATCAAAAGATCAGCAAAAATCATTGCTGCTTCTTGTCGGAAAGTAGAAGCTCTAGCATCTTCATAATATCCTTCGGCAGTATATTTACTCTCTACACAAGTATCTATAGCTAGACCACCTATTTTCAAATAACTCGGGACACATTTGATTTTTCCTAAACCAAACGGGAACATCCCTTTATTAACAAAATTATCCACCATGGTACCGGCAAAAGTATTGATGAAAGTGGCTGCAGCATTTTTCAGAACCTGGATACTTCCTTTTGTCAAAGCCGCTCCCATATAGACAGCGGTAGTTTGTTTTTCCGATTCGGCTTTTGCCGCCGGACCCGAACCGCGCAGTGTATCTCTATTAACTTCTGCCGGAGTCAAAACATCTTTGGAAATCAAAGAACTGAGAGCCTTGGTTCCTCCGTCTGAAGTACGCTCAGCTTTGGCTGCTTCCTCGGCTTTGAGAGTATAATCATCAATTTTACCTTTAGCTGCCAATCCTATACCCATATCAGTATCTGTAATATCCAAAGAAGCATTAAAAGTTTTGGAAAAATTTTCTCCATTGGCTCCCCAATATTTACTCTTGATGCCTTCAGCACTATAATTATCACGTAATTGTTGCCAGGTACAAGACGGTTTTTCTAAATCTGAATAACCCAAGTGCAAACCCATTTTCAAAGCCAAATCTAACTTCACATCCGGTAAGGCGCAAAGATTGAAGCCTATACCCTGTCCAAAACTATCTAATGCCGTTCCCAAAGCATCGCTGGCCACACCGGCAAAATAATTTCCTACGCTTTTCCTGTGAAACAACGGTGATTGCCCCCAATTTCCCGAAGCCAAAGAAACCGCCAAATCATAAGAAACTTTATTCAACATATAATCAACTCCTTTTACCACACCCAGCATTACCGCATCTAGAAGATTATTCTTTATTTTGGTTAAGTTTTTTTCCAATTGTTCTCTGATAGTTTGTCCGGCTTGTTGGCTTTCAACCCCAGGAGCCGCGACCGTAAGCTGAGCTTTGGCTGAAGAAAAAGGTATAAGAGAAAAACAAAAAATAAGCAGAAGAAAAATTGCTATCAGCTTATTTATATTATTAAAAAATTTCATACTTTAAAGCAGAACGAATTATTAATTATTGTTTATTGTTTATTAAAAAACTTTTATGTTTTTAAAAAATAAACAATAATCAATACGCAATAATTTTTTATATTCCCCATTCAAACTTCTCCGTCGCTTCATTGTAATAATACAGTTCTTTGATTTTGGAATCTCCATATTTATCCGCGGTTTTTTCTAATACTTCAAAGACGCCTTCTGTGTCTATAATCTCACCTGTTTCATCTTTGGGAAAAAATTGAAGTATTTTGGATTTGATTTCAGAGTAAGATGGTGGGTTTTGAGTCATAGGTTTTGTCTCAGTTTTCGGAAGGTTGTTTTCCGACTTTTTTTCAATTTTTGGTTTTATTTTTTTTATCAACGGATCGATTTTTTCTTGAAGTAAAATATGATATTCTTCTACGGTTTTTAAACTATCGGCAACTTCCGGGTGAAACGCTTTGTCCAACTCTTTGAGCACCATCTCTTTTTCCACGGTCAAAATATTTTTGATAAATATTATATAATTTTGTAAAATTTTATCTCTATCAAAAACATAATATTTATCCAAAAGTTCAATGTCGGGACAGAAAATAACAGGCTTGAGTAAAATTTTCAACCCCTCTACATCGCTTTCATTTTTGATTTTATCTTTACAAATATCCAAAATATCGGAAAAAAAATAGTTTTTACTTCCCATCTTGGCAATTATGGCTTTGGAGTCTCGTAGCGCTTGTTTGGTTTTTTCATATACTTCTACTTTTTCTATCAAATCATAAACCGGAGAAGATAAAAACATCAATAAATCAAACCATGTATCATTACCGAGAAGCAAAGCGATATGGAAATGGTTAGAAAAAATCTTTATAAACTCCTCTGTTTTATAACCACCGAGTTTTTGCCAAACCAAAAAAGTATACCAACGTTGATAACTGGCCAAATCTTCAAATTGCGTTTGCGCGTCAACTTGCACCTTCCCCAACATTGTTTCCAAGAAAATTTCCTTATCTTCAGGGTTATTCAAAAATTCGTCGAATTTTTTCTCAATCTCCGCAATACCTTCTTCAGTTAATTTGTTTGGATCGTCAATCATAAAAATAGTTAGAAAAATTATGATCTTTTAGCTTTATCTATTTTGTCTGTCAAGATTTTAATTCTTTGTTCTAGGACCTTTTTACCATCGCCTTCTTTTACTGATTTTAAGAGAGTATTAACGAGTTTTTCAAATTGATTAACATTACTTTTATTGACAGCGGCTTCGTTTATAGAGGCAAAGATAGTGGTAAAATCTTTATTACCCAGAGCCTGACCACTTTTTCCTTTAAATATAGAATCTACATATTTTAAAACTTCATCCCCTATACCACACATTATACCGTCTGCATTTACACTCCCCAACGTAGTTAATTTATCGGCTTTTCCTCTTTCTATAGCGTAAGAAAAATCATTACTCGGTTTTTCTCGCCAAGCATATATAAGTTTACCGGTGGCTCTATCAATTTCCTCTGATATTAAACCAACACCGGTAAAATCACCGCTCATAGAGGCCTTTTTAAAATTATTAGCAAGTGTACCCAAAAAAGATTGGTATTCTCCTTCGCTAGAAAATCTATCTCTCAGCTTATCTTTTCCTTCTTCTTCCTTACCTTTCTCAACATAGCTTCCTAACAGTTGTGTGAGTACTGCCCTATCCCTGTTTTCCATATTTATTTCTCCTTCTTTCGCAAAAAACCCGGTTTCATTTAAACAGGCCACTCTAGTATCACGAGAATTTTCTCCACCAACACTGGCATTATATGAAGCCAAAGCTGCCTTTCCTCTGTATAATTTAGCAAGCTCCTTTTTTAAATCTTTATAGCCTTGAGTGTTAATATCTGTCGCTTTACTTATCGCCATTTCAACTTTTGCTATCGCTTTAACTTGTCCTTTTTCTGCTGCTTCTAGTTGTTTAGGGGTCAGGTTACTTAAAATTTCAGCATCTTTTTTAATAGCAAGATTATTAGCTGACGCTTCCATGGCATCCCCACGAACTGGGTCTCCTGAACGTCTATAAGCGTCTCCTGTGTCCTTAAGAGCAATTTGTTGCTTCTTTATTTCTTCGTCGCTTAATTCTATACCTTTACCCGCTATATCTCTTATCCTGGCAAATTCTTTATCTCCTGCAGCAATATCTTTATCCACTTTTTCCTTCCCTTCAATTCTAACATTTCCGGCTTGGGCTTTAAGACTTTCTATTTCGACTTCCAATTTTTCAGCTCCTTCTATTTTATCTATAGATAATTTTTCTAACCCTTTTAATTCGTCTTTATAATCTCTTAAAAAACCTTCACTCATTGCTCTACCTTCGTCGGTTATGGTAGGATCTTTTAAAAAATCTTCTAACTCTTTAATTTGCTCTTTCTTTTTTCCTATCTGATTGTCAATATTATTATATTCTTCTTGGACACCGGACAATTCTCCTTCTTTTTTTCCTGCTTCCTCCTCGAGTCTTTTGGCTTCTTTTTCTATTGGAACCATTCCTTCGGTTCTTTGTTTTTCTATTCCTTCTCTCCACTTTTTTTCTGACTCGTCTTGTTCGCCTTTGACTAACTGTTCTCGCTGTTTGTTGATTTGATTCGCCTCACGTTGTTTGGTGTTTAATTCATCAATAATTATTTTATGAGCATCATTTTGTCTAAATTTACCTTCAACTTCTTGAAGGATAGCCGGCATACCGGCTTCTTTTAATTTTTCTCTTTGCTGTAAATTATATTTTAGCAATTCTGTTTCTTTTTTAGCTTCAAAAGTAGCTAGAGTACCGACTTGACTATCAAAAATTCCTTTTCTTGTGTCTAATTGTTTTTTTCTAGCCGCTCTCAATTTTTCACGTTCCATATATTTATCCGCTCTATTGGCCCAGAAACCTTTCTCGCCTGTTAATTTTTCTTTATCGTAACTTCTTTCCAAAAAAGCCAGTCCCCTTAGTTGAGCCATATCTTTTAGATCACCCCCTATATTAACGGCTTCGTTTTTGATTCCGCCCCAAGTTTTTTTAACTCCCCAACCAAGAGCAGCAACGCCGGACGCTGTCATCGCTACTTTCTTGGCAGTGCTCATCGCCGAGCTCAAAGCTCCGGCACCACGTACGCCAAGTTGTTGAGTTTTTTCAACACCAACCATGAGTAAAGCTATGGCAATAGCAAAGGAAGCCATAGTCGGCCATTCTAACATTTCATTGATGCCAGAGCTAGCTCCCTCAACAGAAAAAACTTGTGTTACAGCACCTTCGTCTCTGGTAAAATTTTTATTTTCAAATTCTTCATTATATATTTCTCCGCTACCGGCGACAGCAAACGATAACCAAAAGAAAAAAGCTAAAATCGGCCCGGCTAAAACGTGGTTGTTAAATTCTTTCCACCACTCAGTAGCATATTTTTGGGTTGCTGGTAAAACACTACTGATAAAAGCTACAGGAGATAATATGATAAGCACCCACAATACCACCACCCTGTACAACATGATAACCATATAGGCTCCCAAAACAAAAAAACTGATAACACTAAAAAATACAGTTGCTACTGCAGCTATCAAATAACTGATATCATTTATTTTTTCAGCTTCAGCTTGTGTTGATAACAACCAACCTTTTTGCAATTTCAAGGCATTTATAACATTACCTCCAGCAGTAGCCGCAAAACCATTGACAAAAGTCATGGTAAAAACCTGAGCCGCATCTATAATTACCCCGCAAATCAAGCGGCTAAAATTTACCAATACGGCAGCAAAAACTAATTTAACTAAAAGTTTTTTCCATTCATATTGTTCCAAACCAAGTACTGTGCCAAAAGCAATAACCAATAAAATCAAAACAAAAAACATATTTACCACATCACGCACTAATACCCATCCTAAAATAACTGTTTTTGAATTTATAAAATCATTATAACTGGCAATAGTAATAAAAAAATTGGTAGCAAATATAGTCAAGCCGATAAACAGCTTGGCCATAGCCCAACAAATCAAAGTGATAAGCGAACCAATTCCCGCCGCAACCGTATCTGTTACCCAACCAAAAGCAGCGCTAGCTTCATTAGTGTTGATTACAAAAAATAATAAAAAGAATAACAAAAACAATGAGAGAAACTTTCTTCTATCCCCTCTTGTTTTAAAATTCAAAATATTCTTAATTTTTCCCAAAAAAGACGACATGGTATATGAAAATTAGTCGCCTAAACCACTTCCAAAAACAAAATTTTGAAAGTCATTTTGGACAAATATATTATAACACCTTTTGGCTAAAATTACAAAATAAAAACTATCCACAGGGCACTAGAAGCTTCGCTTGCGTACCCTGCAGGCAGGCCATAAATTATTATAATAGTTAGAAAATAAAAAAATTACAGAGATTTAAATTTATTTAAAAATCAAAATAGCAAAATTAATACTACTTAATACAAGATATTTTTGGCTAATATCAGCAAAAATAGACTATTGACAAAAATGACGAAATATGATATAATACTTTGTTCTTTAACAATTTAAAGGAGTTTAACATGGTAGCCGAGTTTATTAATAAAACCAGGATAGTGATTCTCAGACACAAAGAAGTATTTGAAACAAATCAAACCTATTTGGATATAACCAAAAGATTTGATGAGTTGGTTGATTTGTATTATACAAAGGACCAGAAAAAAGCCGTGTCAGACGCAAAACTGGAAGAAATGGCTAGAGAATTGCTTATGGAATATTATGCCTTTGAGTCTAACCACAGAAAGAATCGCTTTTTGTTGAGACAAAAAATGAAAAAGGAAGAAATAAAGAAAAAAGCCAGTTATATAGAAAATGTTGGCAATGCAAAAGCCAAGAGTAACCAAATTACCCTCTTCGTTGCAATTTTTGTCATTCTGGGTTTAATTTCAATATTTTCAGTTTCTTCTCCGTGGTTTTTTGGTATACTTTTTATAGTTGGTATTTATATCTTTTATAATGAAACACTTTGAACTTAAGAGGAGGCTGACATGGTAGCACAATTACTCTCTGAAGCCAGAGAAATAATCACCAAGCACCAGAAGGTGTTTGAAAACAATGAGGAATATTACGAAATAGTGGAAGAATTTGACAGGCTGGTTGATTTATATTATCACGACAACCCGATGAAAGAGGTTTCCGAAGAAGAACTAAAAAAAATGACCTCAGCGCTAATAAACAAATATTTTAGCTTTGAGTCAAAATATGCTTATGCAAAATTTTCTTCGGACAAGAAAGACTTTGCTTTATTGGCCAGAACACTTTCCTATATCGCTGTTATTGTGAGTATTATCCTGGCTTTTCTCGCTGACTTCTTTATCATTTTTGCACTAAGCACAGTGACCGTTTTCTTGATCTTGCGCGAATGCAGGTTTGACGAAAGATTCTTTTTCGTTCCACGCAACATAAATTCCTATCCTTTCGGTTATATAGAATATTCTATAGTCGCCGGAGCGATTACTATCTTCTGTTTCATTTACCTGCTTTTGCAAAACCATGTCGCTGTTGGCTGGATATTTTTGGCGATGATGGCGGTAGAGATTTCAATCCTATTAGCCTATCAAAGAGAGATCAATGAATTAAAGCTTAGACAAAAATATCCTAAACCGAAGAAATAACAAAAGGGGGTGATTGATGAAAATAGAAAAGATATCCCAGCCTCCCCAAAAAGGAGATAATGATAAAGAAGAGATTAAAAATCGAGAATCTTTGATCGCGGAACAAAAGACAAAGAAACAAGCTGTCATTCTCTTGATCATTTTGGTAATAGCCTGGATTTTGATGGCTGTAATTATTCTTACCGTTCCCGCTTTGACTGATATTATCAAATTTTTCAGTATCGTCGTGGCAATTTTTTTTGTGGACACGATAAAAAAACTCCTTTAGACAGTATTACAAGGCTCTACGGAGCCTTGTTTTTTATTATTTTTTAACTTAATTTCAAACAGACTTCTTACACTTGACCAAATCTAAAAATTGGGATAATCTAACATGATTGGTTCATTGACAATAAACACAACATAAAGGAGATTATCATGGAAGATTGGCAAAAAAACGGAATGATCAAATGGGATGCTTGGCAGTACATGTTTGTAGGCGACGCTTTGAAGCTACAGACTAGTACTATGAACGAATCATTGAACAAACATCGTGAACTGGTTTGTCGGGAATATTTACGCAACACCGACCGACTCATTGCCAGCCAGGAAACTATTTACGAAATCATTGACGGGATCGTAGAAAAAATTTCAAAAAAACAGAACCCCTCAACTGTCGTTGTAGCCGACAATAGTAATTTATTGTCGGAATCATTTATCCGAGGCACCAGTCAAGTTTTATCAAGTCTGTCCTATCTGCAAGCAGATATCAACGCTGGATTTAACGATATCAATGAAAAGCTCGAGGATATCACTGAAGCAATTGATAATTTGGGAGCTTCGTTCAATTGGGGCGTAGATAGGCTGGTCTGGCACTTAAATGACATCAAAAATGTTATTCAAATGCCGATTGACAACAAAGCACTGAACTATCGCATGCGCGGTATCAACGCTTATCAAAATGGTTGGTTTGAAGAAGCTCTTAAAGAATTTACCCATGCCAACTCTTTTTATGAGTACGATTTTATTACTCATCAGTACTTGGGAGATCTTTATCTTTATTACAAAAAGGATTTGAGCAAAGCTCTTGAACATTTTAGTCGCGCCGCGAAGTATTCAATGGTGCGAAACGCTTCAAAAGAACACAAAAAAATAAGCAGTTGGGCGGAATTACATGTCGGTCTTGTGTTCTACAAAAGAAATAGTTTTGAAGAAGCGGCCCAAGCCGCTTATCGTGCCTCAACCAAAAATCCGAGTCCTGAAGCCATGTATCAGCTAGGGCATTATCTTTCCTTAACCAAAAAGAGAGATGAGAGATTGAAGCAAATTATCAGTGCCTTTGAACAGGCTATTCGTGAAGATCCGGTTTATTTTCTAAAAATAGATATGGACCATAATCTTTTTGAAAGGGATCTTCATGTAGTAAAAAATGAGATGCGGGCACTGAAAGAATCTCTTTTTGCAGAAGAGAAAGAAAAAGCTCGTCGGAAAATATCCGCACTAAAAAAACTTTTTGAATCAAACAACTGGCACTACAACTACAACACCAAAAGTAAAATAGAAAAGTTCCGAGAAGACTTGAATTTGGTAGAAAAAATGTATAAAGAACGTCAAAGTTATTTGGATTTTCGAATCATCCAAGAGATATGCGGTTGATATTATTAAAATCTATTTGAAATGTTGTGTAATCTTATCAAGCGGACTAACTAGTCCGCTTTTTTATTTGATATTTTATTATTCTTTACTCTTGACTAAATTTGAAATTTAAGTTAATCTAATATGATTAGTTATTTAACAATTTAAACAAGAGGAGAAGAAAAATGAAAAAACCGGAAAGTCTTTCTGATCAACTTGAAAAACTCACAAAATTATCAGACGCTGAACGCGAAGAAGACAAAAAACGAGCTTTAGAGAGAGAAAAAAAGGCCAAAGAAGAAGAGGCGGCTCGAAAACTAGCCAGGGAAAGAGAGGACCAACGAAAACAAAAAATGATTCGGGACAAACAGGAGGAAGAAAGAAGAGAAAGAGAGCGTGAACAATGGAAAAAAGAAGAAAAGAAGAGAGAGAAAGAAAGAGAGAGAGAAATAGAGAGAGCGGAAGAAGAAAGGCGGTTAAAAGAAGAAATAGAAACGACTTTATTATTTAGAAATATTATTGCGATTATTTTAACCATATTGGCAATAATTGTAGCTCTGGTAAACGCAGAAATTAGTAATAATAAAGAGTTGGAAGAAGCGCTTAGTATGGTAGTCGTAGGAGGTCTTATCTCTTTATTTTTTCCTCCAACTATATTCTTCGTGGGAGTCGGTATAATTATTCTTTTAGACTCCTTTATTGCGATAGTTATACCGGTCGCTGTTTGTACGGTCGTTATCGTCTTTGTTTTATCGGAAATATTTCTACGATTAGTTTATGGTTTTAACTTTCGTGACAAAATTTGATCTTTCCAAAACCCCAACAAACGAGTCTAATGACTCGTTTTTTTTATCTAGATAGTAATGTTTTCCTCTCTTGACACGATTTTACAAATATAATATAATGATTGGTTCCTGGATAAACGGAGAGAGACAGGGCGAAACGAACGATATGCTCAATACTTACGAACAATTTAAAAAGCTAATAGATAACAGCAAAAGCGTGCTGGTTATTTTTGCTAACAAAAATAACGAAGATTGCGCCGCCGGAGCGTTGGCTTTGAAAAAATACATCAAAAAAATGAATAAGTTTGCTGAGGTTGTGGCTGAAGATTTTCAAGCGCCGCGACAATTGGGTTTTTTGAGTGAATTGGAAAAAATAAAACCCGCCATCACCAATTTACAAAAAATGATCATCAAAGTTGATATTTCTCGCACCAAGTTGGAAACTATTTCCTATGATGTCAAAGACAGCACATTATCTATTTTCCTAACACCCAAAGAAGGTTTTATCACCAAAAATGATTTGCGTACCGCTCAGTCAACTTATAAATATGATTTGATAATTACTGTCGGGGTGGCTGATTTGGAATCTCTTGGTTCTGTTTTTTTCAACAACACCGATCTATTTTATCGCACTCCGATAGTTAATTTTGATTATCATGCGGGAAATGAAAATTTCGGCCAATTAAATTTCAACGAAGTTACCGCCACTTCCAATTGCGAACTTATTTTTACCACTTTGACAAAAATAAACGAACCTTTGATAGACAAAGATATTGCCACCGCTTTGCTCACAGGGATGATTTCTCAAACCAAAAGTTTCAAAACTCAAAATGTCACCCCGCATACTCTCAATCTGGCCAGTAAATTGATGAATTTGGGAGCTGATCGCGAGCTCATAGTTCAAAATCTTTATCGCACCAAAACCATAGCGGTTTTGAAGCTCTGGGGTAAAGCTCTGACTAATTTACAAAATGATATTAATGCCGGTCTTTTTTGGACAACCATAACTTCGGAAGATTTTGCCAAAACCGGTGCGCAAGAAGAAGAACTCAAAGATATTATTAATGAGCTTATCGGCAACTCTCCCGAGGCCAAAGCCGTACTCTTGCTTTATGAAACAAAAAATAAAAGCATTCAGGGGATTTTAAATGCGGAAAAAGAATTTGACGCCATGCATTTGTTAAATAAATTTTCTCCTGTTGGCAATCGTAAACAAGCGATTTTCAAAATAACAAACAAAAATTTAAAACAGGCGGAGGAAGAAGTGATAAGCGAGTTGAAAATAAAAATGAGATAAACAGTAAAAAGTTGAAAGTTAAAAGTTGTAAAGTTATAAGTCAAAAAATTCACCCGAGAGTGAATTTTTTTTATTATTAATATTTTAATCCGATACTTTCTACTTTTAACTTTTCACTTTTAACTTATATCAGACTTCTCCCATTCATCTCTTCCGGTTGCGACAATCCCAACAAAGCCAGCACTGTCGGCGCTACATCAGCCAGCATGCCAACCGGTGAAAGCAGACTTAAATCCCCTTCCGGCGGATCTCCGGCCGGACCGGCTTGACCCAAGAAATCATTACTGACTATGTAAAGCGGCACCGGATTGGTAGAATGTTCTTTGTCCATCCCGCCGGTTTGCAAATTAAAAACTTCCTCGGCGTTACCATGATCGGCAGTCATCACCAAAACTCCGTTTTTCAATAAAATTTTATCTACGATACTACCTAGACATTTATCAATGGTTTCCACGGCTTTTATGGTGGCTTCCAAATTACCGGTATGTCCAACCATATCGCCATTGGCAAAATTTACCGCAATAAAATCATGTTTTCCTTCATCTATCACTTCTAAAATCTTTTTAGTAATTTCATAAGCCGCCATTTCCGGTACATCCTCAAACGAAGAAACTTTGGGAGACGGAGCGATAAACCTATCTTCCCCAGGATAGGGTTCTTCCACCATTCCGTTTAGAAAAAAGGTGATGTGAGCATATTTTGTTGTTTCTGCAATATGATATTGTTTTAGACCAGCTCGACTGACCACTTCCGCCAAGACATTACGCAATACTATCGGTTTATAAGCTATTTCTACTGGTAGTTCTTTTTCATATTCGGTCATGGTCGCAAAAAACAAATTATTTATTTTTTTTCTGGGAAATTTATCAAAACTCGGCAGAACAAAAGCTTTGGTCAATTGTCTGGCTCGGTCAGGACGAAAATTATAAAAAATGACTGCATCGTTATCTTCTATCAACGCTACTGGTTTTTCTTTTTCTGTAATCAAAGTAGGAATAAATTCTTCATCGTAATTTTTTTCAACATAAGAAGATTCAATTGCTTCAAGCGGATCTTTGTTTTTCCTTTGGGCCACACCCTCAACCAGCATCTTATAAGTTTTTTCAGTTCTATCCCATTGATTATCTCTATCCATAGCATAATAGCGACCGCTCAAACTGGCGATTTTACCTATTTTAAATTCTTTTATTTTTTCTTGCAATTGTTGTGTAAAAACCTTGCCGGAATTATAGATAGAATCTCGCCCGTCCAAAAAAGTTTGAATAAAGACATTATTTTTCAAGCCGTTTTCTTTTGCCATTTTCAAAAGAGCATATAAATGATCCGGACTACTATGGGTTTTACCGCCAATGAGCCCCATCAAATGCAGTTTTGAATTATGTTTTTTCACATGTTCTATCGCTTGTAAAAAAACCGGATTTTGAAAAAACCTGCCGCTCTCTATCTCATTATCAATACGCGGCAAAGTTTGATAATAAACTCGACCAGCTCCAATATTTAAATGTCCAACCTCGGAATTTCCCATTTCACCAAAACTCAAACCAACATCCGTGCCGGAGGCTTGTAAAGTAGAAACGGGATATGATTTGCAAAGTTGATCTAGAGTTGGAGTTTTGGCCAAAGCAATAGCATTACCCGGACCCTTCGGCGCCACTCCCCAGCCGTCTAATATCACTAATACTACTGGTCGATATTTATACATAGAAAATTTAAAATTCAAAATTCAAAATTTATAACAGACTTTTTCCTGTCATTTCTTTGGGTTTTTTGAGACCCATCAATTTCAAAATTGTTGGAGCAACATCAGCCAATTTACCTTTTGATAATCTTTTTTTCTTTTTATAATATTCTTTTCCGGCAATGATAAATGGTACGGGATTGTTGGAATGCTCTGTATCAATTTCTCCGGTTTTGATATTTATCATTTCTTCCACATTACCGTGATCGGCGGTGATCAAAACAGTTATTTTATTTTTTTCCGCCGCTTTTAATAATCTGTTTACTTCTTCGTCAATATTTTTAACCGCCAAAATTCCAGCCTGTAAATCCCCAGTATGGGCCACCATGTCTGGATTGGGATAATTGACACAAATAAAATTATATTCTTTTTTTTCTATTTCTTTGATTATAACGTCGGTCATTTCTTTGGAGCTCATTTGAGGACAAGTGGCATAATTATCCACTACCTTACTTTCTATTTTGATCCAACGTTCATCACAAAAATGTCTGGCATAACCGCCATTAAAAAAATAAGTAACATGAGCATATTTTTCAGTCTCGGAAATATATAGTTGTTTGAGCGGACACAAAACCTGCGGTAAACTATTTATCACATCGCGAGACGGAAAAGCGGTCAAAACTCCTGGTAGATCCGGCCCAAAATCAGACATAGCCACAAAACGAATATTTTTGGGAATTCTGGTACGACGAAAAGCGTTGGGGTTTATTTTTTCAAAATCAGGTTGGACGAAAGCTTTAGTCAGTTGTCGCGCCCTATCACTTCTCAAATTAAAAAAGAAGATGGCATCATTATCATTAATTTTGGCAATGGGTTTACCTTTTTCTAAAATCACGGTCGGTTTAATAAATTCGTCGGTTTCTCCGGAATTATAAGCCTGGGTCAGTGCATCTGTAGGTGAATTTGCTGTTCGACAACTTCGACATTCTACCAAAGCATCGTAGGCCTTTTTGATTCTCTCCCAATTTTTACCTCTATCCATGCCATAAAAACGACCGAGAATAGTGGCAATTTTTTCATTTCCATGAAATCTTTCTTTCAAAAGTTTTAGGTGTTGAGGGGCGTTATGTTGTCCAGAATCGCGCCCATCAGTAAAAAGGTGTAAATAAACTTTTTGAATTTTTTCTTGATGAAAATAATCAAGCAATGCATATAAATGTTCGGGACAAGAATGAGCGCTGTTATGATTGGAAAGTAAACCGACAAGGTGAACAGCAGTATTATATTTTCTGACATGATGTAGGACTTGGTCAAAAGCCGGATTTTTGAAAAAGGTACCGTCATCAATAGCGTCACTGATATAGACCGCGTCTTGTTTTACTACTCGACCGGCACCCAAATTCATGTGTCCGGCTTCACTGTTCCCGTCTTCATTTTTAAAAAGACCCACAGCTTCTCCACTAGCTTCAAGTTTTGTATTTGGATAATCTTTTAACCAACGAAAATAATTCGGGGCATTCTCAGGCGTCACCGGATTTCCTTTGTTTTTTAATTCGGCAATTCCCCATCCATCCATTATAACCAACATTACCGAATTTTTATTATTCTTTTGCATACTTCTTCAAATTTTTTAACTCACTCTCTATCTCCATCAATCTGTTATATTTTTCAACCCTTTCCGAACGCGATAATGACCCGGTCTTTATTCCGTTGGCGTTTACCGCTACTGCCAAATCCGCTATGAAAGTATCCGCAGTCTCGCCGCTGCGATGGGAAATTATCGTTTTATAACCGGCGTCTTTGGCCATTTGTATTGTTTTCATGGTTTCGGAAAGAGTTCCAATTTGATTAACTTTTATCAAAATACTGTTGGCCACTCCTTGTCTGATACCTTCGGAGAAAATTTCCGGATTGGTGACAAAAATATCATCTCCGACCAAAGCCATTTTTTCGTCAAATTTAACGGTTAAAACTTTCCAACCTTGCCAATCTTTTTCGCTCAAACCGTCTTCTATCAATCTTAAAGCCGGATATTTTCTAATCCAAGTTTCATAAACTTTTATCATTTGGTCGGAATTTAAGGTTTTGCCTTTTTCAAAATAATATTTATCATTTTCAAAAAATTCCGAAGCGGCCACATCCATACCCAAATAAACATCCTCCCCCGGTTTGTATCCGGATTTTTTGACAGCTTCCAAAATTATTTTTAAAGCCGCTTCATTATTTGGCAACTGCGGAGCAAATCCGCCTTCATCTCCTACCGAAGTAACATATTTTTTTTCTTTGAGTATTTTCTTCAATGTATGGAATATTTCCGCACCCATTCTGACAGTCTCGCTAAATCTTTTATTCTTCGGCCCGATCATAAATTCTTGAATAGACAAACCGCTGTCCGCGTGGGCTCCGCCGTTGATTATATTCATTATCGGCTGAGGCATAATAAAATTTTGCTCTGTAATTTTGTATATTTTACGCAAATATTTATAAAGCGGCATTTTGGCATTTAAAGCTCCGGCCCTAGCGCAAGCCAAAGAAACCGACAAAATAGCGTTGGCCCCAAGACGACTTTTGTTTTTGGTTCCATCAAGCTTAATCATCTTGGCATCTATTTCTTGAATTTTATCAATTTCCATTCCGACAACCGCTTTGGCAATTTTTTCATTAACGTTTTTTACAGCCTTGAGAACACCCTTACCTGCGTATCGTTTACCACCATCACGCAGTTCCAAAGCCTCCCGAGTACCTGTAGAAGCACCGGATGGAACCGCTGCCACAGCTTCTAAACCGTTTTGTAAAATAACTTTGGTTTCCACAGTTGGGTTGCCGCGAGAATCCAAGATTTCTCTAGCTATAATTTTTTTAATTTTCATAATTTCTAGGTATGAATAAAGAAATAAAATGTATTTTATTTTTTATGAAGTCTGACGAATTTTCAAGCTTTGCTTACAAAAATATTCAATATTTAATACTCAATATTAACCTATCAATTATACCACATTTTTACCAAAATAAAAGACCTCCGCTTTTTACGGAGATCTTTTTTATTTTTAATTTTTTTATCTCACTATTTCGTAAGTTACATTTACATTCATAACCACATCTTTACTACCACCAGCAGTAACTTCCGGTGCGTAGCCACCACCGATTCCACCGCCTTCAGCTCCCATGAAACTGCGAGAATAATAGGCATCATTGGTTGCTTCGTATTCGCTATAATACATTACACTACCCAATTTTAATCCTAAATTATTGGCTAAAATTTGAGCTTTTTCTTTAGCATCGCTCAAAGCTTTTTCTCTGGCTTCTTTCTTGAGATTTTCAGGATCATCAATGGTAAAGTTCAAACCACTTACTTCATTAGCGCCATATTTACCGGCTAAATTTAAAACTTCATTTACTTTGGATAAATCGCGAATTTTAACGGTAATATTATGAGTCACTTTATAACCTTTTAGTACAGAGCCTTTATCTTGAGTATAATTATATTCAGGATAAATCATGTAATTACTTTGTAAATCTTTGTCTTCGATACCCAGCTGATTTAAATCGGCCATTACTTTGTCCATTACTTTTTTATTTTCACTTTGGGCAATACTGACTTCTTTGTCGGTATTACTAAAACCGATAGTGGTCACGGCGATATCGTTGCGACCGGTAACTTTACCATAACCATTGATAGAAATACTACGTTCATTTTGCGGAGCTTTACCGATAAATTGATAAGATTTAAAGGTGTTGCGACTAAGCGCTCCAACATAAAAAATACCGTAAAGTAAAAAGACGGCCAAAAAAATCATAATGATTTTTTTACCATATACATACCCGCAAGATTTGCAGGAATACGAACAATCCGCTCCGCAGCCGGCTTTTTTGATTGCAAGCGCGACCGGTGTCGTAATCTTTGGGTTAATAGGCATAAAACCTCCTATTTTCTTTTTATCGGGCGACAAAAAGAAAAATAAATTAAATAAATTATTTATGTTTTAATTATAACACTATTTTATTTTTTTGTCATCAAGGTTCGGGTAATAATCTTTATTTAGACTCTTTCAAAAACTCCACTTCTCCAACTTTTTCCCAATTTTTCTCGTCATATACCGTAATCTTTTCATCGCTGATAATATAAAGATAATCTTCCAAGTATATAGCTCTTTTCACATTTGTCGCACTAAGAGACTTTTTTAGAACCAAATTATTGTTTTCGTAGCTAAAGACATAACCACCTTTTGAAGCCGGGATAAAGAATATTTTATGTTTATCATCTTGCAAGAAAGCACGGTGGTTATTTAGAGCTTCCGACCAATATTCGTTTAACGTATATTTGGAAACTTCTGTGGGATTTTCAGGACTACTGGCATCAAAAATAGAAATTTTAACTTTACTGTCTTCACGACCTATACCCAAAACTTTGTGATTACCAAGCGGATGTAAATAAGATGAATATCCTGGAATCTTCAATTCTCCCTTTAAAGCCGGGTTCCTGGGGTCAGCCAAATTTAACACATAAAAAGGATCAGTTTCGCGAAAGGTTACTACATATCCCCTGTCTTCTACAAAACGAACTGAATAAATTCTTTCTGTTTCGCCTAAATCTTTTACAGATCCTTGGACTTTCAAATTTTCATCCAAAACATAAACATCACTGACGGTTTTGGTGCTGTTTCTAAAACCGGCAAACCATTGTTCTCCGATGGTTGTCGCTATCCTCAAACTTCCTTTATATTCGTCCATGGAAAATTGATTTAACGGATGTCCGGCCACCACACCGGTTTTTGCTACAAAATCTTTTAAACCTATTTTAACTATACCGGTCTTATCAAATTCACGACGATTTTTCAAATAATACTTTTCCGCTCTATTACCAACTTCGTTCTCAAAAGTTAAAGCTTCGTCTTTGGATAAAGATTCCATAAATTTTGTAGCCAAATAACTAAGCTCGGTTGTTTTGGCAGATTGACTCAGGTCATATCCGCGAACTTTTTCCAATTTTTCAATCAACCAAGTCGGTGCCAAATCTTTATTTTCCATGATAAAATCAAAGGCCATTTCAAAATAATCAAGAGGTATTCTATAAGTCAAATACATAGCGTTCTCTGACATATAAAAAACAGAATCACTCGAAGAACCAACAAAAGAAGTTTTCTTTTCAACTTTACCTGTCGCAGTATCCAAAACTACAAAATTGAACACTGTGTCTGATGAATCAGAAACTGTAGGATAATAAATATCGGTACAATTTATTATTACTTCTTCTTGACCGACAGTTAACGGCTTGATTGGACAAGGAGTGTTACGTGAAACATAATTATTGGTAATGAGATATATTTTACCATTCAACAACCTGGCGTCTTTAAATTGTTCATCCTCTGATAGTTTGGCTTGCCACTTTTCTTTGGGATTTGTCTTATCAGAAACGTCATAGGCGGTTATCAAACTATAACCACGCCAATCCCAATATTTTTCTTCCGGATAGGAAAAAACTATCAAAGTATTGTTGGTCAAAAGTAGGTCTCCATTCTTATTAATTTTAGAATCATTTTTTAGATTATTCAAAGGAAAAGCGTTTACTAAAAAAGTGCCGCCAGAAACTCTATACGACATATCACGATAAAAACCGGCATCTGCATCCCAAACATTGTTATAGGCATAGGAACCTTCTTTTGAAAAAAATATTTCTTTTCCATCGGTTTTTACAATATCCGGTTCATCAATGCCCGCAACCTGCACATTTGTTTCTGAAAAACGCCCGGCGGACTGACTGCTTTCTGAAGAAGACAATCCTGTTTTTTCACTCAAACCCAAAGCATCTGATGCTCCGCCCATATCCATAGCGGCCGTTGGCATAAAACTCTCATTTCTTGAACCAAAACTAATTCCGCCATAATAACTTTGATTTTCTTGTTGTTTGGTCAAATATTGTTTGAATTCTTCCGCTGAAGCGAATTTTTTAATCTCGGCTTTTTCAGATATTTTAGTATTTTCCGTTTGTTCTATCTGTTTTGTTTTTTTATTTTCTTCGGTTATTTTTTCATCAACCGGTCTAAATTTTGTTGTGTATAACAAAACGAGACTACCTGCGATACAAACGGTAGTTATAACTCCCAAAATTATAAAGCCGGTCTTGAGACTTATATCTTTTTGAAACATATTTTTAAAATTACTTATTTAGTTACGATTTTAACTCCGGGTAATTTTTTACCGCTAAGGTATTCCAACATCGCTCCCCCGCCGGTGCTGACCAAATCTATATCATCCATTAATTCAAGTTTTTTCAAAACTTCTACAGTTTCTCCCCCGCCACAAACTCCGAAAGCCGGGCCTTTGGATTTGGCGGCAAATAAACGAGCCATCGCATAGGTACCATATTCATAAGGATGTTGTTCAAAATATCCCATAGCACCATTCCAGACAAGCGTTTTGGCTTTTTTGATAATTTGTGCAAAATGACTGACGGTCTTAGGACCAATATCAAAAATGGCTTCTGTTTTTTTAAGTATAATTTTTTTATCAGTATCTACAATACTGCATTTTTCTCCCTTATTTGTGCCAACTATAAAATCAAGTGGCATGATAACATTTTTCTTTTTACCATAAAAAAGAGCTTCCTTTTTATGATCTTTGTCAAAAAGCGAATTGCCAATTTGGGCGCCCTTGGCAAAGTAATACGTATTGGCTATTCCTCCCCCTACCAAGATATAATGCGCAGAACTGCCAAATTGTTTCAAAAGAGGTATTTTGGTTTCCATCTTTGCCCCACCCAACACAACCACGAAGGGTTTTTTGGGTTTTTTTATAATTCGTTCCAAGCCCGAAACTTCCTCTTCCATCAGTAAACCGGCCACAGACGACAAATGTTTGGCAATACCGGTAACAGTCGCTGCGTCACGATGAGCAACGGCAAAACCATCCAAAACAAAAATGTCTCCCAGAGCGGCAAACTTTTTTGCGACAACTTTATCGTTTTTTTCTTCGCCTTTGACAAAGCGGACATTTTCCAAAACCAGCACTTCGCCGTTTTCCAGCTTAGCAGTCAAATTTTGCGCTTCCGACCAATAATTTTCCGGGGTTTTTTTGATCTTATTAAAATCGCTAATTTTAACTTCTTTTTTCAAAATTTCTGACAATGCTTTGGCTACCGGTTTCAAGCTCAGATTTTTATCCACCCCATCCGGACGACCCAAGTGACTTAATAAAATAACTTTAGCACCTTTGTTAATCAAAAAATTTATTGTGGGTAAACTTTTTTCTATTTTATACAGTTCTTTGATTTTCCCGTTTTTGATAGGAACGTTAAAATCGGCGCGGACCAAAACGCGCTTGCCTTTGAAATTTTTGATTGATTTGAGAGTTTTGATTTGCATAGACAAAAATATTGAATATTAAATATTGGATATTACTTTTCTTAAAAAACAATATTCAATATCCAGTATTCAATATTAAATCAGGCTTTTTAAAAGTATACCACAAATAAACAAACTAGACCAAAGTTATCTAATCAATTCAACGTAGCCTTCTTCATCCGGCCAAAGATAGTTGTCAAAAATCCAATCCGCCAGATCGCGGGCTTCAGAAAACCTAGCCTCACTATTTTGCGCTCCCAAAACTACCACAATAATTTGGTGGTCTTTTTTATCTGCCAAGCGTACAACAAAATTATAACCGGAATCATAAATAAAACCTGTTTTACCGACAATTTTATCCATTGGAAATTCATTTGGCATCCATTTGGTCAAAAGCCAATTGGTGCTATATACTTGTCGCGGTTTTTCATTATTGAGCGGCTTGGTGGTGTATTGTCCGATTTGCAGACTTTTCAATATT
The DNA here is from genome assembly GCA_937903605.1 of uncultured bacterium. GTDB lineage: Bacteria > Patescibacteriota > Patescibacteriia > Magasanikbacterales > GWA2-37-8 > JAKLGL01. The sequence goes on from CALCZC010000007.1 coordinate 93,976, forward strand.
TTTTCCGATTTTAGAGCTTCTTTAAGCAACCCCGCCACATCTTTGGCATTACCGACATTACCCGATCCCAAACCAGTCGGTTCAGTAAAAAACAAAGAACTTAGGTTCAATTCTTTGGCTTTGTTATTCATCATTTCTACAAATTTTTCTGGGGTTACGCCACTGTTTCTAACTAAAGCTTTTATAGCACTGTTGGCAGAACTTACCAAAGCCACATTCCAAAGATCGCTTAGTTTTAAATTATCTCCCGGTTTTAACTGGTGAGAAGAAGAATCACAATCTGCATCCAAAATCAGAGTAGAAGAATTCCAATCTATCGGCAAATCCAGTAACACCATCATCGTCATCAGTTTGGTAATACTGGCCAAAGACCGAACATTCTGACTGTTTTTTTCAAAAAGTTGTTTATCACTTTGTACATCAACAATCAAAATTGAAGCTGCCGTACTAGTGCCGGTAAACAAAAGTTCGTTTTTAACCAAAGGCCAAGCCGGCTTACTAAGAGGAAATTTATCCAGGGATTTTTCTAAAAAATTTGTTTCTTTTCTAATATCAGAAGCGGGAAATAATTTTTTTTCTATATTATTTTCTATTGTAACAGAAAAAATAAACAATAAAAAAAGACCGATAAACATCAGACCAAAAGAAAAAAAGAAGTCTATAAATTTTTGTGGTATTTTTATCACGATTTTGTATCTTTATTTTTTACAACGCTACACGTTGTATTAAGCACGTTCGGTTTCTTCGTTGGATAGGGCTTTCAACATATACTCATGATTGTGTAACATTTCAAAATCAGGCAAATCTCTAATATCGTTTATTCCCAAGTGTCGCAAATATTCTACTGTAACCTCGTATTTTGGTAAAAGTCCGGTGGGGTCTGCGTGTTCTTTGACCAAACCTCGTATCAAGAGGTTGCGTAAAATCAAACTGCAATTAACTCCTCTGATTTGTTCGATTTCCGGTTTAGTGAGTGGTCCACGATAAGAAATCACTGTCAGTGTTTCCAGTTGTGGCCTGGTCAACTCTCCGCCGATTTCCGCTTTAACAAATTTTTCCGCCGCTTCTTTATTTTCTGCATTACTCACCATCTGACAATCGCCGTTATTATTGATAATCACCACTCCTGATTCGGGTGTATTATATTTATTAATCAAATTTTCCAAAGCATTTTGCGCTTCTTTTTCATCGCAGTTTAAAACTTTGGCGATTTTTTTGGCGTTTAATGGTTTACCGGCTACGAATAAAATAGATTCGATTTGAGAAATTATGGACATATTATATTTTGTTTATTTCTATATCTTCAAAACTGTTATTTTGAGTAATAAAAATTTTTTCCGCTTTTAACAATTCCAAAATAGCTAAAAAATTTACAATAACTTCGGTGCGGGAGCCGGCGGTTTTGACTATTTCCGAAAAACTGACTTTTTTGGTGGATTTCAATAAATTATAAATACTATCAATTTGGCGTTTAACCGAAATAGATCTGTCTATTTTGATTTGAGGCAACGGATCTACCGGTTTCAATCTTTTGAGCAATTGTAAATAAGCTGTTTTCAAATCTTCCAGACCGGCATTTTGAGGTAAAACAAAATCTTTGGGAATTAATGGTGGTTCAAAGCGACCATAAGCCTGTTTTTCTTCATTCCACATTTTATTTATTTTACCACTGGCTTCCAAAAACATTTTATACAAACGCAATTGATCGGCCAAATTCGGACCTTCATCTTCTTCGGGCATCAAATAAGGCAATAGTGTTTTTGATTTGAGATAAACTAAACGTGTAGCCACTACCAAAAAATCCGCCAATTCTTCCGGACATTTTTCTTCCAATTTATTCAAATAATTAAAAAATTGTTCGGTAACTTGAGAAATGGATATTTCACTAATCTCCATTTTTTCTTCTTCGATCAAACCCAAGAGTAAATCAAGCGGACCGGTAAATTTTTCAAGAATTACTTCTTTCATTATTTTAATTTTATATTTACCTCTTCCAAAGATTTGGAAGGCAGTGTTGATGGCGCACCCATCATCAAGTCGCGAGCATCACTAGTTTTTGGAAAAGCCATGACTTCGCGAATATTTTCTTCTCCTTGAAGCAACATTACTAATCTATCCAGACCCAAAGCCAAACCACCGTGCGGTGGCGGAGAAAAAGTAAAAGCTTCCAAAATATGTCCGAAACGAGATTCTATCTCTTCTTTGTTCAAACCTAGTATTTCAAAAATTTTATTTTGCAAGTCACGTTCGTGTATTCTCATGCTACCGCCACCGACTTCAAAGCCGTTGAGGACCAAATCATAAGCTATAGCTCTGGCCTTTAGGGGGTCTTTTTCCAAAATTTCCAAATCTTCATTTTGCGGACGAGTAAAGGGGTGGTGCACAGCTACCAGCTTTTGTTCTTCTTCGCTTTTTTCAAACATTGGAAAATCAACAACCCAGGCAAAAGCAAGCTCGTTTTTGTCGTTTTTATCTTTTCTTAAATCTGGTTTATCGTTGCCATATTTTTCCATCGCCTCTTTATAAGTCAAACGAGGAAAAGGTTTTTGCATTATATTTTTTTCTCCGTATTGTTCTTCCACTAATTTTATCATCGCCTCTTCCATTAAATTTAGAATTTCTTCTTGATCAGTAAAAGACATTTCCAAATCAAATTGAGTAAACTCTGGCTGTCTGTCACCACGTTGATCCTCATCACGAAAACAACGAACTATCTGAAAATACCTCTCCAATCCGGCAACCATCAAAAGCTGTTTGAATTGTTGCGGAGATTGCGGTAAAACGTAAAATTCACCTTTAAAAAGACGAGAGGGAACCAAAAATTCTCGCGCACCCTCGGGTGTGCCTTTGGTCAAATACGGTGTTTCTATTTCTGTAAATCCCTTACCCGAAAAATAATTACGCAAAAATAAATTTATTTTATGACGATTGATCAAGTTTTTTTTCATTCTTTCGCTACGCAAATCCAAATAGCGATATTTCATGCGAAGCGGTTCAGAAAATTCTCTGGTATCCCCGCTAACTTCAAAAGGTAGTGCAACTGTTTCGTTGATAACTTTGATTTCTTTGGCTAAAATCTCCACCGTACCGGTTGGCATATCCGGATTTATCTGTTTAGCCCCACGAGCTTGGACAACACCACGCAACTCAATCAAATCTTCCAAACGAATTTTTTTGAGTTCTTCGTTGGATTTTTCATCTAATTCGGAAGGAACACCGACAACTTGCAAAATACCGTCTTTGTCACGCAAATCAAAAAACGCAATCTTACCCATATCACGACGGGCGTTAATCCATCCTTTTAACAATACTTCCTCCCCCACTTTATTTACCGTTTCGGTAGAAAAAATTCTATTCATATTTTTATATTTCTTTTATTGTTATCTCGTATCCATGTCCTTTGTTTATTTTTTTAACAACAATCTTTTTATTATTTAATAATATCTGATTTTGTTCACCATCTTGAAGATGTTCAATCCTTTCTTTAATATCTCTTTCTCGACTGGCTATCATCGCCGGAAGATTTTCTTCCGCCCATGATTTTTTTATTCTTTCCATAATCTCATTTATATCCGAAATAACCTCTGAATCTGCAGAACTATCTTTTTGAACAAAAGAACCTCCCTTTTCAATAGAATTCATATGGATTGTTTTAAAAAATTTATTTGATATTATTTACTTGAACCAAACAATTCCGCCATTTCCACCAATCGACTAGCATAACCGTATTCATTGTCATACCAAGCTACTATTTTTACCAAATCTCCGCCTACTACATTGGTCAAGTTCAAATCAACAATAGAAGAATAAGGATTTCCGATAAAATCAGCGGAGACCAATTCTTCATAAGTGGCGTCAAGAACACCCTCAAATCTATCGGTTTTACTGGCTTTGACAAAAGCCTCATTAATTTCTTCTTTGGTGGTTTTCTTTTTTAATACTACGGTAATATCTGATAATGAAACGGTCACCACCGGCACGCGAAGCGCAATACCGTCAAAAATACCTTTTACCGCCGGAATAGTTTCTGCCACAGCTTTGGCCGCACCGGTTGTGGTCGGCACAATACTTTCCGCGGCTGCGCGAGCGCGACGAAGATCTTTGTGCGGTCCGTCTTGAATATTTTGATCTGCAGTATAGGCATGAACTGTACTCATCATCGCTTTTTCAATTCCAAAATTTTCTTCAAGCACCGCCATTACCGGAGCAATACAATTGGTAGTACAAGAAGCATTACTAATAACCTTTGATTCTTCATCTTTTACTTTGCCGCAATTAACTCCACGTACATAGGTCGGGATATCTCCACCTTTACCGGGAGCGGAAATAACTACTTTTTTAGCTCCGGCTTTTATATGAAGTTCGGCACCGTCTTTTTTGGTAAAATGTCCGGTGCATTCCAAAACAACATCGATTTCCATATCTTTCCAGGGTAGCGCGGAAGGATCTTTTTCCGCAAAAACCGGAATCTTTACTCCGTCAACAATAATATTTTTTTCATCATAACCGATTTCTTTATCATAGGTCGGATAAGCAGTGTCATATTTGAGCAGATGTGCCAAAGTCTTGGTATCGGTCAAATCATTGATAGCGACGATATTAAAATTTTTCCTCCCAAAACCAGCCTTGAAAGAATGGCGGCCGATACGGCCAAAACCGTTGATTGCAATACGCATAAAATAAATTATTTTAAATTAATTATTGATAAAATTAGTAAGAAAAAAATAAAAGCCGCAGCAAACCAAAATACAGTATAGCCTAAAAATGCTAGTGCTTCTTTTTTTTGATTATCCAAGTACAATTGTATCGGACGACCGAAAAACAAAATAGCCATAATCGCAGCCGATAATACGAGTAACATCAATGCGATGACTGGTGAGAAAAAATTATCCGCTTTGCCCAAGAGAAACTCGGCGACTTGAAAAAAGGCAGCAACACAAAAAATATATATAGTTGCTAAAAAAACATGTAAAAATGATTGTTTTAATAATTTTTTATCCATATTATTGTTCACTTTTATATCCTTGTTTAATAAAATCTGCAGACTCGCCTTTTAGAAAAAATCTGGCCTGACCGACTTTAAAACTAAACATATTTTCTTTTTCATCATATTTCAAAGAATGAATGATGACATTTTGTTTTTGATCGGATACTTTTTCAAACTCATCTTTATTTCTGGTAGAAAAAGTAACTGCAGGTAATTCTTTACCTCCCGCCCAATCTTTCAAAAAATCTTGTATTGAATCCCCGTATTTTTGAAGCAACTCATAAGACTCTTTTTCCATTTCCGCCTCAGGATTAAATTGGTTGTGTTCTGACATATAAATTAAGCTTAAATTTCTTTATTTATTTGCTTTAAGCGTAAATTATCATACCATTTTTAAGTCACTTTCGCAAATATTACTTTGAGATATTCCCCTTCTGTATAAGAAGCCAGTTCCGGATGATCAAGACCATGAGTAAAAGTTTCCAAAATTTGTAAATTTCTACCTACTCGACCGGCAGAATTGGCTAACATATGGCGAAAATCGTTCAAACTCAGATGGGCTGAGCAAGAAGCGCTCACCAAAATACCGCCCTGAGGTAAAATTTTCATCGCCGCTTCGTTTATCCTTTTATAACCAACCAAACCCTCTTTTATTTTGTGACGATTTTTGATAAAAGCCGGGGGGTCTAAAATGATAACATCAAATTTTTCCATCACGACTTCACTGCGAACCAAAAACTCCTTGACATCACCGACTTCAAATTCGTTTTTTTTTAAATCCAATTTATTTAATTTGAAATTTTCTTTTGCCAATTCAATAGCTCCTTGCGAGGCGTCCACACTGACTGTTTTTTTTGCTCCGGCAACGGCTGCATAAACACTAAATCCTCCGGTGTATGAAAAACAATTCAAAACTTTTTTATCTTTGACATATTTTTGCAAAGCTAGTCTTTTGTCACGCTGATCCAGGAAAAAACCAGTTTTTTGGCCAGTCATAATATCCACCCAAAACTTCAAGCCGTTTTCTTTTATTTCCACTTTTTCCGGTACTTTGCCATATAGTAAACCACTCTTACTTTCGGCGCCCTCAATCCCACGGGCTTTCATATCCGAACGTTCATAAACACCTTTTGGTTTGATAATTTTCACCAAAGCGGAAATTATCTGCTCTTTCCAAAACTCAATTCCGCGATTATGAAATTGTATAGATAAATAATCGGCATATTTATCAACTATCAAACCCGGTAAAAAATCGTTTTCACCGTAAACCAAACGACAAGAATCGGTATTTTTACTGAGTACAAATTGTTCGCGAATTTCCAAAGCATTTTTAATCCTATTGTCAAAAAACTTCTGATCAACTATTTCTGTTTCATCAAAACCCCAAAGACGAACCGCGATTTGCGAATAAGAATTGAAGTAACCCTGTGCAATAAAACGATTATTTTCATCATAAATAGCTACCGGCATACCACAATCCAAACCCTCCGGGATTTGTTTAAAAGCACCGGAAAAAATCCAAGGATGGCGTGCCAAAACCGGTCCCAAACGCTTTGTATTGATAGTCAATTTGATCATAAAAAATTATAGTTTAAGTCCCTTTATTTTAAAGCAAAAACAAAATAAAAACAACCCCGGATAAAATAGGGGCTGTTTTTAAAAAACTTATTTATTTAAAATTCCCAATATGACCTCATCACACCATTTTCCTTCAAACTTTATCGCTTCTTTTTTAATACCTTCAATAGTAAAACCCAATTTCTTACATAATTTTATAGATGCAATATTTTTACTATTAATTTCTAATGTTAAACGTCTTAATTTCATTTTTTTGAAAGCATGTTCTATTATTTTATGCGATGCTTCCAAACCATATCCTTGTCTCCAAAATTTTTTACTAATTATAATTAAAAATTCCGCACTTTTATATTCACGATTAATACTGTAGAGGTTAACTTCGCCTATTGGCTGTTCTTTATTTTCCAAAACAACCGCAAGATGTACTGATTCTCCATTTTTCATCTTTTTTTTAAATTTTCTAAAAATTTTTTTATATTGTTCAAAGCTTATTTTTCCGCCAAACCATTTATTTATTTCGGGTTCGCAATATATTTTATATAACGCTTTTAAATCCTTATACACAATAGCCTTTAAATATACTTTATTCTTATTGTTTTGATTTTTTAACATAAGATTAAAAAATATAATAATATAAATATTATAACAGAAAAAAATATTTTACAAAAAAATCGCCTTTAAAGGCGATTTTTTATTCTTCATAAAAACTTATTTATTCATTTGCTCCGCTACTTCCGCGGCAAAATCATTTGATTTTTTAGCCAATCCTTCGCCCAATTCAAAACGAACAAATTTTTCCACTTTTATATCAGCGCCTTTTTCCGCCAAATAAGCAGTAACAGATTTTTCTTCATCTTTGATAAAAGGTTGTTCCAACAAACAAACTTCACTATAAAATTTATCCATTTTTCCTTTGAGAATGTTTTCAATGATATTTTCCGGTTTTCCTTGAGCGCGTAATTGTTCGGCATAAATCTCTCTTTCTTTATCAAGTGTCCCGCTATCAACCATTTCACGATTCAAAAATTTTGGATTAGCGGCCGCCACTTGCATGGAAATATCACGAGCCAAAGATTCGTCGTTAGTATTGTTCAAAAGAGTAAGTACGGAGATTTTTCCACCCATATGCAAATATGGTCCAAAAACATCGCTATCTTTTTTCTCCAAAATTTCAAAACGACGTAAGGATATTTTTTCTCCGATAGTTGCAGATTTGTTAACAATATAATCGTTCAAAACAACATCTCCGATTTTTTCCGCCAAAGCATTTTCCAAAGAAGACGGTTTTTTATCAAGTAAAAAATTGGCAATTTCATCAACCATTTTCTTAAATTCTTCATTTTTGGCGACAAAGTCAGTTTCGGAATTAACTTCCAAAACTACACCAAAATTTCCAACTGTTTTTACTTCGGTCAAACCCTCAGCTGCAATTTTATTTTCACGTTTCGCGGCTTTAATCACGCCTTTTTTACGTAAAATCTCGGCAGCTGCTTCCATATCACCTGCGGCTTCTTCCATAGCTTTTTTACAATCCATCATACCCGCGCCTGTTTGTTCGCGCAGTTTAGCGATATCACTAGCAGTTATACTCATATTAAAATGTTTAATTAAATTTTATTGCTTATAAGCTTTACTGCTTACAAGCTTATTTATCTTTTTATATTGATTCTTCTTTTCGAACAACTCGATGTGCGGTTTTTTTGATAGCAACCGGAGATTTTTCTTCTTTTACTTCAACTTTTTTCTTTTCCCATTCTTTTTTACCTTCATTAACCGCTTCGGCCATCAAATTGGCCAAAATACGAATCGCGTTAACCGCGTCATCATTGCAAGGAATAATATAATCGGCTTTTTCCGGATTAACATTACTATCACAAACACCGACAATTTTTACTCCTGTTTTTTCAGCTTCGGCAATGGCGGTTTTTTCAATACGCATATCGGCGATATAAACTGCTTCTGGAATTTTTTCCAATTTTACCAAACCACTCAAATAAACTTCCATTTTTTCCAATTCTTTTTTGAATTCAATCTGTTCTTTTTTGGTATATTTTTCCACTTCACCGGTCTTAATCTCGTCTTTCATTTGCAAAAATTTCTTGATTCTTTTTTTGACTTCATCAAAATTGGTAAGCAACCCCCCGACCCAGCGTTCGGTGGCATAAGGCATACCGCAACTTTCTGCGGCTTCCTTGATAATTTCTCTGGACTGTCTTTTGGTGCCTACAAATAAAATAAGTTTGCCGTTAGACGCCAAACCTTTTACATATTCGTAAGCTTTTTCCATTTCTACCAAAGATTTTTCCAAATCAATGATATGGACTCCGTTGCGGCTACCAAAAAGATATTGCTCCATTTTGGGGTGCCAGCGTGATTTTTGATGGCCGAAATGTGCCCCGGCCTTGAGCATCTCCAACAAAGTTGGCATTTTTGACATATTTTTTCCTTATTACTACCTCCTCGTTCATACCCTCTGAGTGGTCAAAGGGAGGAAAAGGCTAAATTTAGCCAAAAAACGAGTGAGTGATAAAATATTTTAAGTGTGAAAATACTATAACTAATTATTTTGCCTTTGTCAAGAGAAAAATACTTACCTATTTTCTGACTTGTCAAGACCCCTCCCTTGACAAAAAAAACAAACTTAGCTAAAATAAACGCACTAATATTCAAAATTATTTATAATATTTTATGAAGCAAGATACACATCCGGAATTTCATAACGACTGCCAAGTCACTTGTGCTTGTGGCAATACTTTTGTTACCGGCAGTACGATGAAAGAAATTCGCGTGGAATTGTGCAACCAATGCCATCCTTTTTATACTGGCAAACAAAAATTTGTTGACACTGCTCGCCGCGTAGAAAAATTCCAAGAACGTTTTGACAAAAAAGCCGCCGCCGCAACCGCCCGTAAAGGCAAAAAAGTGAAGAAGGCTGCGACTGTCGCTAAAAAGAAAACAGCTAAAACCAAAAAAGAAGCTTAGATAAAGCAACCAAAAACAGACTGCGTACTTATGATTCCGGTCTGTTTTTTATTTTGATTTTAAAATAAAAAAATTATTGTTTATTGATTATTGTTTATTTTTTTAATAAATAATAAATAATAAATACTAATCAACTTTTATGCTAAATAATTTTATTGAAATTAAAAATAAATTTTTAAAATTGGAAGCCGATTTATCCGATCCAGCTGTGCTTAATGACCCAAAAAAGCTAAAAGAAGTGTCTCAAGATTACACCGAATTAAAACCGGTAGCAGAAAAAATAGATGAATTAAATAAATACGAAAAAAATTTACAATCAGCCAAAGAGGTTTTAAAAAAAGAAACAGATGAAGAACTCAAACAAATGGCTAAAACAGAAATTCAGGAACTTATAGAAAAAACTGAAAATTTGACCAGAGAGTTGGAAGAACTGACTAGGCCCAAGGACCCTATGGACAAAAAAGATGTAATTGTGGAAATTCGCGCCGCGGCTGGTGGAGATGAAAGCGCTCTTTTTGCCGCCGAACTTTATCGAATGTATAGTAAATATGCGGAAAACCAAGGCTGGAAAGTATCTCTTATTGACTCCAATATGATAGGTATAGGAGGATTCAAAGAAGTTATTTTTTCCGTAGAAGGCGGTAGTGTTTATAAAGATCTCAAATATGAAATGGGTGTCCATCGTGTACAGCGCGTACCGGAAACCGAAAAAGCCGGACGTGTTCATACTTCCACTGTTACAGTAGCTGTCATGCCAGAAATCGAAGAAACTGAATTTAAAATTGAGCAAAAAGATTTACGTATTGATACTTTTTGCGCCGGCGGACATGGCGGACAGAGTGTCAACACTACTTACAGTGCCGTGCGTATCGTCCATATTCCGACCAACACTGTCGTTCAGTGTCAAGACGAACGTTCACAAACCGCCAATCGAGAAAAAGCCATGGCTGTATTGCGTGCGCGTCTTTATGAACTGGAACGCGAAAAACAACAAAAAGAAATGTCTGATAAACGTAAAAATCAAATCGGTTCTGGGGATCGTAGTGAAAAAATTCGCACTTACAATTTTCCTCAAGACAGAATTACCGATCATCGAATACACCAAAGTTGGAACAATATTGGAAATATTTTAAACGGAGATTTAACTTCAATAATCGAGTCCTTACGTAAAGCCGATTATGAAGGAATCTCTTCCGCTTCTTTTTCCGATGAAGATGAAGAATAAAATGTTTAAAATTAATAACAACGAAGAATTATTACTTCTAACCAAAGCCAGTGGTAAAAGCAAAGAATGGCTTTTGGCTCACCCGGAATACAAAAATTTTTGGGTGCTTTTGAAATATAAATATTATTTAAAAAAATTAAATCAGAATGTTCCGATGGCGTATATTTTGGGACATAAGGAATTTTTCAGTTTGGATTTTTTGGTTAATAAATATACACTGATTCCACGACCCGATACAGAAATTCTTGTTGATGAAACTATTAAAGAAATATCCAATATTCAATATTCAATATCCAATATCTTGATGATTGATATTGGTACGGGAACAGGGTGTATACCGATAACCATATTAAAAAAATTAAAAGATTTAAAGATTACTGCGATAGCGACGGATATTTCCAAGGGCGCTTTAAAAGTGGCAAGAAAGAATGCCAAAAAACACAAAGTAAAAATAAATTTTCTTCACGGTGATCTACTTTCGCCAATCTTTAAATCTTTCAATCTTGCAATCTTTGAATCTTTAATAATAACCGCCAATCTCCCCTACCTCAAAGAAGAGTGGTGGAAAAACGAACCGTCAATTCAACAAGAACCAAAATCAGCACTGGTGTCTGATGATAAAAATGGATTAGAATTATACGAAAAACTTTTACAACAAATAATAGAAATAAAAAAAATATTGGATATTGAATATTGGATATTTTTGGAAATTGATCCGAGGCAATCATCGGAAATTTTTCCTCTAATACAAAAATACTTGCCTGAAGCAAGTATCGAGATTGTGAAAGATTTATCCGATTTTGATCGGGTGGTAAAAATCAAAATATTTTAACTTCTGTTTCTTCTGGTACGGACATAAACCAAATTTTACCGGGCGGCACTGACAACTCTGTGCCGTTTTCATCATAAAATCGCGTTCTAAATTCAGGTTTGGCTTTTTTCCAAATTCCTTTTGTCATTTTGCCATCGGCAAAAATATACGCTTCCCCGGAGCCGATGTTGCTGATTGCTCGACGACCAACATCGTCCAAAATTTTAACTTTATTTTTGGTAATTATCAATGTAGAAGCGGTAGTCGTTTCTTCTTGGTCGTCAAGATGTTTTTTATTATTCACAAAGCGTTCATAAGCTTTTTTCTCCGGCTCATATTCCCAAGATACTTTGAAATTTTTGGTGTACGGAACTTCTATTTTTGAAGCTGGAGTGGTGGTAATGTTTTGACCGAATAAAAAAGTTTGCCAAACAGGCGCTTCTCTACCGAAATCCTCCCAAGCTTTTTGCCAAAGTGAAGATGAGGTGTAGAGATTATAAGGCGCATAACGAGAATTGACTCGCCAAAAATAGGAACTGCGATAAAATTCGTCAAAATTTATCAAGCCACGTTCGGTTTTGAGCAAGCTCAGTGCTGCCGGCGAACCTCCACAATGCACATATAATGGCAATCCGTATTCTTTAGCCCAATCAAAATAATCCGGTCTGGCACTACGCACCGGTCCGACTTTTTCCACTTGCTGATGTTTGGCAAAGATAGCCATAAACCTGGTCATCCCGCCTTCAACTTGAGCCTCATAAACAATTTTCGCTTCATTTAAACCGCTTTGCGGATAAGATTCGGGATTATTATCAATCATTATTGTCATAACGATCGGCTCTAAATCTTCTTCTTGATTTGAAGGCAAACCTGTCAACTTATCGATATATGGCAAAGATATTGTGTTTTTTTCTTCTACTGATTTTTCTTTCACCACCCAAGAACTTTTATTACCCTGAAACTGCCAAAACAAAAATCCGGCCAATATTAAACTGGTAAAAATAAAAACCAAATCCAAAATTTTATAAGCTCTTTTTTTCATAACCTTTATTATAACACAAAACCCGCTTTGATAAACGGGTCTTGTAAATAATTATAAATTTTATTTTTTCTCTTCCGCGGCTTCGGCTTTTTCTTCCTCTCCTTCTTCTTTCTTTTTGCCGGCGGATTCTATCTGACTCAAGTCAACCGCAGCAGAAGATTCTTCCATAGCTTTAAATTGTTCCTCGGTCATCGGCGCCAAAACTTTGGCGATGACTTGGTCTTCTTTATAATCAACTATTTTGACACCGGAAGGTAAAACCAAATTTGCCATTTTAAAAATATCATCAAAAGTTTTCAATACGGATAAATCAACATCCAAATGAGAAACCAAATCTTTTGGCAAACATTCCACTTCTACTTCTTCGGTGTTTTGAACCAAAGTACCACCAAGTTCTTTGACAGCCGGGGCTTCACCCAAGAAATTCAATTTTACGGTAGCAATTATAGATTTATTCATATCCACTTTTTTCAAATCTACATGGATAATCCTGCCTTTTACCGGCTCATAGGCGACTTCGTAAATCAAGACTTTTCCAAAATCCTTACCGTCCAAAACCAAATCAATAAGACTGGCTTCACCGGCTTCCTGGTAAACTTTGGTAAATTCTTTCAAAGGAAGAGAAATAACTTCGGTTTGTAAACCGGCGCCATAAACCACAGCCGGAATTTTTCCGTCAGCTCTGACTTTGGTGCTTTTTTGTTCTCTCTTTTCAGCGTTAAGTTTGAACATAAGATCAATTAATTTAAATTTATTATTTTATTATTTTGTATATCATTGTGATAAGAAATGACTTCATCCAGTGTAATCACAGGTAAACCGACTTTTTTTCGCGCATCTTCAAAATCCAAATCCGTTACCAGTCCGATAGTGCTCAGACCATGATTCATATTCATAACCATGGCAATAAAATTTCCCAAACAATTTTCACAAGAAAAATGCACCATTTGGGCTTTTTCTTTTTGAGCAAAGAGTTTGGCTTTTTGTGTATTGTAAACAGAACCGCAAACCGGACATCGGCTGATAACCTTCAAAATCTCTTGCCAAGAATGTGGATTGTCTTTATAAGGACTTACCATAAAGTAGCGTTATACTAACGAAAAAAACGTTTTTTGTCAAGATGAGAATCGTTCTAATCTTTTTTACTAAAAATTTTGGCTAAAATAAGAGAAAATATAACCAAAAACACGGTCACGGCCACAGCATAAACAAATTTCAACCAAAGACCGGATCTGCCAGCCGGATAAATGTGCTCAATCAGGCCTTTGATAGCCTCATTCCAAGCCAAGCCGGCCACCAGCCCCAGGGCCGCCATAATATAGCCGTAGGTTTTTTCTTGAAATTGTTTTTGTAAATTGGCTGTTTCTTTTTTTATTACCTCCACTTTATTGTTTATTTCTTCATGCATATTATCAATAATTAATTTTATATTTTATTTATTTTAACATAAAGCGATAAAAAATAAAAGTTTTTTACTTGACTATTTTTCTTAATTTAAGGTAAACTAAATATGGTTATAATTAATTTATTAACTATTTTTATGGAAGAAGAAAACAATCAGATTCCAAATAACAAACCGGAATCGCCAGCCACAAACCAAGAATCTGTATCTCAAGGTCAAAACACAAATTCAGATGTAGACAATGGCAAAGTTTGCGCTATTTTATCTTATCTATTCATCGGTATCATCTGGTATTTCGCCGATGACACCATGAAAAAAAATACTTTTGCCAAATTTCATGTTAAACAAAGTTTAGTGCTTTTGATAGCTTCAATAATTTTACAAGTTATCGGTAGTGTTTTACCCGCCATTATCGGATTTATGATTTTATCACTATCTGGAATATTTAGTTTAGTTTGGATGGTAATTGGAATTGTTAATGCTATAAACGGGAAAGAGGAATCTTTACCAATCATCGGCCAATATTCTTCAAAATTCAATTTCTAAAAACCTCAAATTAAAAAACGACCCTTTTATACGGGTCGTTTTTTATTATTTTTTATAAGCTTACTTGCTTACCGGCTTACCTGCTTATTCTGCTTCAATCGTATAAATATTCACTTCTTCGTTCTTACCCTTCACTTTCACCGCACCCAAAAATTTAAAAATATATTTTCCTTTAGCTTTTTTCATCACACTCTCCCCAACTATGATTTGAGTGCCATATTCTTTATTAAGACCCTCCAGCCGCGAAGCCGTATTCACCGTATCGCCCATAGCAGTATAGGACAATCTTTCCAACGACCCGATATTACCAACCGTGGCTTTGCCGTTAAAAAGGCCTATGCCGATTTTGATTTCCGGTAAACTTTCTTTTTCCAATTCTTCATTTAATTTTTTCAATTTTTTTATCATCGCCAAAGAAGTGTTGAGCGCATTATCCACTTGATTTTCGTCCCTTAACGGCGCACCCCAAAAAGCCATGATGGCATCTCCGATATATTTATCCAGGGTACCACGATTTTTTATCACTTCATCGGTCATCAAAGTAAAATAACGATTTAATACGGAAACCAATTTAGGAGAACTCATACTTTCTGAAATCGTAGTAAAACCGCGAATATCGGAAAAAAATACTGTGACTTCTCTTTCTTCTCCGCCCAAAGCGATTGCTTCTGGGTTTTTCATAATTTCATTCACCACTTCATTACTAACATAACGAGAAAAAGTATGACGAAGTTGTCTTTTTTCTTTTTCCACTATCAAAAAACGATAAACAAATAAAGCAATAGCGGAGAAAATAATTGCAAAAATCAAATTGCTGATAGGTAGGATAAAACCAAAATCAAATAAGGTCATCGCCAGAAAATAAACCACAATTATCAAACCTGTAGAAAAAAATACCGGCCAAATTATTTTTTTGAATTTAAAAAATAATATTGAAACCAAAAATACTGTCAATAAAATCAAAAAGATGTTAAGAATCTTTGGCAAAATAATCAAGCGAACACCGTTCAATAAAGCACTGGCGACATTAGCTTGAATTTCTACCCCGAACATCGGCTGTTTTTTACTAAATGGAGTTATCTGATAATCATGCAAATCCATGGCTGTAACTCCGAGAAAAACTATTTTATCCTGCCAAAAATCAGCTTCTTCTTCAAAAATACGCGTAAAAGAGATTAGTCTAGTACTTTGTGCTGGGCCAAAATAAAATATTCTTTCTTGCAAACCCAGATTGTTTTCTTGCTTTACTGATAATCCACTTCTCTTCACAGTCTCATAAGCTAAAGAACGAATTTCCGTTTTTCCCAAAATTTCATCAGAATAAATCCTGGTTGGATACAAACGGACAACTTTATCAGGATCCAGAATTATATTAGCATGGCCCAAACTAACTTGAGCGGAGTTTTGAAAAATCTCTAAAGGTTTAAGTAAATAATCTACTTTGTTTTCTTTTTGCAAAAAAATTTTATTTGCTTCTGTAGCCAAAACCACCGGATAATTTATTTTGTTAAGCACTTCACTCAATTTTTTATCATCTTGTTCTCCTAAACGGGAATTTTCCGCCAACATCAAATCTATTCCAAGAACTTTGGGCGGATTTTCATTCATCTTTTGTAAAGCCAAAGCCAGTGTTTCTCTGTTCCATGGCCATTGACCGTATTTTTGCAAAGCTTCGTTATCAATTCCAATAATCAAAATTTCTTGCGACCTAGCTTTGGCGGTAAAAAAAGAATCATTTATAAAATTATCCAAACCGGAAAAAAATCCATTGTATACACCAAAACTAAAAAACAAACCAACAATCAAGCTAATCGCAAAATAAAATTTGTTGGTAAATTTTTTCATAATTAACGAATTAAATTGACGGGACGAAGATTGGTTATCGGCGTTAGTGTAGTAATAGCGCTTTTCTCTAAAATTTCATTACTTGTTGAATTTAAAGTTTGTAAATCATTGGCGTAAGTTGGATCTACGTAATCTTCACTGCTAGAACTAGAAGTTTGATTACTATCATCAACAGCAGTATCTGGAGCCGCGCCAACTGGATAATCATTTATTTGAGAATCATCTGTCAAATCGCCTTTGGTCGGATCGTCTGTACTATAATAAAAAACTTCTTCAACAACAGCTGTTGTTTGATCGTCCGATTGAATTTGTGTTTCTGTTTTTTCCTCAGGAGTCACTACGGTTGTATTACCACTGCCTCTTTGGATAATGGAATAATCAAGGGTTTCCACAATCTCCTCTGTGGTTTTTTCGGTAGAACTAATAACTATTTCTTCTTTGGTAGAGGAGGTATTAACAACCGGAGCAACTGTTTGACCTTCTATTTTTTCATCTTGAGCTTTGGATTTTATTACCCAAGCATCATTGATAATAGCTTGAGTATAAGGTCTGATTTTAGTGGTTAATTTTACTCCATTTTTCAAACCAACGATATCTTGGTCGTTAATTTTGATATATTGTTCTTCACCTACAAAAGCAGTGTTATTTTCAATCATTTTTTTCGTTTGCGGATCAATAGCATTAACATTTATCAAGTGTACTGATCCAATAATTGTGGTTTGTCCAGGGACATATACAACACCAAATGAAGTTCCGCGAACCGCCGCCACAGCGTTGGTTGTTTCTACCTCCCAATAAGACTGCGTTGTTATAAGAGCTTTTATTCGTGACCACACTCGCCCGGATTGTAAAAATATTTTAACTTTGAGAGTTTGGCTTTCGGAAAAATAGGCGAAATCTTTTAATTCCACTTTGGTTTGCGTTTCCAAGCGCACCACGGATCCATCGGAAAAGTGTAAATTTACCAAACCGGTTTGGTCAGTCATCAAAGTTTGTCCGCCGGTCAATTCATCTCCGGTTTTGAGCTCAGAGCCGAGAGTGCCATCCGTATTTACCAAATACGCTCCCCTGTTTATCACTTCTATCCAGCCCTTTTCCGCGGTTTCATTAACCTGTTCACCGGGCGCAGTGGCTGGTATTTGTTTTTGCCAAAAGAAAAACCAAGCCAAACCAGCGATGACTAAGATAGAAATAACGCCGAAAAATATTTTACGCATAAATGAATATTAAATTTTAACCCTGATAGTTTAATACCTTTTTATCAAAAAAGCAAACAAAAAACCGCCCCTAGGTTTAATAGGGACAGTTTTTTTAAATAATAACTTAAGCTGTCGGTTTATTATTTCCACTGACTTTTTCGAAAGCTCGCAATACTTCCAGCGGTACGGCAAACAAAATAGTATTTGATTGATCGGTAGAGACATCAGAAATCGTGCTTAGGGTTCGCAAATGTAGTGCACCCGGAGCGGTACTGAGCATTTGAGCGGCTTTGGCCAAATTTTCCGCTGCAATAACTTCGCCTGTTGATTTGATGATCACCGCGCGTTTTTCACGTTCAGCTTCGGCTTGCTGAGCAATCACACGTTGCATATTTTCCGGCAAAATAATATCTTTGAGTTCTACACTTTCAACTTTGATACCCCAAGGATCAGTGGCTTTGTCTACAATTTCTTTAATTCTTTTGGCTGCGGCTTCACGATTGGCCAACAGTTCATCGAGCTCCAATTCCCCTACTACATTTCTCATTGTGGTTTGAGCTAATTGAGAAGTAGCATTCCAAAAATTTTCTACTTCCAACACTGCTTTGGCCGCATCAATAACTTTATAATAAATTACCGCATTAATTTTAGCGGAAACATTATCGCGAGTGATAGCTTCTTGAAATGGCACGTCCACGGCTTTGACGCGGATATCTATTTTTTTCATTCCTTGAATTATCGGCAAAACTAAACGCCAACCCGGTTGTACTGTCTTGGTATATTTACCAAGCATAAATTTAACTCCGCGTTCATATTGATCTACTTGACGAATGCTGGCGATAATCAAAATCACCAAAATAACCCAAAATATTTGCATACACGTATAAATTAAAAGATTTAAAGATTAAAAGATTTAAAGATTAAAAGATTTAAAGATTAATAATTAACAGTTAGGAATGAAGCGACTACGGCTGCGGTTTCACCGCGTAAAACATTTTTTCCGATCCCAACGATTTGAAAACTTTTTTCTTTGGCAATAAGAATTTCTCCATCACTCCAACCGCCTTCCGGTCCTATGAATAATCCCACTTTTTGCGCTTTATTGTCAATAGTTTGATTTGGGACAAAATCCTTTCCTCCGGGCGCGAAAAATAAATTCACTTTGTTTTCTTTCGCCTGTTTTATACTTTCGGAAAATTTTATCACCGGCTCCACAGACATCAAAGTTCCTCCACCGGAAAGTTCGCACGCTTCTTTGCTTATTTTGTTTAATCTTTCTAAATTCAAACCTGTTTTGATAGTTCTATCGGTAATTATCGGCACTAATTTATCAATTCCGATTTCCGCAGCCTTTTGCACTGCAAGTTCAAAATTTTCACGTTTTAAAATCGCCAGATATATAATTGTTTGTCTGTCTTTTTGAGGTAATTCTTTGTATTCTATTACTTTCAAAACTAACTCTTTTTTATCGATGCTTTCCAAAATGCAGACAACTTCTCTATTTTGCCCGTCGCAAAGCACCAACTGTTCACCGGGTTTTAATTTCAAGACCTTAACAACCTGATGAATGACTTCTTTGTCAGTCAAAACAAAGGTTTTTTCCTCTTTTTTTAGCGATAAATCTTGAATAAAAAATCGATGAATTTTCATAAAAATTGCTTTTTTGTAATTATTTAGGTTATAATCATTATAGCTTAAAAAAATAAAAATACAATAAATATGTTAGAAAAAAATCAAAACATACCTCAACAAAATAAAAAAATAATCATTAGAAAAAAAGGGGAAGCGGCTTTCTATACACCAACAACGGAAACCGAATCAACGCCTGAAATGAACGTAAACGAAATAAAAGAAATATCTAATTATTTAAAAGAAGGTTATAAAATCGATGACCAAAAAGCCGTTTTTGCTATTGGGTCAGACTATGTAAAAGCCACTGAAAAAGCTATAGAATTGGATAGGGACGAAACTACCAATGAAAAAGGTAAAATAGTTAGCGAGGCTATGGAGCTAATAATAGCAAGATTTAGTGAACTTTGGTTCCAGCTAGACGGTCTAAAAACTGCTAAAATAGATGATTACTATAATAAAATAGATGACGTTTTGGTTGATGTTAAGGAAATGAAAGAGCTAGAACCTAGAAAAAGATACGGCCTTGGTTTAGATGTTACAAGTAATACAGGTGATGTTCTTACTGAAAAAATTAACAATAATATTAAAAGGGTGTTGTATAAAACAATCGAGACTAATGCTTATGGAAAATTTTCTATTCCAGAGGCAAACAAAAGAAAAGCTATGGTAAATTTTTATGATAGCACTAAAATAAACCACGCGGGACCTTTGGATGTGATACCTTTAGTTGTAGGAATAGACAAGGAAAACATGGATTCTCTTTTAAAATTAGTTTATAAATTTATACAAGAAGAAAAAATTTCAAAAAATAAAGTAAAACACGAACTTCTCAACGTTTTAAAAAATGAAATTTTTAAACATCCTTGTGTATCAATTTTTTTAAATGAAATGTCAGAACAGCTCCGATTTTATCTCCACAGGTTGGCAATAAGAGATGTAAATAATATGTCTGAAAAAGTATCCTTTTATCTTGAAAAAATCGAATTATTAATAAATGAAAGAAATGCATTTTTAAATAACCAAACAGACAATAGCTTCTTAATAAAAGATAGTGTTTATACTAGTACTATAAAAGCACTTGATTCTCTGACAACTAATTCTTTATAATGTTGACAAAAGATAAAAAATATAGTATTATAAAATGTTCTTTATATCACTTATCTTAAGCTTAATTTACGGAGGTTTTTATGGAGAAAAAAAATGAAAAGAAACAGATTTGAATGGCTGATTTCACTTATGCTTAGATGCGCAGAAATCAAGACTCCTGATGATTATTTTCTTGAAGCAAAAAATCATCCTGACTGGCCCATGGATCCAGAATCGTTCTGCGGACCAGATTGGGGAGGATGGAATAGAATGCTTGTAAAAAGAAACATTCGCGATTTTCCTTCTTTTTCTAAACTTATTTTGATGGTCAGAGACAAGCGCATTGTAACAAAAGAAGATTACTGGCAAGAATGTCAGAGAATCCTTTTGTGGCCCATAAATCCTCAAAAAGCATACCCTGAAGAATGGAGCGGATGGGAAGAGTTCTTTAGGGTTTCGGGAAAAATCAATCTTCCTGAAAATGAGGATTGTGGCTTAATTATTTTAGCTTCAAGAAAAGAAGCTTGCTCTTAAAAAGCGACCTGAAAAGGCCGCTTTTTTTAATAATTAATTTTACAACCAAACTATCTAGTAGCATCCCTATCTTCTGGTTCGTCCCATGGAGAACTCTCTGAAAGCTCTATTTTCCCATGAATTTTTTCACCCTCAGCAACTATAGCTTCGGCTTTTTTTAATTCTTCCTTCATTTCTTTTACTGCTAATTCTTTTTCTTCTTCAGAAAGACCTCTTTGGTTTAAATAAAAAGCTATATCACTTTTTAAATTTCTTACTTTTTCAAATGCCCTATGATATTCTTCAATGGTTATTTGAGGCGGAAGATAATCACCTTTTTTTTCTCCTGGCATAATAATTTAAATTAAATAAATTAAAACTAACTTAAATTAGTATAGTATAAAAAACATAAAAAGTCAAGTCAAAAAATGTCCGAAATTTATCATTTTTTTATCTTTATTAAAAATATTACTTATTTTGTCAATTAAAAATTGACAAAATAAGTACTAAAATTATACAAATTATAATCTTTAATTAGAGAAAAAATATATACTGTTAATAACGTGCATATGCGACTATTGACAAAAAGCAAATATTATGCTAGTATCGGCAGTTAAGTTCTTTAAAACAAAGCCGACAAAAAAGTAAACACTGTAAAATTTTATCGTGTTTTTCAACTTTTTTTGGAGGTGTATTATGTCAGCAAGTTATGCACGTGTTTTTGTGGATTTGAGCGAGAAAGAACAGTCTATTTTGAGAGAAAAGCTTCCTTGTGTTCTTGGTCCAGACTCTGATATTTGTTCCTATGGAATTAGAACCGACAGCTGTAGCCATCTGAACCTGAAACGGGAAAACATCCGGGAATTAGCCGACTTACTATTTTCTATCAGGAAAAAAATTCAGAAATTGAAATTGGAGGTTTGTTGTTCTTGCTGTGGAGGTGAAATTATGGTTTTTTATCGAAAACGCTGATATTACAGGGAGCACGTCTCCCTAACTTTATTTAATCTTTAATAAAATATTATTGAAGGTTGATAGAGTTTAGCTCTTTAACAATTAAAAACAGAGTGCTTGTCGCACATATTGGGCCAAATTTTTATTTTATTTTTAAAAAGGAGATAACGATGAAAAAATTTACAGTAGTTGAAATTATCGCTCAGATTTTTGGACGTTGCGAATTTGGTTCCGTGGATATATCTGAAATCTTTGGGAGTATCGATTTGTGTTCGGCTGATGAAAAATACCTGTCCCTCCTGTACATGATTATCGGAAAAACCGAAAAAGAAGCGACTCTCGTGCCGATGCTTACCGCACCTTACGACTTGGTCGATGCCTTTGATGAAAATGACTGTCCTGTTGGCGAAGATGAAATAATAAGAAAAATGGTCCGGAAAATTAGAAATGGAAGAGCTGTTGTGGTAGTAGATCCGTTCACCGATTTCTGTTGTAAAAAAGACAAGAGTTTCCTAGTTGCATTTCCTGAAGCAAAATTCAC
This sequence comes from uncultured bacterium, assembly GCA_937903605.1. Lineage (GTDB taxonomy): Bacteria > Patescibacteriota > Patescibacteriia > Magasanikbacterales > GWA2-37-8 > JAKLGL01. The sequence goes on from CALCZC010000007.1 coordinate 116,319, forward strand.
TATTCCTCTCTGTGACATCGAAGAAGTAGATAAAAAAAGAAAGAAAGTTACAATCGAAGAATATCAGTATCTTGCGGAAACACCGGTTGAAGAAAATCCGACGGGAAAAGTTTTAAAAGCAATCATCAAGGAGGTGGGACACCAGAAGGAATATGTGAAGATTATAAAAAAACTCGATAAGACAATAAACAAATAACTCTGTTTTCTCAGCGACCTTCCCAAAGGGTCGCTTTTTTATTTAATTTTTCTCTTACTTCTATTGAAATTTATCGCAAACCGATGAGCTTCATCACGCACACGAATCAGCAATTCTTGGTGTCCAAATACCCAAGCTACAAACTCGGGATTTTTTTCACCCAAAATAAATTCGTTTTTCTTACGCGCCGGACCTTTGGCAATACCAACAACCGGTAAACCAATTTTCTTTTCTTCCAATACACTTTTCACCGCATTTACCTGTCCCCTGCCTCCGTCAATCAACAATAGGTCCGGATATGTCCAACCATCGCGACTAAAACGGCGTGAAATAATTTCTTTTAAACTCCCGACATCACTCTGGCCTTCTATGGTTTTGATATTAAATTTGCGGTAGGCGCTTTTTTTCGGTTCCCCGTTTTCAAACACCACCATACTGCCGACCAGGTCACTACTACCAAGATTGGAAATATCATACCCTTCAATCCGTGAATATTTTTCTTTGAGTTTTTTACCGGCGTCTTTTGCCAAAAATATTTCGTCTTCAAAAAAACTACGGTTGATGAGAGTAATATCCTGTATTTTTTGCAATTGATAAAGCTGGTTGCGCAAGCGAGCCGCTTCTTCAAAATTTTCTTTTTCCGCCGATTGCTTCATTTTTTTTTCAAACTCTTTGATAACTTGTTTTTTCTTGCCAAGCAAAAACAAAGTCAAAGGTTTGATGACTCGGTCTTCGTATTCTATTGCACTAATTTCGCCGGTGCACACACCCAAACATTGATCCAATTGATAATAAAAACAAGGTTTATTTGCGTTTGGTTCGCAGTCTGACCAAAAAAACATTTTGCGCAATACAGTCATCGCTTCTTTGGTGTTGAGTCCCGGATAAGGTCCGAAAATCGCACGGATTTTACCTTTGTCAATTTTACTAAGTTCATGTTGACGCAGAGATTTTAATTTTGGAAAATTTTCTTTAGTCAGATAAAGATAGTTCCAACTTTTGTCGTCTTTGCCCAGGACATTGTATTTAGGGTTGAACTCTTTGATATAATTGGCCTCCAAGATAATCGCTTCCAGAACCGATTCAGTCTCAATCCATTTGATATCCATGACTTGATAGATCAACTCTTCAATAGGTCTCGGATTCTTGGGTTTTTGCCAATAGCTTTTTACTCTCTGTTTAAGCGAGGTAGCTTTACCAACATAAAGCAAGGCATTGTTCACGCCGTAAAAAAGGTAAATGCCGGGATTATCCGGCAATTGGCTTAATTTTGATTCTACTCTTGACATTTTGGCTAAAATATACTATTTTATATTGTTGGATCTTTATCATTTACCCGAAAAGGGATGGAGGAAAAAATGAAAAAAAATAAACTTTTAGAAATGATTAAGGAAAACAAGGAGCTCTTTAAATCTTTTGCGGAAACTTACGACGCTTACGTGATTGATAAAAAAATAGATCATGCAAACGTTCAATCCGTCAAAAAAAGTCTCTTTGAAGAAAACATCAAAAAACTCGGAGGAATACTCTCGGAAATAGGAGTGATAATATCCGATGAGGATCTGAAAAAATTTACTCTCGAGTGGGGGCGTGAAAAGTTCAAAAGTTTTTAGCTCCGGGCTTTAGGCCCGGATTTTTATTTAAAATATCACGGAAATCTCTTTTATTCAATAGTCTATGTTCTTGACATTACATCAAAAATATGCTATATTTGACTGTTGTTCTTTTTATAAATTTTTTCAAATGGAGGAAAAAATGAATTCAATTCTTGAACAAAACAAAAAGCTGACAGAGATGTTAGTGAGTAGTGAAGAACTACAAAAAATACTTGCTAAAATTACGGTTCAGCTGATCGCGGTAGATATCATGCCGGTCAAAGATCAGAAACCGGTAGCCAGCCTTCTCCGGGAAGCTGCCATAATCCTGGAAAAAAACGAGATTTTTCTTAACAAAGACGAGCTCAAGGAGGCGGTTGCCACTTGGGCGGCAAGAAAGATTACCTGGAGAATTGAAAAAGTATAATTCCCCTCTCCCCGCTTTACAAGCGGGGATTTTATTTGACGAAAAAATAAACTTCGGGTAGACTTCTTACTTGTTTGTTCTTTAACCAATGGAGGCGAAAGATGGAAAAAAAATCTCAAAAACCAACGCTCGCCGAAATCGTCTGTCAGTTCCTTGTTGAAAACCAAGACTTGCTGCAAATCGCCGCTGAAACGGTTCGTCTGGAAGGAGCTTACAAGATCATCGGGAGCGACCCAATGCAAATCAGGACACAGCTGACACAAAACAAAGAGCGTCTTTTCTCCGCTTTTAAAGAAAAGCAAATGCCTTTTCAAAACGAAAAACAGATGATGGAAGAGCTCAAAAAAATTGAATTCGTATAGCCCCGGCCCCGGGGCTTTTTTTTACCCCGTGAAATGGCGCTTCGCGCCAATTTTTACCGTAAGGTAAAAATTATTTCACAGGGGTGAACCCCATAAAATTTAACCTACGAAAAAATTATAATACTCTCTTAAGATAAGCTCCCGTAAAACTCCCCGCTTTACGCGCAACTTCTTCAGGCGTACCACTGGCAACAATTTTACCGCCTTTATCTCCACCTTCTGGCCCGAGATCTATTATCCAATCAGCGCATTTGATAACTTCCAAATTGTGTTCTATTACCATCACCGTATTACCAACCGATACCAATCGCTGTAAAACATCCATCAATTTTTTTACATCCTCATAATGTAACCCTGTGGTTGGCTCATCCAATAAATAAAGTGTACGTGTATTACCGGGACGTGCCAATTCGCGAGACAATTTGATGCGTTGCGCTTCCCCACCTGAGAGTGTGGTGGCAGATTGTCCAAGGGTCAGATAATCCAAACCAACTTCGTTTAAAATTTTCAATTTATCATGGATAAACGGAATGTCTTTAAAAAATTGTTCTGCTTCCGCCACGGTCATACCAAGCACATCGGCGATATTTTTTCCTTTGTAATGAACCTGCAGTATTTCAGAAGTAAAGCGTTTACCTTTACAAACATCACAAACTACTTCTACACTTGGTAAAAAATGCATTTCTATTTCCAAAACTCCTTTACCTTCACAATGTTCACATCTGCCACCGGGCACATTAAAACTAAATCTCCCAATTTTATACCCACGCATCCGCGCTTCGGGGGTAGCAGCAAAAATTTCACGGATATGATCAAAAGCTTTGGTATACGTCGCCGGATTACTACGACTAGTTCTACCAATAGCGCTCTGGTCAATGGAAATGATACGTTCCAAATATTCTGTGCCGGTCAAACTTTTACAATTGGGTTCGGTTTTTTTAATTTTATTAAATCTTTCAAATAAATTTTTATATAAAACATCATGCATCAGCGTGGATTTACCAGAACCGGAAACCCCGGTCAAACAAACAAAACGACGTAGCGGAATTTCCACGTCAATGTTTTTCAAATTATGAAATTTAGCACCTTTGATTTTGATTTTGGCAGTGGAAGAGTCTACACTACGACGACGAGGCGGAATTTCTATTTTTTCTTCTCCTCGTAAATATTTACCGGTAAGAGATTTTTGAGTAGAGCCAATAATTTTACAATCAAACTCTTTGGTTTTTACTATTTTATTATCAAGCATATTTTGCAACGGCCCAGAATATACTATTTCTCCACCATGTTTCCCGGCCAATGGCCCAAAATCTACCAACCAATCACTTTCGAGTATCGTATCTTCATCATGTTCCACCACAATGATAGTGTTTCCGGCATCACAAAGTCGGCGCAAAGTTTTTACCAATTGATCGTTGTCTTTTTGGTGCAAACCAATAGTTGGCTCATCCAACACATAGAGTGCACCGACCAATTTGGTGCCGACTTGAGAAGCTAGACGAATACGTTGTGCTTCCCCACCAGATAATGTTCCGGCGCGACGCTCTAATGTCAGATAATGCAAACCAACATTAAACATAAAATCCAAACGATTGTTAATTTCTCGTAATACCACCGCGCTAATTTCTAATTCTTTGGGCGTAAGTTTTTGCGGAAGTGCGCTAAAAAATTCTCGAGCTTGCGCGATAGTCAAAGAAACAGCTTCATAAATATTTTTTTCACCGACTTTCACGCTCAGCGCATTTTCGTTCAGTCTTTTTCCTAAACATTTCGGACAAATATTTTCTGAAAACAAACTTTCTGTACCCAAACCAGTGCAAACTGGACAATAACCATAAGGACTGTTGAAGCTAAATAATCGCGGTTCAATTTCCGGAAAACTGTAACCATCATGCGGACAGGAATATAACGTGGAGTAAATTTGTTCGGTTTTATCCGGATAAATTATCGTTACCAAACCGTTACTGAGATCGATCGCGCTTTCCAACGCTTCGGATAGTCGTTGCAGTTCGTCTTTTTCCATCAATTTTTCCGCGCTGTTTAAAAACAATCTATCAGCAACTACTTCAATAGTGTGTTTTTTATTTTTGGACAAAATCAAAGTTTCTTTGAGATCTTTATAAACTCCGTCCACACGAACTTGCGCAAAACCGGAATTATAAAAATCGTAAAGCATCTGATAATACTCCCCTTTTCTACCACGTACCACTGGCGATAAAATTACCAATTCTTTGACGGATTTTTTATTATCTTTGAAAATATGGATAAGTTTGTCCAAGATATGATTTTTGATTTCATCTGTGCTCATGCGATCAATTTTGGTTCCACAAAGCGGACAATATGGTTTGCCGATACGAGCGTAAAGCACACGCAGATAATCGTAAATTTCCGTAATGGTCGCGACGGTCGATCTCGGATTGGCGGTGTGAGCTTTTTGATCAATAGAAATAGCCGGAGATAAACCCTCTATCTCATCGACATCGGGTTTTTGCATCCCGCCCAAAAATTGTCGCGCGTAAGCGGATAGACTTTCGATATATCGTCTTTGGCCTTCGGCAAAAATAGTATCAAATGCCAAACTTGACTTGCCCGAACCGGACAGTCCGGTAAAAACTATCATTTTATTGCGTGGCAACTCAAGAGAAACATTCTTAAGATTGTGTTCCCGCGCACCTTTAATTGTTATCTTGTTTTCCATAAGCAAAATGCCCCTCGCTTTGTTTATATAGGGGTATGATAAAAAGTTTACTATGAGATTGGGCAGAAGTCAACTTTGTATATATCTCAAAACTCAAATGTCAAATCTCAAAACCACAACTTAAAACCTTAAAATTATTCTTGGTTTGTCATTCTGAGGAGCTTAGCGACGAAGAATCTGCAAAAAGCAATTATTTTGCTTGTAGATCATTCTCCGCCAGCCGGCGGATCAGGATGACAAAAAGTTTTGACATTTAAGGCTTTGGTTTTGACTTTTGAGTTTTGCGTTTTGAGTTTTGTACAATTTGACATTTCCCCCAAACTCCTATTAAATAACTTTATAAGTTCTTTATATTATTAATTTTATAAGAGAGGAAAACCATGGATTGGTTAAAAAAAGCAGAAGAAGAAACGAAAAAAAACCTGGAAAAAATCCAGGAAATTATTAAAGAGAGGTACAATTACAGCGAAAAAGTGGAAGAACTCCGAGAGGTCTGCTCAAAATCGGAAAACGAAAAGATTGTCAAACTTTTTTCTGACGCGAATTATTGTCTTAGAGAATGGCAGAACGGTCCGGTTCTGGGCTTAAATTCTCCGGGGCTCATAATCTCGGCGGCTGAAGACTACAAAAGGAAGTTGGATAAACTGATATCTGAGATCAACCAGGAACTTTTTCCTTGCTGAACTAAACACTGGCGATTCTACACGGAATCGCTTTTTTTATTGACAGATTTGTCTATTTATAATACATTAAACTTTGTTAGTTAATTTAATTTTTATCTTATGTTTAAAAAATTTCTTTCTTTCTTCGTTCTTTTCACCGTTATTGTCTTGATGGGCGCTGGTTGTCAAAATACCGCACCGGTAGAAGTGGAAGAAGAATTAGACGATTTGGCTATTTTGGAAGATGAAAACAATGACGAAGAACAAGGTGATTTGATTTTATCAGTTGAGGCTTTGGGAGAAGGACAAGTGAGATTTATTTGGAACAAATCCGATAATCCAGGTGGTTATAAATTATTACATAGCTCCAGACCAGAAGCGGAAAATCCTTTTTGGCAAAATGTAATGACCGATAATGACGAAGCAACTTTTTACAACGTCCCAACCGGCACTAGATATTTTCAAATTTGTGAAATGGAAGAAAAAGAATGTGTGAATTATTCAAATGAGGTGGAATTGGAAGTAAAATAACGAATACAAAAATAAAAACAGTCCGTTTAAAGCGGGCTGTTTTTTTATAAAAATTGATATTAAATATCATAAAACCTCGGCCGAAGCCGAGGTTGATAAAGAACAAAAAAATTATTCGATACGACGGAGAACCTGACCATCGCTATCCCATTGGCCGGTCCAAGTCAGCCACCAGTCCCCGACCCAGCGACCATCTTTCCAGTGAATATAGCAGACTTCGTCGAAACTGTAGGGACGACTCCAATTCGTAAAGACAAAGTAAATTTTGCCTCTAAGATTTTGGGGGATATCCTCCTGATGATCCAGCAAGTACTGCCCATCATCCTGGCCACAATGGGCATTCATCTCAACCGCCCTTTTGACCATTTCGTGGCCAACGATGTTTTTCTCGTCTCTTTTAAGGAAACCAAAAAGTTCGTAAGTACGGTCGCCGACTTTTATTATAGTCGGTAAAGAATGTAATTTAGACATTTTCTTCTCCATCCAAAAAATTTATAATAAAATAAACAAAATTTACTAACTATACATCATAGCACATTTTAACACTTTTGTCAAGCCCGCTGAGCGGGCTTATAGTCACGCTTAGCGTGACAAGGTACCAAATTATATTGGCTAATCTTAGCCAATTTGAATAACAAAAAACCGCCTTTTGGGGCGATTTTGGTGTCTTTTGTCATTCCTGCACCCGTCAAGCGGGTATAAACTACAGCGGGAACCTGCCTGCCGGCAGGCAGGTCCAGTGTCTCTCTTAATTTCCCTGGATCCCTGCTTTCGCAGGGATGACAGTTTGCCTCAATATCCAATATTCAATATCTATTATTTTCTTTACTGCTTTACTGCTTTACCGCTTACAGGCTTACTTGCTCTATTTTTTAATTCTCTCACCTCATCCCTGAGTATCGCCGCTAATTCAAATTCCAAGTGTTCCGCAGCCTCGCGCATTAATTTTTCTTTTTCTTTGATTATGGTTTCAAGCGGACGAGCATCCCCTATCAAATCCAAATCAGTCACTGATAATTTTTTCGCTTTCTTTTTCAATCTCCCCTTTTGTTTTTCTTCGTTGAGAGTCAAACCGAAATCTTCCAAAATATTTTTGATAGTTTTTTCAATCGTCTTTGGCGTGATGCCATGTTTTTTATTATATGCCAATTGAATTTTTCGACGACGATTGGTTTCATCTATCGCTTTTTTAATGGAGCCGGTGATATTGTCCGCGTACAAAACCACTTGGCCGTTGACATTACGCGCCGCGCGACCAATAGTTTGCACTAAACTGGTGGCACTACGCAAAAATCCTTCTTTGTCAGCATCCAAAATTGCGACCAGCGACACTTCGGGCATATCTAAACCTTCACGCAATAAATTTACCCCGACCAAAACATCGGTTTTGCCTTTGCGCAAATCCGTAATGATTTGGATGCGTTCCAAAGTTTCTATATCACTGTGTAAATAAGTGACTTTTACCCGGTTAAATTCCGCCTCCGGCGGACCGGCTTTGCCGGATTTAACTGGGTGAATTTTCTTTTCTTTGAGATATTCTGTTAAATCTTCGGCCATTTTTTTGGTCAAAGTTGTCACCAAAGTTCTTTCGTTATTTTTGATTCTTTCTTCAATGCGAATCAACAAATCTTCAATCTGGGACCTGCCTTCCGGCAGGCGGGTTTCTTCGCCTTTTTTACCGGTGACCGGAGCGATAATAATTTCCGGATCAACCAAACCGGTCGGACGGACGATTTGTTCCACCACTTGGTCGCTCAATTTCATTTCATAATCATCGGGAGTCGCGGAAACATAAATAACTTTCTTGGTACGAGCATCAAATTCTTCATAAGTAAGCGGACGATTATCGCGCGCGCTGGGTAATCTGAATCCGTGTTCAATCAAAGTGTCTTTGCGTGATCTGTCGCCGGCAAACATCCCGCGCAATTGCGGAATAGTTACGTGCGATTCATCAATCACGGTCAAGAAATCCCCTGCTCCGTAATTGAAATAATCTAGCAAGGTAAAGGCCGGTTCGCCGGCTTTTCGCTCTTCAAAAAATCTGGAATAATTTTCTATACCGTTGCAATAACCGATATGTTCAATGAGTTCCAGATCATAATTTGTTTTACGTTTCAATCTTTCCGCTTCCAACAATTTACCGCCCCGCATCAATTCTTCATATCTGATTTTCAATTCATCTCTGATAGCTTGCAAGGCATTATTTTTGGTTTCTTGCGATACCACATAATGTTTAGCCGGAAAAAGCCAAACATCTTTACTTTCCCCCACCCTCTTGCGAGTCAAAGCGTCAAAAATTTCAATAGAATCTATTTTGTCGCTAAGTCCGAAACGATAAATTTTTTCTTCATTCACCGGAACCAATTCCAAAACTTGTCCACGTAACAAAAATGTTCCACGTTTGAGTTCTCCGTTTGTTCTTTCAAATTTCATTTCAACTAATTTTTCCATCAAACCCCGACGATCCAGTTTATCTCCAACTTCCAAATGCAAAACCGTGCGTTCGTATTCTTTTGGTGAACCAAGATTATAAATTGCCGATACTGATGCCACGATTATTACGTCTTTACGAGTGAGTAAAGCTTGCGTGCAAGCGTGACGCAAACGGTCTATTTCTTCGTTTATCTGCGCTTCTTTTTCAATATAAGTGTCAGTGTGGGGCATGTATGCCTCGGGTTGGTAGTAATCGTAAAAAGAAACAAAATACTCCACCGCATTATCGGGAAAAAATTCACGAAATTCATTGCAAAGTTGCGCGGCTAAAGTTTTGTTATGTGCAATAACCAGCGTCGGCTTCTGGGTTTTTTCTATAACATTGGCAATGGTAAAAGTTTTACCCGAACCGGTCACGCCAAGCAAAGTTTGCCGACGCATATCAGAAGATATACCATCTACTAATTTTGTGATGGCCTCTGGCTGATCGCCTGATGGCTTGTAATTTGACTTAAGCTTAAACTTCATTTTAAACAATGTTATTTTGTCATTCTGAGCAAAGCGAAGAATCGCTTATAGTTTAACTTATTTCCTAAATCCTTGTTTAAGGGATCTTTCTCCGCCTAGGCGGATCAAGATGACGCTTACATACTTAATACTTGATACTATATACTTAATACTATTTTAGTATTTCTTCTCCACCATACTTTCCACTATACCTATAAGCAATAGATTCATCATTAATGATGAGCCTCCATAGCTCACAAACGGCAAAGTGACACCGGTGACTGGCAACAATCCGACATTGGCACCAATATTAATAAAAAACTGTGTAAAAAACAAGGCTACAACTCCCGACACGGTCAAAGCAATAAAATCATTTCCAGTTTTAGAAGCCAAAGATAATAATCGCCAAAAAATAATCAAGAAAAGTATTAAAATGACACTAACTCCCAAAAAACCCATTTCCTCGGCAATCACAGAAAAAACAAAGTCAGTCTGTGTTTCTGGTAAAAATCTCAATTGACTTTGTGAACCAAAACCCAAACCACGGCCAAATAAATTTCCAGATCCAACCGCGATTATAGATTGAGTAACGTTATAACCGGACCCCAATGGATCGTGCGCCGGATTTATAAAAGTTAAAACCCTGTCTTTTTGATAATCCTTTAACAAGAAAAACCAACTGAAAACAGATAGAACTATAAAAAAAACAATAAAACCAAAAATCAGGGATTTTTTGGCTCCGGTTAAAAACATCAAGATAAACCAGATAGCTCCCAAAAGTATTGCCGATCCCAAGTCCGGTTGACCCATCACAAAAAAAATCGGAGTTAAGGTTAAAAATAAAGTAAAAAAGAAAAATTTAGGTCTCTCAAATTGTCTCCCCGCATTGGAGATAACATAAGCCAACATCAAAATCAAACCGACTTTAGCCAACTCTACCGGTTGAAAAGAAAAACCGGCAAAATTAAACCAACCGGTGGTACCACGAATATTTTGTCCGAATAACAAAACTCCGATCAACAAAATAACAGAAGCAAAGTAAAACCAGCGGGCATAAATCTTGAAGAAAGTATATTGCAAAGCACTGCTAAAAAACAAAATTATCAGTCCCAACGATAAGGCTAAAATTTGTCTTTTGAAATATATCAATTCACTGCCCCGAGATAAATCCACGCTGTAAATAGCCATCAATCCGAAAGCAACCAAAAAAAATACGGCCAAAAAAAGAAGCCAGTCAAAACTCCTCCCTGAGAATTTGGCCAAACTAAACATACTATCTTACCGGTTCAAAATAAACACTTCTTTCAAAATAATTGATGGAAGGATAAATGACAATTTCGTCAACAGAAAGATTATCAGCAAAACTGCGTAAATCTATATTTCTCCTTTGCAATGATTCAAATCTTTCCAAGCGTATTTCTGCCACTCCCGTGGTAAAACCACCACTTTTAAATTCTACTAAAAATGTCGGGTCCCAGTAGTGAAACGGGCTATTGTTTATAAGATCAAACTTGATAATATTGGCATTTGCTCCTTCCGGATGTAAAACACCTTTAAAATCAAAATTTTCGACTACAAATAGATTTCTCTGCATAATATAGCCAATCGGATCGGGAAATAAATGAGCATTCAATCTTTTAAAGGAAATATTTTCCAAAATCAAACCCGAACCATAATTATCCTCCAAACCAAATTCAGCAAACAACTTTGTTTCTTGTGGTAAAAGAAAGCCTTTCTTTTTTTCTGTCAAAACACCGTTAAACGAAAAATAATAATCGAAATAAACCACATGATTGGCGTTGGGGTTGGAAATTTGAGCCACTGCATCATATTTACCGACACCGGAAACAAAAATTTGTGTTTCATCCATTAATAAAGCTTGTGGAGCAAAAATAGAACGTATTCTTTCATAATCATCAGAACGAGTCATCTGTTCAATAGTTTTGTTGTCACGAGGTATCTCTATAATAAAAATCCAAGCAATCCTAAGTACAGAATAAAAAATAGTAATAACAGAAAAAACAACCAAACAGCCTACCAAAATACGATACAATAACATGCGATTTTCTACATACCAAGCGGAAAAATTCAATTGGCGATTACTAAACATTCCCGTCGGATCTTCGTATTTTTTAAAACCGTTTTTTTTGAGACCTTTTAAATTCGGGATATCTTGACCCGCATTAACGATTTTTCTTTGGTCTAAATTATTTTTTTGCGAATAAAAATCCATACTTTTTAAAATTAGTTCATTTAAGATAATTTTATCATTGTTTGTCTTTTTTTACAACAAAAGACATTTCTCTTCTATCAGTAAACTATTGTTTTGACAATTTTTTAATAAATCCTAAAAATAGACTAGATCGTCTTTTTTGAATTTTTATACACTTGCTTGAAGATAGAATAAATGTTATAATTATGTCGTATTTATTGTAATAAAAACGTCTTTTTTATGAACGCAAAAAACACTAGTTCTTATAGCGCCAAAAATATTACGGTTTTGGAGGGTTTGGAAGCTGTTCGTCGTCGTCCGGGTATGTATATCGGTTCCACCGGACCGGTCGGTTTACACCATCTTATCTGGGAAGTGGTAGATAATTCTGTAGACGAGGCCATGGCCGGTTATTGTACCAAAATCATGGTGGCTCTATTACCGGGAAATAAACTGGAAGTTCGCGATAATGGTCGTGGCATCCCAGTAGATTTACACCCCCAACTCAAAGTTAGCGCTTTGGAAGTAGTTTTAACCAAACTTCATGCCGGGGGTAAATTTGGCGATGGCGGTTACAAGATTTCCGGCGGTTTACACGGGGTCGGTGTTTCCGTAGTAAATGCACTTTCCGATTATCTCAAAGCCGAAGTCCATCGTGAAGGCAAAGTCTGGGTTCAAGAATTCAAAGAAGGCAAACCTCTCAAAAAAGTAGCTTCTACTGGTAATTGCAAAGATACTGGAACAGTAATCACTTTTCATCCTGATAAAACTATTTTTGAAACTATTGATTTTGAATGGAAAACCGTAGTTGATCATATCCGTCAATATGCCTACCTTTCCAAAGGTTTGCATTTTATCATCAAGGATTTACGCACACCCGAAGAAAAAGAAAAAGACAAAACCGCGCTTGATTTTCCCAACCCGACTTATCAGTTTTATTTTGAGGGCGGGGTATGTTCTTATGTAAGACACCTAAATCAAAACAAAGAAATCAAAAATGAAAATATTTTTTATATAGAAAAAGAGGCCGAGGGTGTAGGGGTGGAAATAGCTCTACAGTATACCGGTGAATATACTGAATCACTTTTTGCTTTTACCAACAATATTCATAATCCCGACGGCGGTACTCATGTTTCCGGATTTCGTACTGCCTTGACCCGAAGTTTGAATACTTACGCCCGTAACAAAAATATTCTCAAAGAAAAAGATCCAAACCTGACCGGTGATGATGTCAAAGAAGGGCTCAATGCTATAGTATCTATCAAAATCAAAGAACCCCAATTTGAAGGACAGACCAAAGGAAAGCTTGGTAATACTGAAGCCAAAACTGCTGTAGAAACAGTCATGAACGAGGCCTTTTTAATATTCTTGGAAGAACATCCAAAAGATGCGGAGGCTATTGTCGGAAAATGTGTTTTGGCTGCCAAAGCCAGAAATGCGGCCAAAATAGCTCGTGATACTATTTTACGTAAAGGCGCTTTGGAAGGGTTTACACTACCGGGTAAATTGGCCGATTGCTCTTCTCGCAATGCTGAAGATTCTGAACTTTATATCGTAGAGGGAGATTCTGCCGGCGGTTCTGCCAAACAAGGACGCAATCGTGAAAATCAAGCCATACTCCCCTTGCGCGGTAAAGTGCTCAATGTAGAACGCGCTCGTTTGGATAAAATCTTGACCAACATCGAATTGAAATCTCTCATTATCGCGCTTGGTACCAATATTGGTGAACAATTTGATATTTCCAAGCTTCGTTATCATCGCATTGTCATCATGACTGATGCGGATGTTGATGGATCTCATATCCGAACTCTGCTTTTGACTTTCTTTTATCGCTATTTCCCCGATCTTATTAACCAGGGACATATTTATATCGCTCAACCACCTCTTTTCTCCGTAAAACTCGGTAAAGAAATGCACTACGCTTATAATGAAGAAGAAAAAAATAAAATAATCAGCGAGATGACCGGAAGAAAGTTGGAAAAAGCAAAAGATAGAAAAGCAAAAGAAAAAGAAGAAAATGTTGAGGAAGAAACGGCTGAAGAAGATTCTGAAAATCAATCACTTGTTATTGGCGGAGTTAAAGTCAACATCCAACGATACAAAGGTCTCGGGGAAATGAACCCGGAACAACTTTGGGAAACCACCATGAACCCGGAAAAACGTATGATGTTGCGTGTAAATGTAGAAGATGCGGAAAAAGCCAATGAAACTTTTGAAATCCTCATGGGTGACGAAGTAGAACCGAGAAAAAAGTTTATTCAGACGTATGCGAAGGATGTGAAGAACTTGGATATATAGTTGGACTTCGGACTACAGACTACGGACTACTGTCATTGCGAGTGAAACGAAACAATCCCACTGATTTGAGAAATTGATAATTAATAATTAAAAATTGACAAAACAAACAAAAAACTTCGCTGATTGGGCGAAGTTTTTTTATTTTTTAAATTACTTTATTTTTTTATAGAATTATATATTTAAAAATTAATCAAAAGCTCGTACATGCAAATTTTTCATAGTTGCAAATAATTTTCTTTCAAAATCAAAGAAAAAACGGTACATCTCTTTTCTTTCACCATCCTTTAGATAACCCCGTCCATCATCATCTAGCCAACTCCGAAAATTACCCAATTCTATCATTATTTGCTTACTAAGTAAATCCAAATTATTATAACTTTTTCCAAAAAGTCTTTCATCTTTTGAGAGTTTTTCTACAACTTTTGTTAAAACATCATTATTAAAGTTATTAAAATTATTCATTTTCATGGTTTTTTCAATAAACTTAACATAACAATCTTCGATAGATAATTTTTCATCATTTTCCGATAAACTTTGTGTTTCTAGTAAAATTTCTTTTATTAATTTTTGAGATCTAGCAAATAAATCTTTAATTTTTTCAAAACCCCCTAAAATGTACGATTTTCGATATTGAAGTACTTGAAACCAACCAGGGGGATTTTCTTCAAGTTCACTTAACTTTTCCAAAAAAGGTTGAGTATTTATCAAATATTCATTAAAATTTTTAGCGTAAGTAGAATTATCGTTTATCTTTTCAGTGAGTAATTTAGCAAAATCTCCATAACTTTTTTTAACTAGTTCAGTGTCGAGAAAAAACTCTTTATCTTCTGGATTAAAACCTAATTCTTTCATTTTTTCTATTTGAGATTTTAATTCTTCAATTTCTTTTTTTAAAGATTTAATTTCCTCATCTTTTTCTATATTTTTTATTTCTTCTTTCCCTTCTACTTTATTAAATCTTTCCATAACTTCTTCATGACTAGAAACACCAACTATCTCTTTTGCCTCTTCCAATTCTCCTGAATTTTTAATTTCTAAATCATATTCTTTATAAGCAGGATGAACATTTTTATTTTTTTCCATATTTTAAAAATTATTTTTTATATTTTATATTACGATACCAATTTTATTAAGTTTTTGTCAAACGAGTTGAGCCTGCCTGTCGGCAGACAGGATACTGTCATTCCTGCGAAGGCAGGAATCCAGTGGCTATCTTAATTTTTCCTGAGGATCCCCGCCTTCGCGGGGATGACAATTGGGACTATTTTTAAATATCTTAATATCCAATATCCCAATATCTTTTTGGCTACATTTAGCCAAAATCACCAGTGCACACCCAATCTTGACTAAATCCCCGACTTATGTTAATATATTAGTATAAATCGGCTGACAGGCCGTTTTTAAATACAAAAAATATGATCGAAAAAATGATCCAATATTTCAAGGATTCTTACGCCGAGATGAAAAAAGTCACTTGGCCGACAAAAAAACAAACCATCAACTACAGCGCTTTGGTTATCGCCATGAGCGTCGGGATGGCGGTGTTTTTTTCTGTTTTGGACTACGTGTTCAACTTGGGTTTAACCAAACTCATCACTCAGTAATTTATCTTAACTAAGGAGAAAATAATATGGCTAAACAAACGATGAATCTCGGTCGTCGCTGGTATGTACTACATACTTATAGCGGTTACGAAGAAAATGTAAAACACAATTTGGAACAAAGAATCGCTTCTTTTGATATGCAAGATAGAATTTTTAATATTTTGGTTCCTAAAGAAAAGAAAATTAAAATAAAAAATGGCAAACGCACCACTGTAGAAGAAAAGATTTTTCCTGGTTATGTGCTTTGTGAGATGATTGTAACAGATGATTCTTGGTATGTTGTTCGCAACACTCCAAACGTTACCGGCTTTGTTGGTTCCGGCACTACTCCAACTCCTATAGACCAAAAAGAAATAGAAAGTTTAATGAAAAGAGTGTCTGCAGAAAATACTCAACAAAAAATTGATATGGAAGTTAGTGATATCGTTCGTATTGTTGATGGTCCTTTCAAAAATTTCGAAGGTAAGGTCAGTCATGTTGATGAAGAACGCGGTAAAATCAAAGTCATGGTTACTATGTTCGGTCGTGAAACACCGGTTGAATTGGATGCTTTACAAGCTAAAAAGATTTAATAATCAAACTACTGCCCTGGCAACAGGGGCTTCTCAGTAGACAAACGTCATCCTGAGCGTAGCGAAGGATCCCTTAAACAAGGATTTAGGAAATAAGTTAAACTATAAGCGATTCTTCGCTTCGCTCAGAATGACAAAATTAAAAATTAAAAATTGCTTTACTATGGCAAAAAAATTACTTACTCAAATCAAATTGCAAATCATGGGTGGCGCCGCCAACCCAGCACCACCGGTTGGTCCGGCTTTGGGTCAACATGGGGTAAATATCGCCGGATTTTGTAAAGAATTCAACGATAAAACTCAAGATAAAAAAGGTGAAGTCGTACCAGTGGTTATCTCTGTATACGATGATAGAAGTTTTTCTTTCATCATGAAAACTGCACCGGTTGCCGAACTTATCAAAAAAGCCGCTAAAATCAGTAAGGGTTCAGCCAAACCTTTACAAGAAAAAGTTGGCAAATTGACTAAAGCTCAAGTTCGCGAAATCGCCGAGAAAAAACTTTCCGATTTAAACGCTAGTGATGTTGAAGCTGCCATGAAAATGGTAGAAGGCACTGCCAGACAAATGGGTGTAACGATTGAGGGATAAAATAAATTCAACAAAAATAACGGTCTTACGACCGTTATTTTTTTGTTCTATCAATCTTTAAATCTTATAATCTTGAAATCTTTTAATATAGTAGCATTGCATCTCCAAAACTATAAAATCTATAGTCTTCTTTTACCGCTTCTTCATAACATTTGAGCATAAATTCTCGATCATCGGCAAAAGCGCAAACTAACATCAGCAAAGTGCTTTTTGGTAAATGAAAATTGGTAATCAAAGCATCAATCACTTGAAATTTAAAACCTGGAATAATAAAAAGATTTATATCTCCTTGAAAAGATTTTATTAATCTTTTATCTTTAGAGTCTTTATTTATTTCTGCCAAACCTTCCAAAGTGCGGACTGTGGTGGTGCCCACGGCAATTATTCTCCTACCTTGTGCCTTGGCATCATTTATCAGACTGGCATTTTTATCAGTCACTTCTACCCATTCATGGTGCATTTTATGATTTTCCAATTTTTCAGTTTTAACCGGTTGAAAAGTACCTAAACCGACATGTAAAGTAACTTCAGCAAAATCTACACCCTTTTGTTTTATTTTTTCAATCAATTCCGGTGTAAAATGAAAACCGGCTGTTGGTGCGGCTACCGAACCCTCATTTTTTGCATATACAGTTTGATATTTATCATTTAGTTCATCTTGGGTAATATTAATATTTTTGATATATGGCGGAGTTGGTACTTCACCATATTTATTGGCTTTGGCACGAACATTAAAATCACTGTCGTTAAAATCAACCAAAACAGTGCCATCCGTATCTTTGAGCAATACTTCGGCAACAAAATCCGTAGCAAAAACTATTTTCATTCCCAAACGTAGTCGCTTCCCCGGTTTAGCTAGCACTTTCCAAATACCTTCATTTTCCGAAGGTCTTAACAGAAAAACTTCTACTGGTTTCAAATTGAGAATTTTATTGGTTGACTTTCTGTCTTTGAGATTATCTGACCTCTGATCAAGCTTGATTTCTCCTTTTAACCTCGCTTTAAAAACTTTGGAATTGTTCCACACTACCAAATCTCCAGGTTGCAGGTAATCCAAAATATCAGTAAATTTTTTGTGTTCAACGGTTTTTTCTTCTTTATTAATTACCATCAAACGTGAAGAATCCCGAGGCTCTGCCGGAGCTTGAGCGATATTTTTAACGGGCAGGTTGTAGTCGAAGTCGGAAGTATGCATAAAAAGTTTTTTATTTTGTCATTCCTGCAGGCCAAAGGCCTCCCTTTGGGAAACGCGAAGAATCCAGTGGTTTTATTAAAATTTTCCTGGATCCCTGCTGTAGTTTATACCCGCTTGACGGGTGCAGGGATGACACTTTATTTCAATTTTTACTTTAAATATCTCACCTTATATATGTTATGTTGTTCTAGCGTTTTAGAGTAGTATATATTTCCATCATTATCGCTCAAAAAATACCAATAATCGTTTTTTTCCGGATAAATTACCGCTTTTATAGCAGTTAAACTAGGGTTGGCTATAGGTCCTGGGGGTAAACCGCGATATTTGTAAGTATTATAAGGCGAATCTATCTGTGTGTCTGCAAGCGATACGGCCGGAGTGGTTTTGCCGGTAATATAATTGACTGTAGCACAAGATTGTAAAGCCCATTTCATATTGAGACGTCGCCAAAAAATATCTGCTACTTTGGCCATACTAGTAGCGTCCGGTGCTTCTTTTTCTACGATTGAAGCCATGGTCAAAATTTCAAAAAAAGTTTTATTTTGTCGTGTTATTTCTTCCCTCATTTCCGGAGTTATTTTCTTTTCCAAATTTTCAAAAATTTTTCTGAGTATTTCTTCCGGTTTGGCGTCTTTATAAATACGATAAGTATCAGGATATATAAAACCCTCGTAAGAAGAGTTTTTTTCTTTTTCTTTTAAAATGGAAAAATCTGGAAAAAGCCCGGTAAGATCTGGAGCAGAGTTTCCCAATCCCCCGTATTTATGAGCCGGTTTTCCAAAAAGATTATAAATTTCTTCTTCGTTTTTAAACAATCCTTTAGATACCCAATCAGCGGCTACTTGTCGCAAAGTCCAGCCTGGAATAATGGTAATATTTATTTCCTCTCGTGGCGGAGCCATTTTTTTCTTTGCTTCCTCAGCTGCTTTGTGTTTTTGATAACCAAAAAAACCGACCGCTAAAGGCAGGCCAATAAGTATGAGTATAGAAATGCTTATTATTTTGTTATTGAAAGACATGAAAATAAATATTAAATATTGGATATTGAATATTAAAAAAATTTAAACGGTTTACTAATATTCAATATTTAATATTCAGTATTATTCGTTCCAATTCTCTCTCGCCCATTCCAATCTCTCCGGTACGCCAATGTCTATCCAATCACCATCAAAAGTATAAACATCCAGCTCTTTCATCTTGGGAAAAACATCATATTCTACGCTAAAACTATTTAACTCTTTAGGAAAATGTTCGTGGGCTTTGTGTGTAAAAAGATAAATACCTCCATTTATATATCCAGGAATATTTTTACCTTCTTTTTCTTTAAATTCCAGCAGATTATTTTTTTCATCAAATAATAAAGTACCATAAGTACTGGAATCTTCTACGCGAGCCCCGAGCAATAATCCTTCTTTATCCGGATTTAATCTGGTTAACATTTCTCGTAAATTTACTCCTGTTAAAATATCCCCGTTTAATACGAATGTCGGCAGATGTGGATCTTTTAAATGTGAGAAAGCGAATTTAATAGCACCACCAGTTCCTAAACGTTCTTTTTCTATCGCATAAATTAGTTTTACTCCATTTCTTTCTTCACCAACGGTATTTTTCAAAACTTCGGAAAGATGGCCTGCAGCCAAAACAACTTCATTTAGACCTATTTCTTTAATTTTTTCCAACTGCCAATCTAAAACCGTTTTACCTTTTATTTCTAGTAAAACCTTAGGGATAGATTTGGTTATATCTTTTAGTCTAGTGGATAATCCACCACAAAGGATGATTGCATTCATAATCAAGCTAAAAGGTAAAATTTAAAATAAACAAAAAATAATACATAATCAAACTGGAAACCAAGGCGGTTAAAAATCCAGCTAGGGCGTCCAATGGATAATGTACTCCACAATAAACCCTTCCCCAAACTACCCATAAAGCCAGAACAAACAAGCCGCTGATATAAGGTAATCCAAAAATTATAGCTAGAAAAAAAATAAGAAAAGCGGTCATAGCATGATCTGAAGGAAATGATTTCCAAGCCATCACTGGAGTAAACAGTTGTTTTATTTCCGGCATTTGCACCTGGGGACGATTTTCTTTTATCAAAAAAGCTATTGCTAAATCCAGCAACCAGGCAAAAATCCAAGCTATAGGTAATGCTAATAATCTAGTATACAACTTTTCTAAAGTCGAAGAACTGACCATAACAGATACAAAATACCAGCCGGCCATGGCAATAATAACAAATTCCGCCCCAGCTTTACCAAAAGAGTCCAGCCATTTATTTTTACCTATTAATTTGTTTATTTTTAGAAAAATTTTAGTATTTAAATCCATCATATATTTTTTGCTATTTTACCAATAAATAAATGTTTTGGCAAACTTGAAGACTACTTGCCAAAAAATAAAAAATACGCTAATATTTATTCACATTTACGCGCCCATAGCCTGCCTGCCGGCAGGCAGGCTCAGTGGTTAGAGCACTGCCCTTATATTCGCTAAATGAGTAGTAAAACACAAATTTGCCGTGCGCCAAGCGCCCATAGCTCAGTGGTTAGAGCACTGCCCTTATAAGGCAGGGGTCGATGGTTCAAGTCCATCTGGGCGCACGACAAATTTGTATTTTCTGCGAATGGCGCGAATATATCATCTACGCTCGAAGAAAATAAAAATAAATTTTTGCTTTACTTCTCGCTTGATGATATAAGGCAAGGGTCGATGGTTCAATTCCATCTGGGCGCACCAAATAGTGTATAGAAAAGATATGGAAAAAATAAAAAAATTGATTGTCAAAAATACCGACGCTTATCAGCGTCTGGATTTGTTTTTAACGGAAAAATTGAACATTAGTCGCTCGCAAGTACAAAAAATGATTGAGAACAATCAAATTTTTATCAACGATATAGCCCCTAAAAAAACCGGTGAAAAAATTTCCACCAATGATATTGTTACTGTTTCAACCTTTAAAATCAGTAAACAAGAAAAAAAAGAAAACTTAATAAAAAAAGAAAGCGATGTTTCTTTACGTCCGGAAATAATCGCTGAAGAAAAAGATTTTTTAATAGTTAACAAACCATCCGGATTACTTACACATAACACGGAAAAAGAAGATTATTCGATGGCCGAATTTTTGGTTAAAAAATATCCAGAAATAAAACATGTCGGTGAAGATAAAAGCAGACCTGGCATAGTTCATCGCCTAGATAAAGAGGCTTCCGGTTTATTGGTTGTCGCACGCACTCAAGAAATGTTTGATTTTTTAAAAAAACAATTTCAAGACAGAACTATTGAAAAGGAATATTTTGTTTTGGTTCATGGGCAAGTTTCTGCCGATACTGCAATAATTGATTTTCCGCTTGAAAGAGGAAAAAACAATGAACGCATGGCCGCTTTACCTAAAATTGTCAAAGGAATAGAGAACGAAAAAGGAAAGGACGCTATAACAGAATTTTGGGTAGAAAAAAGATTTGTCAATTTTTCTTTTCTAACCGTTAAAATTCACACCGGCCGTATGCATCAAATCCGCGCCCACTTTTTGGCCTATGATCATCCGGTAGTCGGAGATACTCTTTACTTTCAAAAAAAACAAAAACGAAAATGGGATGACGAACTTGGGAGATTATTTTTACACAGTTATAAATTGGAGTTTACGGATCTACAAGGCGAGAGAAAACATTATGAAATAGAGTTACCGGACGAATTAAAAGATTTTTTAAAGAAATTAAAATGATACAAAAATCCCAATTCCCAAATCCCAATGACCAATCAAATCCTAAATCCCAAACCCTAAAAATATTTGGTCATTTGAACATTAGTCATTCATTGGGCATTGGACATTGGGGCTTAGTCATTAAAAACATTCCAATTTAAAAAAACCAAATTATAAATTGATATTATTATGACAAAAAAAGGTTTACTTGTGATTATTTCCGCCCCATCCGGCAACGGCAAAGACACTGTTATTGAAGCTCTCTTAAAAATTATTCCGAATTCCACCAGATTTATTACCACCACTTCTCGCCCACCGCGTCCCGGCAACCAGGAAGGTGTAGATTATTATTTTATTTCCAAGGAAGAATTTGAAAACAAAATAAAAAATAATGAATTTCTGGAATATAATTTTTACGCCGGAAATTATTATGGCACGGAAAAAAAACGTTTAGAAGAAATGCTCTCGAATCACTCTGTTGTATTCTCCGCTATTGAAGTCAACGGCAAACATAATTTGGATAAAGCCAAAGTTAAAAACCTTTCTATTTTCCTATTACCGGACAGCCTGGAAATTCTCAAAAATCGCATTCGTCAAAGGGGTGGAGTAAGTGAGGAGATAATAGAAGAAAGGATGAAAACAGCTAAATATGAAATAGAAAATTCTCTAGACTATGACTACAGGATAGTCAACGAAAATGGTAAATTAGACGAAACTATTGATAAATTAGCCAAAATTATCCTTTCTGAAATCGCCAAAAGCTGAAATATTGACAAAAAAACAAATTTAGGCTAAGATAATAGCACTTTATTAATTTTCAAACAGTTTTAATATGACTGAAGAAACCAAAAATACAGCCGCACCGGTAGAATATAAACCGGGAATGGTGGTAAAAGTTCACCAAAAAATTAAAGAAATGAATACCAAAGGAGAAGAAAAAGAACGTATTCAGATTTTTGAAGGTATTATTATTGCTGCTAAACATGGCAATGAAGCCGGAGCAACTATTACCGTTCGTAAAATTTCCGAAGGTATCGGTGTAGAAAAAATATTTCCTCTTCGAGCACCGGTAGTTGCTAAAATAGAAATTGTGAAACAAATGATTGTCCGCCGAGCAAAATTACATCATCTACGTGATCCGAAATTTAAAAGAAAAATGAAAGAAATAAAGTAAGTTGAAAGTATAAAGTTGAAAGTTAAAAGTTATAGGATTTTTAAAAATAAACTAAAAAAGTTTCCTTTTTCAAAGGAAACTTTTTTAATATATAAATCTAGAAAACATCTAACTTTCTACTTTCTACTTTTGACTTTACACTTACTTCAAATACTTCCCTGTCCAGCTTCTTTTATTTTTTATAACATCTTGCACAGTTCCCGCCACGACCAATTCACCGCCTTTTTTTCCACCCTCTGGACCAAGTTCGATAACCCAATCTGAATTTTTGATAACATCCAAGTTGTGTTCAATTATCAAAACAGAATTCCCCTTTTCAACCAATTGTTTTAAAACCAGGAGCAGACGTTTAACATCTTCAAAGTGTAACCCAGTAGTCGGTTCGTCTAAAATATACAGGGTTTTTCCGGTAGAGGCCCGGGATAACTCTGTGGCTAATTTTATTCTTTGAGCCTCACCGCCAGAAAGTGTGGTGGCCGGTTGACCGAGTTCCAAATAACCCAACCCTACCTGACGTAAAACATTCAATTTGTCGGCAATTTGTCTTTGATCCACAAAAAATTTATACGCTTCTTCTATAGTCATTTTCAGAACTTCGGCAATGTTTTTACCATGATAATGAATATCCAGAGCTTCTTGGTTGTAACGAGAACCGTTGCAGTCGTTACATACTACAAAAACATCGGCTAAAAATTGCATCGGGATACGAATATAGCCTTCGCCAGCACAAGTTTCACAACGACCGCCACCTTTAACGTTAAAACTAAATTTTCCAGCATCATAACGACGCATTCGGCTTTCCGGTAAAGAAGCATAAAGATCACGAATAAGTGTAAAGACTCCTGTATAAGTTGCCGGATTACTGCGTGGTGTGCGACCAATCGGACTTTGATCAATAGCAATAACTTTATCAATATTATCAACACCTTTTATTTCTTTATGAATTCCGGGTTCGTCTTTGGCACGATAAAAATATTTGGATAAATATTTTCCCAAAATATCCACTATCAAGGTTGATTTACCCGAACCTGAAACACCGGTGACGCAAACCAATTTGGAAAGAGGAATTTCAACATTGATATTTTTCAAATTAAAACCTTGAGCGCCGATAATGCTGATATTTTTCTGTTTTTCTTTTTTATTTTCTTTTTTCTTGCGTAAATCATCTTCAAAGTCATCTGAAACATCGGCTTTACCAAAAAGATAATCGGCGGTCAGAGAGTTTTTTGCTTTTTTTATTTCCGCCAAAGTTCCGGCCGCAATTATTTGTCCACCGTAAATACCCGCTCCCGGACCAACATCTATCAAATAGTCGGCTTCTTTCATAATAGCCGCATCGTGCTCAACCACAATCACAGTATTGCCTAAATCTCTCAAATATTTCAGAGTGTCTATCAATTTTTGATTATCCCGGGAATGTAAGCCGACAGACGGTTCATCCAAAACGTAAATCACTCCGGTTAAACCCGAAGAAAGCTGAGTGGCCAATCTGACACGGGTCGCTTCTCCACCGGAAACCGTATTCATCGAACGTGTCAAACTCAAATAATCCAACCCAACTCGAGATAAGTTTTCTAATCTAACCAAAATTTCTTTTACTACCGGCTCTATAATGTATTTTTTGGTTAAACCGTTTTTCTTGATTAAATTTCTAAAAAATACAATGCTGTCTTCAATATTCATCTCGGATAATTGAGCAATATTAAAACCTTCAAATTTGACGGCTAACGAATCTTTTTTTAGTTTTCTACCAAAACATAGAGAACAAATCTGTTCTCTCATATATTGTTCTATTTCTTTTCGAATATAATCGGAATCGGTTTGCAAATGACGTTGACGTAAATCTTCTAAAACACCTGGGAAATTAATTTTTTTACCTTCTATTTCATAAATCTCTTTTCCGGTCCCTTTCAAAATAATATCCATTGTCTTGGAAGACAGAGAAGATACTGGAATTTCAACAGAAAAACCATGTTTGTCAGCTACAGCCTTAAGTATTTTTTGATAATAACTTTGATTACCGGTGATACGCGTCCAAGGCTGTATTGCTCCTTCCAAGAGCGAAAGTCGCGGATTTGGTATGACCAAAGCCGGATCAACTTCCATGGTAATACCAAGGCCCGTACAACGCGGACAAGCACCAAACGGACTGTTAAAGCTAAAATTACGGATATCTAGATCGGGCATTATCCTACCGCATTTCAAACAAAGTCCAGAAGTAGAAAAAAATTTATCTTCTTTGTCCGTACCAACATAAAGTAATCCATTGCTCAAATCAAGGGCTGTCTCCACCCACTTGGTCGGGTCTTGTTTTTTGATGTCATTTATTTTTCCGATAAGTAATTCTACTTGGTATTTTTTTTTCGGATCAAAAGCCAAAGCGGCTAATTCGTTTATTTTAATTACTTTTCCATTTACCCGCACATGGTCATATCCTGATTGTTCCACTTTTTCCAACAAAACTCTTGATTGTTCAACCGCTTCATTGCGTACCAAAGGAGATAAAATCAAAATTTCTTTATTTTTTCTACCTAAATCGCGGACTTGTTCCACAATCTCACCGGTGGTATAAGAAACAACTTCTTCTTCACATTCAGAGCAATATTGTTTTCCGGCTCGAGCAAAAAGCAAA
Source organism: uncultured bacterium (assembly GCA_937903605.1). Taxonomy (GTDB): domain Bacteria; phylum Patescibacteriota; class Patescibacteriia; order Magasanikbacterales; family GWA2-37-8; genus JAKLGL01. Next base: position 141,709 of record CALCZC010000007.1, read on the forward strand.
CGCAAAAAATCATAAATCTCCGTCACCGTACCGACGGTAGAACGAGGATTTTGGGTATTGATGCGTTGATCAATAGCAATAGTTGGTGACAAACCTTCTATTCCATCAATGTCGGGTTTGTCGCGAACTTCCATAAACTGACGCGCATAAGCAGATAGACTTTCCGCATAACGACGTTGACCTTCGGCATAAATAGTATCAAAAGCCAAACTGGACTTTCCCGAACCGGACAGACCGGTGATAACTACCAATTTATTTTTCGGGATATTTATTGAAATGTTTTTGAGATTATGTACTCGAGCTCCTTTGATTTTAAGCATTTCCGGCATAAATATTTATTTTTATTTTAATCACCTAAATGTTGGACATAAGTACCACCATCACAATAATAAACACCTGTTTCATTTGGCTGACGAAAACCAGTTTTAAAATTATTTTTAATAAATAAACTCGTTAGGCTTTCATCTCCTTTGCAAACCCCTTGTTTTCCTTCAACAGGATAACTATTCTCGATACCTACACCCTGATAAAGACCAAGAAAACCATACATAGCTTTCAGATCGGTTGTTTGATCAATCTTATATTCTAAACATGACCCATTGCTTCTTACAAAAGTATAACATCCTTTATAAAACCCTTGACTTTCGCAGTCTAAATTATTACTACAGGCGCCTCCACTCTGTGTTCCGCCTGTTCCACAAAAACCTATTGTAGAGGCCACTCTTACACATTTTAGAGGACTATTGCAGTTTGTATCTTCAACACAAGAAGATCCTGAGTTGCCATCGGTACATGCACTTAAATTACTAGCAACAGGGCGACACAAACAAGTGGCGCTAGTTTGTCTACAAGCAGCACAGTTACTATCGTCGTTACAAACCGCATTTAGCTTACCACTACTGCAAATACCTAAATCAGACCCTGTCCAACAACTTAAACCTGTAGTTGCAGGAACAACTAAACAAGCGAGTCCTTCAGCACATTTGGATTTTTTCCCGGTCGGATCGCAAAAAGAACCGGCAGACGCACTCTGATTCCCGATAACACAAACACCCACTGGGGAAGTTTCAAGAAATTTATCTTGAGCATAAAGATAACCACCTATTTTTGCTACCGCGACTAATTTTCCACCAGACAATAATAAATTACCCACAACCGCTCCACCTGGAATAGGGGTTGCTAACACAGCTACATTGGCAGCAAGTTGTATAGAATTTCTAACTAATTTAGCACAAGGCCCCTCTAAACCGTCTGCTCCCAGTGCTTGGCAATAAGCATTTGGATTATTGTAATGAGCCTGACATTTACCATTTTCTTTTTCTCCTCCTTTTGGATCGCAACTAGCCAAATTTTCCGAAGATACTGGTACTTCTCTTATCAGATATATTTGAGGTAAACGCAAATTTATTGTGTTTGGATTTATCATGTTTAAAATAGTATAGGACATGTAAGCCAAAGCTAGACCAATAATCGCTCCGGAAATTTTCTTTTTGGCACTACTTATCATTTCTTGACTACCAGCTGATCCTACATATTGTATGCCAGCTACAATAATCATTATTGACGATAATATTGCCAAAATTACCAAAGCATAATTATAAATGGTTTTGATGTAATAACCAATATTGGAAAATTTAGCATTTCCACCAAAAGAAACTTGTGTTATTGTCGCTCCACCAGCCAAACATTTTCCCCATTTATAACTATCATTATTTTCTCTATCCTTTAAATAGCCGGGGCAAATTTCTGGATCTAATACAAAAGCATCTTTATTGGCCCTATAATCTACACAATCTTTTTGAAGCCAACAAAGGGGATTTTTTTCCGGTGGTGTATCATCAGACCAAACAGTTTCTGAAAACAAAAAAACTCCCGACAAAAAAAGAGTTAGAAAAGAAACCAAAATTATTTTTTTATTCATATCCCTAAAAAATTAAGGGTTTAAAATGGAAGAAATCATATCCTCCCAACTATTTAAAGGTATATCACCTTGTATTTTATAACCATTTATAAAAAAGGTTGGGGTACCCATTACGCCATATTTATAACCTGTGGCGTAATCAAGATTAATCTCAATTTTAGTTTTATCTGAAATCAAACAAGAATTAAATTGTATACTGTCAGCACCAATATAATTAATAAAACTATTAATAGTTTCAGCGGTTAAATTTTGTGTCAATTCATCTTGATGGGAAAAAATATAGTCATGAGCCAGCCAATAAAGTCCCTGTTCATGGGCACAATGTGCCATTTCCGAAATTTTTGAGGCTCCCGGGTGCAATGATTCTATTGGAAAATTTCTCACTATAAATTTAATTCTTTGACCGTATTTATCAATTATTTGACGAATGACAGGATCTTGTTGTTTACAAACCGGACATTTAAAATCAATAAATTCTACAATTACTATTTCCGCCTCAGAATTTCCCAAAAAAGGCCTATCTTTTTTTTCCAATTCTTCTCTGGTAGCCATAATCTGTAAATCTGATTGTTGATTGCCAAAAATCATTTTGCGCAATTCATCTCCATAGCCTTGTTTGATCAAACTCTGATAACGCCAAGTCAAAAGACCGATAGCTATAGAAAGAGAAACCAAAAGACAAGCAACAACTATAATTGTGACCCCCCACCACTGTTTATACCAGCTTTTTTTAGCTAAAAATTGGAAATTTTCCATAAAAAATACTATGGTTTTATCCTACCACGAAATTCCAAACTAATCAAGAGTGACAAAGCAATACATCAGATTTTTCATTTTAGCTTAAAAAAGCTTAAAATTAACGATCGTCTTGATTATTGACATAACCATCCTTTTGTGTTATAATTTCCAAAGACATTAAACTTCTTAATTTTTATGAAATCTCTAATTTTAAACATAATTCAGCTTGTTTTAGCCATTGTTTTGATTATTATTATTCTTTTACAGCAAAAAGGAACCGGTTTATCCGGAGTTTTTGGCGGATCTTCCAATGTCTATAGCACAAAACGAGGTATTGATAAGATACTTTTTTACGCTACCATAGTAGTTTCCATACTCTTCTTCGGTATTTCTTTTATCAGATTATTCTGGTAAAATAAAAAGGCTTCTTAAAATAATTTATCTTCTTTAAGTAACACCGAAAATGAAATTACCGGACTTTTTTAAATTCAGCAAAAAGAAGACCGGCGTTTTATTGAAAGATTTTGATCAAACTTTGGTTAAAAAAATCAATAAAAAACGCTTCCCTTCTTGGGCACAAATCAAATACTTTTTTTATTTTTTAAATAAAAAAGAAAGAGCTGTTTTTTGGTCGGCTTTTTTATTGAGCTTAGTCACCGGTTTAATTTGGTTTATTTTTTATATTTTTTCTCATCTCTTTGTTTTACCAACCATTGGTGGAGAATATACGGAAGGATTGATTGGATCACCAAAATTGATAAATCCGATTTTTGAAACAGTCAATGATGTTGATGGCGATATCTCATCTTTACTTTATGCCAAACTTTTTAAGCATGGAGAAAACAGACAAATATTCCCCGAATTAGTGGAAAGTTATGAACTTAGTGAAGATAAAAAAATATACACTTTTAAATTAAGAGACGATGCTTATTGGAGTGACGGAAAAAAAATTACTTCAAATGACGTGGCTTTTACCATAGACTCTATTCAGAATCCGGAAGTTGGCAGTCCGCTTTTCGGATCATTTCAAGGAGTTTTGGTAGAAAAAATAGATGATTTAAAATTTTCCTTAACTTTAAAAGAGCCTTTTGCTCCTTTTTTAAACAGTTTGGTTTTTGGCCTTATCCCCGAACACATTTTTGGGCAAATGAATCCTGCTAATATTCGTTTAGCCAAAGACAATTTACAACCAGTGGTTGTTTCTGGACCTTACAAATTTACCAAGCTCTTAAAGGATAGCTCTACCAATAAAATTCAGACCTATACTCTGGAAAAAAATAATGAATATTTTGGAAACAAACCCTATCTAGAGACTATTATCTTCAAATTTTATGAGGACTTTGATTTAGCTTTAACTGATTTACGCAATCAAACTATTGACGGTTTGGGTTTTATCTCGGCTGAAAATAAAGAAAAGATAGCAAGTAAGAATTTCAATCTTTATGATTTACAATTACCTCAATATACCGCTTTATTTTTTAATCAAACAAAAGAGCCATTGCTAAAAGACGAAACCTTACGAACTTGTTTAGCTATGGGTATTGATAAAACAAAGATTTTGGAACAAGTTTTCAAAAATAACGCACAGACAGTTCATGCTCCAATATTAAAAAATGAATTGGGTTATTACCCGGATATCAAAAAAATATCTTTTGGTGTTGATGAGGCTAACGGCTTGCTTGATAAAAATTGGACCAGAGTGGAACCGGAAAAGTTTTTAGAAATCCGTCAAAATCAAATTCTAAAAACCTTGAGAGAAAAGTATCCTGTTACAACCTCAAGTGAAAACTCTGAAGAAATCACGGCTCCGATCATAAATTTGGAAGAAGAAACCCAAAAATTATTACAAGAAGAAATCGATTCTACCCAACCATTTTATCGAAAAGATAAAAATGAAAATATTTTGTCTCTGGTTATCACCACCGCGAATATTCCGGAGTATATAAACACCGCCAATATAATAGCTTCTTTTTGGAAGAATCTCGGAATCAAAACTACAGTAGAAATAATAGATAGTCAAAGAATAATCAAGGAAAATATTCGTGAAAGAAATTATTCCATTTTGCTTTTTGGCCAGGTTTTAGGCGGAGATCCCGATCCTTACGCTTTTTGGCATTCCAGTCAAACCCAGTTTCCAGGCTTAAATCTAGCCCTATTTTCCGATAGAGATGCGGATAAATTACTTGAAGATGCTCGGATAACGGATGATAAAACTAAACGCGAAGAGTCTTATAAAAAATTTCAAGATATTTTAGCCAAAAAAATTCCAGCTATATTTCTCTACACTCCGACTTACAGCTACGCTGTAAATAAAAATATAAAAGGAGTCAGTATTGGACCAATTTTGACCCCGGCCGATCGTTTCACCTCTTTGAATAAATGGTATATTAAAACGGCTAAACAGTGGAAATAAAAGTAATCAGTATTTCAAAGTCCGACAAATATGGGCGAGTGGCGGAATTGGTATACGCGTACGTCTCAGAAGCGTATGGGGAAACCCATGAGAGTTCAAATCTCTTCTCGCCCACAACGCTAAGCGTTGTAATCGGGACGCTCAGCGTCCCACGTTTTCTTATTTATCAAAATTATTATTCAAGACAGACTTCAAACAACTGTCTTGAGCAGTTTATAAATTTAACTTATTAATTTAAAATTCAAAAGTCAAAAATTAAAATTACAATTTAAAATTCAAAATAACAGAAAATTTTTATTGTTGAATTGAAATTTTGCATTTTACATTTTGACTTTTAACTTAATTACTTATGATTTTTAACAAATCAAATCAACAAACAAATAGACCGCCACAGAGAAGTGGTGGACAAAAATTCTACCGTCGAAACAGCGCGGCCAGACAAGGACATATAAACACTACGGCTCGTCCTTCTTTTGCGCGTTTTCGTACAGAAAATAAAAAGCTTCGTGTTATGGTTTTGGGAGGACTAGAAGAGGTCGGCCGAAATTGTACACTTTTTGAATATGGTGATGATATTATTATCATTGACATGGGGTTACAATTTCCCGAAGAAGATATGCCTGGTATTGATTATATTATCCCAAACATGTCTTATCTAAAAGGTAAAGAAAAAAATATCCGCGGTGTTATCATAACCCACGCTCACTATGATCATATCGGTGGTATCCCCCACCTTATACCGCTACTTAACTATCCACCAATTTTCGGATTACCTCTGACCAATGCTATTATTAAAAAACGTCAAGAAGATTATAAAAATCTCAAACCACTCAATATTCACAACATTACTACCGAAGATAAGCTCCGTTTAGGTAGTTTTGAATTGGAGTTCTTTCATCTCAATCACAATATTCCTGATACCATGGGTATAGTGATAAAAACTCCAGAAGGTAATATCGTTCATACCGGTGACTGGAAATTTGATCATCAGCCATCAGGCGAAAAACCAGCCGATTTACAACGTATCGCCAGAATAGGCTCTGAAGGGGTCTTGGCTTTAATGTCTGATTCTACCAATGCTTCTCAACCCGGCAATCAAATGTCTGAATCTGAAATTCGCGGAAATTTGGATGAAATAGTTTCCAAAGCTCCAGGACGTCTCATCATTGGCACTTTTGCATCTCTGCTTTCTCGCATAAAACAGATCGTGGAAATTTGCGAAAAACATGGTAAGGTTATTGCTCTTGATGGTTTTTCTATGAAAAGCAACGTGGAAATTGCCAAACAACTCGGCTATATGAAATTTTCACCAAAAACCCTGATTGATCTACGCCACGTCCATAACTATCCAAATAATAAAGTTGTAATAATGTGTACCGGTGCGCAAGGCGAAAAAAATGCTTCACTTATGCGTATTGCTAATGGTGAACATAATTTTGTCAAATTAATTCCCGGAGACACGGTCGTATTTTCTTCTTCAGTTATTCCCGGCAACGAACGCACGGTACAACGTCTCAAAGATACCTTATTTCGCAAAGGCGCCGAGGTTATTCATTATCAAATGATGGACGTTCATGCCGGCGGTCATGCCAAAGCTGATGATGTTAAATTGATGATCCGCTTGCTTAATCCAAAATATTTTATTCCGATTGAGGGTAATCACTTTTTATTGCATTATAATGCCAGAGTAGCCACTTCCATGGGTTTCCCCAAAGAAAATTGTTTTATCGCTGATAATGGACAAGTTATGGAATTTTCCGCCGGAACCGGAAAACTTACCAAAGAAAAAATCAACGCCGATTACGTCTTTGTGGATGGACTCGGAGTATCTGATGAAACAAATATTGTACTTCGTGATCGTCAGGTTTTGGCTGAAGATGGTATGATCGTGGTTATCGCCACCGTGGACAGCAAAACCGGAAAACTTATTCAAAATCCGGATATTATCTCGCGTGGTTTTGTCTTCCTCAAAGAAAATAAAGAAATGATCGAGGATCTGCGCCATCGCGTGAAAAAGATGGTTATAGACTCTGATCCGCTTTCTTGGGCCGATACCAATAATATACGCAATAAGATTCGCGATTATGTTGGACAGTTTCTCTATACAAAGACTGAAAAAAGACCGATGGTGTTGCCAGTGGTGATTGAAGTATAAAAGCAAATAAGCCGATAAGCTTATAAGCTAGTAAGCAACAAAAAACTTCGCTGATTAGGCGAAGTTTTTTAAATTTATTTTTTATTCTTCAGGATCACTATCCGGAGTATCTGCAAAATCTCTATTTGATGCAAAATTTCCACTCATCTTTCTTTCTTTTGAAGTAGGCTTAATCTCGCCTCTTTCTACTTTTTTCTTATAATCTTCATAAAGCTTTCTTGATTCTTCTTGTTCTTTAGGTGTTAAATCTGGCAAGGGCCTTTTTTCACCTCTCGAACCAAAACTAAAATTTCCCATATTTTTATATTTAAAAATTAAATATTTCTAAAATACCTGTATATTATAGCATAAAAAGGCGGTTTTGTCAATTTAAACAACAAAAGCACCCGTTTTGGGTACTTTTGTTATATGTTTCGCTCAAAGCTATAAGCCGAATTTCGTCTACCCGTTTTTAAATTAAAAACGAGGAGATGGTCATTTATCTTGTCGGTCACATCACTGCGCCGATCTTTGCGAGCTAACTTTCTGAATTCCTGACTAAAAAGTCGGAAAACATTGCTCTTGCGCCAGGCAGGGTTTGGCACGTTTTGGCATTGCTGCCAATCGAGTATGATAGCCCATATATAAGACCTTCATACACTTTTCACCTTTGGCGAGGAAAAATCCTCGTTAGTATAGTCTCTGTGCCACTTTCCCTTTTACATTGTTACCAATGCAACGGCGGGTATTACCCGCTACCCCTTACCTTTCAGACAAACGAGACCTCTAAAAACCAAGAAATTCTTAATTTTTAGCCTGTCTATAATTGCTTGCCGATAGAGGCGTTCGGACTTTCCTCTCGGGTCGTATTCCGACCCAAGCGACCATCCGCTTTGAACCTTACCACTATATCATAATTTTTTACTTTTGTCAAGAGTGTTGGGTTTTATTTGTGCTAACTATAGCAAAAAATATAAAATCCCAATGTCCAAATCCCAATTCCCAATCAAGGCCCAATGCCTAAATGATCAAATATTTTTAAGATTTTGGGCTTAGGATTTGACCTGCCTACCGGCAGGCAGGTTGGTCATTGGTCATTAGGGTTTGGTCATTTGAGCTCTTTGACTTTATGTGATTTTTGTAATAAAATATCATTAACTTGATTTATTTATTTTTCTTCATTTTGTATGAAGCGTTTCGAACTTTTTTTTACCTTTCTCCAGCTTCCTATTGATTATCTTATGATAGTTTTGGCCGGATTTTCCGCCTATAGTCTTCGTTATACCGAATTTATCAAAAGCATTCGCCCGATAATGTTTGATCTGACTTGGCACACTTATTGGCCTATAGTTCTTCTGGTTGCCGGAGTTTGGATAATCATCTTTGCTTTTTCCGGACTTTATCATGCCGATCCCAATCGTCGCTTACTCAAAGACATTAATCGCATCTTCTTTGCCTGCGCCACCGGATTTGCCGGTATCACAATCTATGTATTTTTTACTTTGCAAAAATTTGATTCTCGTTTTCTGGTTTTGATGGGATGGATTTTGGCGGTTGTTTATGTGATTTTTGCTCGTGCCATTATTCGCGGTCTAAAAATATTTTTATACAGTCGCGGTTTTGGTTTACGCAAAACCGTGATTATAGGAGCTCAAAATATCGCTCTTCGCTTAATGGAAAATATAAATAATCAACCGATGCTTGGTTATAAACTGGTCGGTAATTTTGAAACTTTTAATGAAGAAATTGCCAATAAAATAAAAAATCTCAAACCTGATGATATTATTTTTGCCGATCCTAAGGCCAATCAAGAAGAAGCTCTCTCAGCCATAGATTTTGCCAACGAACACCATCTATCTTTCAAATATTCCGCTGATCTACTTGATACCATTACCTCCAACATTTCACTTAGTACAATTGACGACATACCGATTATTGAACTTCGTCGAACCAGACTAAATGTCTGGGGTAGAATTTTCAAACGAATTTTGGATATTATTGGTAGTTTGATTTTAATAATAATTTTTTCTCCAATTTATCTAGTTGTTTCTTTGATAATACTCATAGAAACCGGGCGACCGATAATTTATAAAAACGAAAGAGTCGGACAAAAAGGAATTTTATTTTTTACTTACAAATTTCGTTCCATGTATCAGAAATATTGCACCGGCAAACAGTTTGGCTCTCAAGGTCAAGAAGCTTTGGAAAAAGAAAAAGAACTGATAAAAGAATTGAACACCAAAAAAGGCCCGGTTTACAAAATAGAAAACGATCCGCGTGTCACACCTTTTGGCCGTTTTATCCGTCGCTGGAGTTTGGATGAATTTCCTCAATTTTTCAATGTTTTTATCGGCAATATGAGCTTAGTCGGACCTCGTCCGCACCAACCGCGCGAAGTGGAAAAATATAAAAAACATCACAAAATAGTTTTGGCTATCAAACCTGGCATTACCGGTCTGGCACAAATTTCCGGACGCAGCGACCTGAGTTTTGAAGACGAAATCAAACTGGATACTTTTTATATTGAAAACTGGAGGTTGCTGCTAGACTTTATTATTCTAATTAAAACACCCTTTGTAGTTTTGAGTCGCAAGGGAGCGAAATAAAAAAATTTTAGATTTAAGATTTTTGATTTTAGATTACGAACAAAGACCGTCATCCTGATCCTGCCTAGGCGGAGAAGGATCCCTTAAACAAGGCTTTAAGAAATAAGTTAAACTATACGGGATTCTTCGTTTCACTCAGAATGACGAGCTGTTCATCGGATTATAATATTTTATGAACATCGCATTAGTCCATGATTATTTAGCGCAAGACGGGGGCGCAGAAAAAGTTTTGAAAGCCCTCCACGAAATTTGGCCGGAGGCGCCAATTTTTGTTTTATTTCATGATGAAAAAAAACTAGAGCAATTTAAAAAAGAACAAGTTAAAGAAAGTTTTTTGAAAAACTTTCCTTTTATTCACTCTCATTATCAATGGTATCTGCCTTTTATGCCAATAGCGATAGAACGATTGGATCTAAAAAATTTTGATTTGGTAATTTCCAGCACTTCTCTCTTTGCCAAAGGAGTAATAACAACCCCGTCCACTCTACACATTTCTTATTGTCACACTCCTCCTCGATTTTTGTGGTCAGATACTCATAAGTATCTCAGTGATTTTCGTTATAATTTTTTTATAAAACTTTTTTCTCCCAATTTTATTCATCGCTTACGTTTGTGGGATAAAATGAGTGCTGACCGTGTGGATGAGTTTATCGCCAATTCTTTTACTGTCGCCAAACGTATTCAAAAATTTTACCGCCGTGAAGCAACCATTATTAATCCACCGGTGGAAACAGAAAAATTCAAAATTTCTCCTACTCTTGGTGATTATTATCTTTGCGGGGGCAGATTGGTGCCTTACAAAAAAATAGATTTGGTCATCAAGGTCTTTAATCGCCTGGGAAAACCCTTAAAAATATTTGGTGACGGACCTGAATTAAAACATTTAAAAAAGGTAGCTAAATCAAATATTGAATTCCTGGGTCGCATTACCGAAGATCAAAAAACAGATTTGATGAGTAAAGCCTTGGCTTTTATCAACCCTCAATTGGAGGATTTTGGCATTACCGCGATAGAAAGCATGGCTGCCGGAAGACCGGTCATAGCTTATGGTGTTGGTGGGGCGGGAGAAACTGTTATCGATGGTGAAACCGGCATTCTTATTAAAAACCAGACTTGGGAAAGTCTTTTTGACACCATTTTAAATTTTCATCCCGAAAATTGGGACAGTGCCAGGATTCGTGCACATGCGGAAAAATTTAGTGAAGAAATTTTTAAAGAAAAAATGCAACGATTTGTGACTGATAAGTATGAGGAATTTAAGAAAGGACTCATCCAAAATAAACTATTTTAAAATTACCTATGAATATAGGTGTTGATATCCGCCCGCTCCTGTCCCCTGTTCGTACCGGAGTCGGCGAATATACATTTGAGCTTCTCAACGCAATATTCCAAATTGATAAACAAAATCAATATTTTTTATTTTATAATTCTTATAAAGACTTGGATAAATATTTACCAAGCTGGAAATACGAAAATGTCCGTTTTATAAAAAAAAATTGGTCAAACAAGCTTTTCAATTTTTGCCAAAAATTTCTAAACTGGCCAAAAATAGATCTTTTTGTAGCCAAAGAATTCTCTTTGGAAAAACTGGATTATTTTTTTTCTCCTAATCTAAATTTTACTGCTTTGAGTAAAAAACCCAAGAAAATTCTAACTATCCACGATCTCTCTTTTGATTTTTTTCCAGAATATCTTTCTTTTAAACAAAAACTTTGGCACCTCTTTATCAACCCTAAAAAGCAATGTTTTGGCGCCGACATAATACTGGCCCCGAGCAAAAACACCAAAAGAGATCTAATAGATTTTTATAATCTGTCTGAAAACAAAATCCGCACAATTTATCCGGGGCTTTCTTCTATTTTTCAAAATATCACTGAAAACAAAAAAAATTTGAATTTGCCGGACAATTATATTTTATTTTTGGGAGCTCTCGAACCTCGCAAAAATATCCTAGGAGTTATTGAAGCTTATGAAAAAGCTTTTACTCGCTTATCTCTCCCGTATCATTTGGTAATTGCCGGCGCACCTGGATGGAAAAATAAAGAAATCTTTGAAAAAATAGAGGGTTCTCCGTTAAAACAAAAAATAACTTTCATCGGTTATGTGAAAAACGAAGATAAACCGGAACTTTATCGTCGAGCGAGTATTTTTGTTTATCCTTCATTTTATGAGGGTTTTGGTTTTCCTGTTTTAGAAGCTATGTATTGTCATGTTCCAGTCATAACAAGCAATGTATCCTCTCTGGTAGAAATAACTTCAAAAAACGCTTACTTGGTAGATCCTAATAAACCGGAGCAGATATCTGACGGCTTAATCAAAATACTTAATAAACAAAATATAAAAAATAATTTAATATCAAAAGCTAAAATCCGATCTGAAAAATTTTCTTGGAGCTCATCAGCAAAAGATTTTTTGAATATTTTAAAATAAAATAAGACCCTTGGTAAAGGGTCTTTGTTTTTAGTAGCTACAAGGCTACATTTCTTTTATGACAAAACCTTCCATTATTTTGTCTTCTTCTTTGCTATTGACCGGTTCCTGGCTGATGACTCCGCATGTTTTACAATTCATTTTCCTCCACAATGTCCCCACACACATAGCATAATAGGCTACATGGGGAACGGGTTTTTTTTCTTTACCACTGCATTGACCGCAAATACGATCAACTTCTTCAGTTTCCTTTTTCTTCAAAAGAGGTTTGGTCATTGGCGCCTCCAAAGACAGGTTGGGTGATTTGTCGAAAGAACAAGAAGAAACTATTTTATCCCTCTTTTTTTTGTTTGTCAAATTTATCCAATCAATCAATTCGGAAAAAACTTGGCTTAACCAAAAATTTACATTATACTTAAAACAATATGAAAATAGGGATAGATGCGCGCCTATACGGTCCAAAACAGGGCGGCTTAGGACGATATCTACAACAATTGATAGAAGGACTAGAAAAAACGGATTTGCAAAACGATTACGTAGTTTTTTTGCGTCAAGAAAATTTTTTCGCCTATACACCCGTCAATCCTCGTTTCAAAAAGGCACTGGCCGATATCCCATGGTATGGCTGGCAAGAGCAAATTTTACTGCCTAGAATTTTGAAAAAAGAAAATTGTGATTTTGTCCATTTTCCCCACTGGAATATCCCTGTTTTTTATAACAAAAAATTTATAGTCACCATTCACGATCTAATTTTGTTCCATTATCCAAGTCGCCAATCCAGCACCTTGGGACCGTTGAAATATTTTTTTAAAAATCTCGCCTATAGATTTATTTTGCGTCATGCGGTTAAAAAAGCCACTCAAATAATAACCCCAAGTAATTTTACCAAACAGGATGTAACTAAAAACCTACACGTTCCGGAAGAAAAAATCACCGTAACATATCTTGCCCCTGTCTTAAAAAATAATATCCAATATCCAACCTTGCCTACCGGCAGGCAGGTATCCAATACTAACAACCAACAAAATAATGATAAAAACCAAAAAATCCTTCAAAAACATGGGATAACCAAAAATTACCTGTTATATGTCGGTGTTGCTTATCCTCACAAAAACCTGGAACGTCTGGTTAGAGCTTGGAAAATGTTTGAGAAACAAAACAAAAATTTTCAACTTGTTCTGGTTGGCAAAAAAAATTATTTTTACGATCGCTTGATAAATTCCGAAATTTTCAAAAGTTGTAAAGATGTCATTTTTACCGATTTTATTCTTGATGAGAATCTAGTTGATATTTACAAAAACTCCAGCGCTTATATTTTTCCGTCTTTATACGAAGGTTTCGGACTACCGCCGCTTGAAGCTATGCAATATGGCATCCCGGTTATTTCTTCAAATAAAACCTGTCTCCCAGAAATTTTGGGAGATGTCGCTTTATATTTTGAGCCGCAAAATGAACAAGATATTTGTTCAAAAATCAATCTTATTTTAACCGATTCAGATACACGCCAAAAACTTATCAACAACATACCGGATATTTTGTCTAAATATAGCCAAAAAAATACCGCTGAAACTACTTTATCGGTTTATAAAAAAATGGTATAATAAATAAAATAATAAATTCAAAATCACAAATCCCAAATTTTGTGAATTTTTTTCGGATTTCAAAAAATTTTAGTCATGAAAGATAAAAAAAGAATTCAACTTCGACGTTGCCACTTTTGCAACAAACCCGGACACAACAAAGCCACTTGCCCGGAATTTTTGGCTTTGCAAAAAAATACTAAAACTCAACCTCTTCAAAAAATAGACAGAAAAGTTCGCATTTTTTACCATCCACCGGAACAAAAAAATTCCGATACTGTTTCCGTCCATTTACTCAATCTCAAAAAACAAAACAGTTATTGGCAAAAAACCGAAACCGCTTCTCCTGAAAATATTACTAATGAATGGGAAAAATTTTATGAAGACATAAAAAAAGAGAAACAAATTCCGGTTTATAAACCAGAAGAAGTGTTTATTTTACCAAAAAAAGAAAGATTGGTAGTGGCGGACAAACAAACAGAGGTGACAGACAAACAAACAAAAGAAAAAAACAAAGAGGAGCTCCTTAGTTTTGAAAAATTTATTGACGAAATAAAAAAAGAAAATAGTAAAAAATACCTGCAAAAAATACAAAAAATAAAATTACCCAAAAAAGAAACTACAAAAAAAGAAGTTAGTTATAATTTTCAATCTTTATTCTATTTTCCTTCACTAGAAAAAATAAATTGGCGAAAATCTTTATCCACAGCGATGATTGTTTTGACAATTTTGGCCTTGCCTTTACAAACAAAAACTTTTTATAAAAATATTAAAGTTAGTACCGATAAAATAACCGCCAATAGTACCGAAGGATTTATGGCTTTGCAAGATTCTACCGCTGCTATTATAACTGCTGATTTGCCAAATGCCCAATATTCCATAACCGAAGCTTTAAACAAGTTTAACGAGGCTATCGAAGAAATCCAGGATCATAAAATTTTACAAGCTATCGCTAAAAATGTGCCTTTGATTAAAAACGAAGTTCAAAGTCGTCAAAATATAGTCATGGCGGGACAAAAAATAGCTCTTGGTAACACGTATCTTATAAAAGGAATTACAGAAGCTAACAACACTGAATTATCGCCTTTGGATAGACTTAACACTCTCACAGAACATCTCAAATTTGCCGTACCCAACTACGAGCAAGCTTTTGATGATCTAGAGGGGGTTGATTTAAAAGTGTTGCCTTTTGAATATCAAGCACCTTTTAAGGATTTTAAATTTATTTTTAGCGGATTGCTTTATGATCTAAAAAATATTGCTGAGATTAGCCGAAATATCAATGAAATTTTTGGTGGTCACGGATCACGTCGTTATCTTTTAGTTTTTCAAAACGAAGCGGAATTACGTCCAACCGGCGGTTTTTTGGGTAGTTTCGCCGTTATGGAAATCAAAGATGGTAATATAACAAACTTAGAAATTCCCCCTGGCGGTTCTTATGATTTACAAGGTCAGCTTTCTGTATTAATCGAACCCCCTACGCCTTTGCTTTTATCCAATAAAAAATGGGAGTTTCAAGACGCTAACTGGTTCCCCGATTTTAAAACTTCAGCTGAAAAAATGCTTTGGTTTTATCGTCATAGTCGCAACATAACTCTTGATGGGGTTATAGCTATAAACTCTTCTGTTTTGACTAGGTTATTATCTTTAATCGGACCGATTTCAGACGAACAAAGAAACTTAGTTTTAAATGAAAAAAATATTTTATTTTCTTTACAAAAAGTGGTAGAGGAGGGAGAAGAAAAAGAACTAAACAAACCAAAACAAATATTATCGGATATTGGACCGCAAATTTTATCGTCTCTATTATCTTTACGTCCGGAAAATACTCTACCCTTACTTTTTAACCTCAATGAAGCTTTGACTCAAAAAGAAATTCAGGCTTATTTTACCAGCCCTTCTACCCAAAAGGCTGTAGAATCTTTTAATTGGGCGGGTAAAATTATACAAACCCCTGATGATCGAGATTACCTAATGGTTGTAAACACCAATATTCAAGGACAAAAAAGCGATTCTCAAATAAAACAAAGGATTCAACATCAGGCCCTTGTCCAAGAAGATGGTACGGTGCTCAATAGTGTGACTATCACCAAAACACACGAGGGTCAAGCGGGACAAAAATTTTACGGTCAAACAAATATTGATTATATCCGTATCTATGTTCCGGAAGGTTCACAGCTGATTTCCGCCCAAGGATTTACTTGGCCGGATGAAAAATATTTCCGCGCTCCGATCAAAGGCGCGACAAAAGATGAAGATTTGAAAAATATTGAACAGGAAATGGGTTTTGATGAAGCTTCCGGCACTAGAATTACCAATGAATTTGGAAAAACCGCTTTTGGAAATTGGCTTATCACCGAACCCGGATCTGTAAATACGGTACAATTTATCTACCGTTTACCTTTTCGTGTTTTCTCTCCGGAAAAAAATCCAAACAAAAATAATATTTTTACTTCTATCTTAAATTCCGATAAAACTGTTTCTCAATACCAACTATTGGTTCAGAGACAGTCCGGGAGTCGCAGTACTTTCGAATCTCAAGTGGTTTATCCGGCCGGTTTTGAATCTGTATGGAGTGATGGTGAAAATAGCAACTTGGCTCTAAATGGACATTTTGTCACGGAATCGCCGCTAAAAAAGGACAAAATTTGGAGTTTGATAATGGAAAAAAATAATTAAATTTATAATTATGCCGGAGAAAAAAAATATCCTTGCTGCTTCTCGTCCCCAAAGAAAAAAACCGGATTATTTTGATAAAGAAATAGGTTCAGACAAACAAAAAGAAATAGCGGATAAAATCGCAAAAATTTATACCGACCAAGACGGTAAAATTCCGGAAATGCATAAAATAAAACTCAAGAACAAAAATCCCCTCCTCCGATTTGCCGTCTTTCTTCTCTTTTTAACTTCTTTGATGGCTTTTTTTTCTTGGGCTGGATTTCTTTATTTTCCACAAGGAGAAAAATTTTCCGAAGAAAAAATAAGTTTAATTATAGACGGACCTTCGCAAGTACAATTGGGCGGAACTAGTACTTATAAAATCATAATAAAAAATAACTTAAACGTTCCGTTAGAAAAAATGACGCTTAACACCAATTATCCGGACGGATTTGTCTTTTTACAAAGTGATAAACCGGCGCAAAACCTGGGAAATACTGAATGGTCATTGCCGGATTTGGACGGTTTAAGTGAAGCAGAATTGATTATTACCGGAAAAACTTATGGTTCTTTGGAACAACAAGGCTCTTGGCGAGTTTTTCTTTCTTATCAACCAAGCAGTCTCAATTCCCAAATGCAAAAAATAGCAACCCTAAACACTCAGGTTTCTTTGACCCCATTTGTTCTCACCGCCAAAACTCCGGAAAAAGTGGCTTATGGTACTGAAACAGAAATTATTTATACTTTGGAAAATAAAAATGGTTATCTACCAGAAAAAATGTATTTATCTTTGAAAATGCCGGAAAAGTTTTCTATTACTTCAAGTAGCCCGGCTCTGGATAAAGAAAACCGCTGGATCATAACCCCCAGCAGTACCG
Source organism: uncultured bacterium (assembly GCA_937903605.1). Lineage (GTDB taxonomy): Bacteria > Patescibacteriota > Patescibacteriia > Magasanikbacterales > GWA2-37-8 > JAKLGL01. The sequence continues at coordinate 159,067 of CALCZC010000007.1, forward strand.
ATTATTTCCCAAAAAATTTCAAAGTTAGCGGTCGTTTTACCGGAGAATTGGAAACACAAGAAACAATACAGGCTTTCTTGGAACTACCTATTTTGGCTGCTCGTCAAACCTATACTATCGGACAAATTGAAAATAAAATTTCTCTTTCAAGAACTGCTTATTTAATGGCTATGGCTGTCAATGGTAGTATAAGTGACTTAAGTGTTAAACCTGGAGATCCTTTGAACATTACTTTTAATTTTAAAAACGCCGGAAAAGAATCTTTAAAAAATGCTATTATTAAAATGAGGTTTGATGCCCCTTCTTATAATAAAAGTAGTATTTTGGATTGGTCAGAGCTCTCCGATATATTAGACGGTACCATTGTTGGTAAACAAGTAAGTGATACTATCCGTAACGGAACCATCACCTGGGATAAAAATAAATTAAAAGACTTAGCTGAAATAAAAACCAATCAAGAAGTGAATATGGATTTACGTCTTCCCATAAAAGACAGTGGTAAAATATCACTCTCTGAATTAAAAGAATATGAAATTTCCATTTTGACTGAAATTTCTTTTGTTGATGAAAATAAAAATCAAAAAACTATTGCCGGTAGTCCTATAAAATTAACTCTTAATTCTGATTTTAGTTTTGAGAAAAGAGTTGTTGTAGCCCAAAACAACAACGGTAAAGATCAGCGAGATTTCACTTGGATTTTAAAAAATACTTTTCACCCGCTAAAAAATATAGAACTTTCCGCCGAGATCTACGGCGATGTTACTTTAACAACATCTACCATTCCGGCTGGCAAAATAACTTACGATTCTACAGAAAAAATCATCACTTGGACTATCGATGAAATGCCTGAAAATCTAGATATTTTGGCCTTACCGTTTACTTTGACAGTTAACAAAAAGAATCCCACCCAACAAGTTCTTTTGTCTAAAATCAAAATTAAAGCTGAAGACACTGTTACCTCACAATTGATAACTTTCATGGGAAGCGAGACTCTCCTTTTTGAAGAAAAAATAGAAGAAGAGGAAGAAGATCCTTTTGCCAGATAAAATAAATAAAAAAACAGACTCGACAACCGAGCCTGTTTTTTTATTTCAAAAATTCGTCTATTTTCTTTTCTGCCTGTTTCTCATTTTCTATCCAAACTATTTTTTCGTCTTTTTTGAACCACGTCATCTGTCGTTTGGCATAATGCCGAGTATCCATTTGAAGCCATTCTATCGCTTCCTCCAAAGTCATCTTACCCTCAATATAATCACGCATTTGTCTATAACCGATACCACTCATACTGGGCAACTCCCAAGAATATTTTTGCGCTAACCTTTTAGCTTCTTGGATTAAACCGGCTTCAATCATTTTTTCACAACGCTTGTTTATTCTTTCGTATAAATTTTCTTTATCAACTTTTATCCCCAGCTGTAAAACATTAAAAAGAGACTTGCCTTTCTTTTGTTGTTTCAAAAACGATTCTCCGGTACTTAGCACCACTTCAAGCGCTCGAATAACCCGGCGCGGATTTTGTATGTCTATTTTTTCATAAGTTTCCGGATCAATTTCTTTGAGCATTTTGACCCTTTCCTCCAGACTTTTACTTTCTAATTCTCTGCGCAAAACCAAATCCGGTTCAACTCTCGGGATTTCCAGATTATCTACAATCGCTTTGATATAAAGACCGGTTCCACCGACCAAAAAAGGAATTTTTCCTTTTTTGATAATTTCTTTGATTGTTTTTTGAGCTTGATCTTTATAATCGCTGAGTGTAAAATTTTCATCCGGACTTATCATATCCAACAAATAATGTTTAACCCCGTCAATAATATATTCATCCGTACTTGTCACTTGTAACTTGTCACTTGTAACTTTCAATGGCTTTGCCGTTGCAATATCCATTTCTTTATAAATTTGTCGAGAATCGGCATTGACTATTTCACCGTTAAATTTTTTGGCTAATACAATAGCCAAATCAGTTTTACCACTGGCGGTCGGACCGCAAACAACGATTAATTTTGGAAGTTTATTTTTCATAATGATTACATTATACCAATTATATTTTTTTCGTCAAAAAACCGACCCTGTAGAAGGACCGGTTTTGTTATTCTTTGTAAATACTGCTGAGAAAAATCGCTTCGGCATTGGTTGGGTCTTTTTCTTTGAGCATTTCCCATGCTTGCCGGCGATAATCTTCACAATGGCGGATAATGAGCGACAGATTATCTCTGGTAGGAAAATCCATCAATAGGCGTTTGGCCGCTTTTTTACGCATTTCTTTGGGAGAATAACGCAAGATATGACGGAGCGAAATCTCATCACAATCTTCTCGTGATAAAATTTCTTCCGCCACTCTTCTAAGCTTGAAAATCAACTCATCGGATAAAGCGATCAGTTCATCTATAGAAAGATCGTTTATCGCGAGATCTCTTATTCGACTTTCAAAAATAGCAAACTTTTTCTTTCCTTTAGTAGCTTTTCTGATGATACTACCCATGTTTTTTCTCCTTATTGTTTAATGTACTATCAAAACAGTAGCATAAAAAAACACTTTGGTCAACGACGCATCCTTGATTAAAAAGCGTCAAAAGAATATACTAAATTTATAATTAATTTATCAAATAACTTATGAGAAAAACATCTTTCTTCGTTTTACTTTTATCCGCATTTTTTATCGCCGGGTGTTTTAGACTAACAGTTGAAAAACCCTATCCGCTACCGGGGGTTATAGAACAACAATATTATGAAACCGCGGATTTGAAAATAATCCTTTTGGAACCCTTTACAATAAAAGACGAGAATGGGACCGTAACTCTTTCTCATACGGTAGAAACTTTTCTTCATACTGATTTTTGCGATTTCAAGGGCGATTCTCTGCCAACTACTACTTTTCACGACCTTACTATCAAATTTTCTTTTACTACTCTATCGCTTGATAGAGCTCTGACAAAATTTGGCGGAGAATATCTAAAAGAGTTTGTAAATACCGACGGCACTATAAAAGAAGAAACAGGATTTTTGGAAAAAACAAAAATCGGAGACCGCGAGGGATATAAACTGACACAAGGAGTTGAAGGGTGTGGCCACGACCAATATTATTTTTCAACTGAAAACGGTGTTTTGATAGTTCAAAAAAACTTTGTTCCCGAACTAACCGACCTTAATCCGCAAAAAGAAAAATTTTCTTCTATCCCCGGGGTTATCTTGCCCGACGAGGCTAATGAATTGTTTGAAAAAACAGTGAGATTTACCGGGGTGAAATAAAAAAGGCCCTTTTCAGGGCCAAAATCAATATTTATTATAGAACTCTTTTAGCTTTGGATGGTATTCTGTTCCACCATTGTATTGAGTTCCACATTTTTGAATATTACTGGGCGACAGGGCCAAACATTCTTCGCTTTTTTTGTCTTTTTCAAGCCAATAAGCGATAAAAAGTTTAACACTGTTTTTAGGAGACAATATAACATCCCCTTCGCTCAGGCGTAAATTCATCCTGGCTGTAAAACCCGGATTGCCTTTTCCCATCAGAACATGAAAGTAGGAAAAGGAGTATGCTTTATACTTTTTTTCCCAACGATTTAAAGCATACACACCGAGCTCGCTTTCGGCCATGGCGTAGGCATAAGCAGATCTTTTAACGTCCTCTTTTGAGACGGTTTTCATAAATCCACTAAACCTTTTGCCATATTTGGGAGTTTTCTTCATTTCTTCTATGGCTTCATCAGTCTCAGCAAGAAATTTTTCTTTACTAGTAATCCTCTTACTTTTTTCTATCGGAATTGCCAATAAAAAACCCGGGTGTATGACAGTGCCTGGGATATTGAATCCAAAAACACCTTGGTACTCCCTATAGTTCAGGTACTCAAACTTTGGGCCACAAGATTTTTTTATCTTGTCGACAATCGTTGTCAGATTGTCATTGTTCTGAACACGATAGAAAAAAATATCGTGTTTTTTCTCTTTTTTCAGAGAAAATTTTCCATTGCAGTCATGATATTCAAAGATATCAATTTCCTTGGCTAATTCTTCATTCTGAATTTCCTCTTCAGCAGCCACCTCTTTTTCTCTTTTTTCTTTCACAACCTTCTGAATCGCAATAACTACCAAAACGATAGTTACAATGACGACTATTGCTTCAAAGCTTTTTCTCATGATACGCCTCCCTAAGCGTTATGTTATTAATGAACTAAAACGGTATATTATAACATATTTTAACGATTTTGTCAATACCCTAATTTGGCTAAAATAAGCAAAAATAAAAAATCCCCGTCCAGGCTTTTTCAAGCTTGAACGGGGGTGTATTAAAAGAGCGTTGGTAGTGCGTCTACGGCTGGGGTAAACCCCTTTGGCACTGACGGCACATACCGCACTTGGGTTTTCCTCTGTCGGAACCCCTCCTCCAAAGACACCTTGTTTTTCTTTGACAGTTTTACCGGACCATCAAAGTAGTCTTTGGCAGCCTGGACATCCTCTTCTTCAGTAGCCTTCTTCCAACTGTCATTCTCACTTAAAAGATATGACAGATAAGAATTAAAGGTTGTTTCAGAAGTCGGGAAAAGTAGTCCCAGATAATTGACCGAACTAGATTGATCATATCTTATGACGGTATAAATCTCTTCACTGGTCAGTCCTCTGGAGGGATTTTTCAAACCCACTTTTCCAGCCATTAGTGTGTAGTCCTTATCATCGGTTTTTATCCAAACCGCTTTTAAACCCCACACCGGCAGTCTGGAAACTTTTCCCTCTGCCACAACAACAAGGGTCATATACAGATCTTCTCCGGATGGAGATGCCCAATTCGGAATCTTTTCCGGTATGTTTTGGGTCTCGGTATATTCCCGGAGCCACATACCATGAAGCAAAGCCGTGTCTTTATATATCAAGACATCGTCTTTGTAAAACTCCGATCTTCCTTGACCGGGGAAATTCACGAGTCGTTCACCAAAAATTTCCTTTTCGGTTACCGTCTCCGTGACTGAGCATTTTTCTTCATCAAAAGACATGGTGTGTCTCTCAAATCCGATTTTCTGCCCATCTACCCCGTTGATGATCTTCGTATAAACAGCCGATTGAGTGTCGACTTTTTTTACGAAGCCATCCTTGTCAGGAAGCTTGGTGACGATGTCACAGGTTTCCTGGACCACAACCACTTCTTCCTCAGCACCGTCGCTGAAAATGAAGTAAAGGGAAACAAGAATCAGCGCTATCGCAACTACGATAAGCGCGCTTTTGGAATGCTTTTTCATGATTGCCCTCCTATAGGCAAAGTTAATAAATTTCCAAGGAACCAACGAAGCATTATATCATATTTTAATGATTTTGTCAACCCCTAAAATATCTTTTTGGCCAATATTAGCTAAAATATAATGTTTTTATCAAAATTTACTCTAATTTTAGGTAAAATATAATTTGGATAAAAGTTGGCTAATATTAAATAAAAAACCGCGGACTGAGCCGCGGATTAACTTTTTAGCCATGGTGTTTTTCTATTACCTCCTCCAGGGCATAGAAATTTTTATGCTTGGAAATAAAATCTTTGACTTTTTCGTCAAATTCTTTTTCCCCGCATTTATCAACTACAACTATCTCGTTTTTTTCATATTCGGAAAGAATCTTTTCTGCCATTTCCAAGGGTATGGTCTCCCCGCTTTTTAATTTAGGAAGCCCAAGCTGGTTCACGGCAAAAACCGGTTCAAAATTTTCTTTGACATTTGAAAGATGAAAACGACCTTCCAAAACTTCAAAGAATTTTTTTCTTCCGGCTTGAAACCTATCTTCTTTCCAAAAACATTCGGTTCCGACCTCAAAAGTGATAAAAATTACTTTTGTCATTTGTCACCCCCTATGAAAAAATTTTTATCAAAAGAACAGACTACTAATTTACTCCTTCACAATATTTTTGTCAAAAACAAAGCCCCGACAAAATCGCGGGGCTTACAGCTCTTCACCTTCCATTTTCCCCTTAAAAATAGATTTCAACAGAAGTGTGGTTCTATTTTCAAAGTAGAAAATTTCTATTGGGTGATCATCCTCTCTCATGATGTCCGCCATAAAAAGAATTTTCTGGTTTATTTCCAGGGATTCATGAGCTTGGACAACTACACCAACAATTTCCGGATTCCTATCTCGGAAATAATCTCCAAGAACCTTGGAAGGCGGAATGTCTGGAGGAAGATCGATGTGTCTGATAACAATTTCAATATCCTCCTTCACTCCAAACCTGGCTTTTATCCTTTCCAAAAAATACTTGATAAACTCGCGATATCGCGAACTATACCAAGTATTTGTCGGATCGGAAAAGGTAATCAGAATTAGCCTTCTCATCTTATCCTCCTTTTATTTTTATTATTAATGTACTAATTAAATTACATCATAATATAGCACAAAAAGCCAATTTTGTCAATCGGTCTTCGTCCGCCAGATAGCGGACTACGCCCGACAAGTCCTCTAAATAAAAAACCGCGGATTTTAACCGCGGAAGTAAAATCTATTTTGAAATAAACTTTACATAAACTTTTTTGGCGGACCAATTATCTCTGACGCGCTTTCGCAAATTTTCTGAAACCCTATCTTTGCTTTTGTAATTTCTTTCTCATGTTTAGGAGAATTGATCTTTTCTTCTTTTTCAGGAAAAATAACTTCTTCCCCTTCAAAATAACTTTTCCTGATCCCTGTAACTTTTACAAAACCTTTTTCGGTTTTATAAAGCATGGTGGCGTTTTCAGGAAACCGACTTACCTGTTTCCATATTTCTTCATCAATTTCCTTTTTACCACAAGCCATGATGAAAAAATCATCTGGCTCTTCTTTTTTGATGTTTTCCTCCAAAAGGGATTCTAAATGAAGATTCGGGTTTTTTATCCTTGCTTCGTCACTTGGAAATAAAGAGCCGATTGTCAGAATCTTTCTTTCTACATTATGATATTTCATAATACCATCATCACCAAGATTACAAATAAAATTGAACGATGTGCTTTTGACTACAACTTCATAAAATCCTTCGTCTTCAATGCTTTTCCCTTCAAAATACTCTCTAAAAAAAACAACGATTGCTTTCATTTTCCTTCTCCTTTTTATATAAATTGATAAAGATCTACCTTTAAACTAACATAAACAATCAAAAAAGTCAATTACCAAAACCCCGCCAAAAGCAGGGTTTTAATCTTTTAAATTTCTTGAATCTCTTAAATCTATTAAATTATTTCTCCCTTGAGTATCCACTTCTCCGCAAAATTTATTTTCACTTTTACCAACTTCCCAATCATTTTTTTATTTCCCAAAAATTGCACCATTTTCATTTCGTTTGAATTTCCTGTACAAATCTCCCTCTCCACCCCATCCTCCTCTCGGGCAGAGGAGGGAGACTGACAATCATCCACCAATACTTCTACAGTTTGTCCTAAATATTTTTGATTTTTACGCAAAACTATTTCTTCCATCAAATCCTGCAATATACGCCAACGACGTTTTTTTTCTTCCATTAAAACATCGTCTTTGTAAATTTTCGCCGCTACCGTCCCACTGCGCTGACTGTACATAGCAAGATACGCAATATCAAAATCACATTGTTTATACAAATCAACCGTTTGTTCAAATTGTTTTTTAGTTTCCGAGCAAAAACCAACAATAATATCCGTACCAATGGCAATCTCGGGTTTTTGCGCGCGAATTTTTTTGATTAATTTTATAAATTGTTCGCGCGTATATTTGCGATTCATTTTCTTGAGTATTTCATTATCCCCCGCTTGCACCGGTAAATGAATATAATTGACCATTTTGGGCAAACTCAACGCTTTAACTTGATAATCATCAAAATGTTGAGGGTCGGGTGCGGTATAAAATACACGAAAATCGCCCGGCAATTTATTTATTTCCCAAAGTAAGGCGGCAAAATCGTTTTTTTGAATTGCTGGATAAAAAAGATTTTTCTTATTATAATTTTCCGGATCTGGCGCGCGATAATTATTGACTACTTGCCCAAGTAAGGTGATTTCTTTGGCGCCTTTTTTCACCGCTTTTTTTATTTCTTGCAAAACATCTTTCACTGGTCTGTTTTTTTCTCTACCCCGAGCATAAGGCACTACGCAATATGAACAAAAATTATTGCAACCGATTTGAATAGTGACAAAAGCTTTATAATCATGTTCACGCTTAGGATCTATATTCCAATATTGTCCAACATCTTCAAATTTCAGTTTAAACCAATCAGGTCGAAGTTCTCGCAACCATATCGATAACTTTGGAAGATCAATAATCGGAAAAAATAGATCCGCACTGGGAATTTTTTTTCGCAATCGTCCATCCGTATCTCGTCCAGGCATGCAACCGGTCACAGCAAAAATCAAATTTGGTTTTTGTTTTTTTAATTTTAAAATTTTTCTGTTTATTCCGCTGGTTCTGTCTTCGGCCATTTGACGCACACTGCAGGTGTTTACCAGCACCAAATCCGCCTTTTCCAATACCGGCGTTTCTTTCATACCAAGAGACACTAAAAGCGCCCCGGCGCGCTCTGAGTCGTTTTTATTCATCTGACAGCCAAAAGTGATAAGGTGATAGTATTTAGGCATAATCTAGGGCATTTTAACGGTTTTTTGACGTTTTGGCAACTACCAATGAAATTGACATAACTTTCAATAAACACTAGGATATAATTAGTACATTATACATAAATAAAAGGAGAATGAAATGAAAACACAAAAGCTGAACTTCTCTTTTAACAAGAAGGACAAGCAGGAGTCTTATTGCAAAAAATGCGGGATGCACACTACTCACCACACTGGACTGGCGTGGAATCATGATGCCGGTTTGTATCTGAGCGTTTTCCGCTGTGAAAAATGCAAAAAAACTCTTAAGAAAAAGATTGATTATGAATCTTTCAAAGAAGCAAAGACTCTCGCTGAGCTTCCTTCCTAACCGCCCTCTGTGGGCGGTTTTTTAATATATTAGATATTCTTGACAATTTTATTTTTTTATTGTATAATCTTCCTGGTCCTTTTTTATAAAATATTTTTCCGGGAGGAAAAAATGCACAACAACAATGAATATCGTTATCCACCGTCTGCTTCTTATCAAAGTCTCGGGGTAATAAAAAAATTCTGCAAAGGCCGTTGCCAGATGGAAACAGATCATTTTGAAGGTGTTTCTTGGAACAAGGGTGTTAGCGAAAGAAAGATAACCTGTGTTGTCTGTCAACGCATAGAAACAGAGAATATATCTTGGGAAAAGTGCATACAGTTGGCTCCCAGAGCCGCTTTGGACACATAAACCAAGTTCTTTTTATTTTAGTCCGCCCTTTTTAGGGCGGATTTTTTAATTCCCCCAAACCTTGACATTTGAAATAAAAGAAGTAAAATTCATGTGTTCTTTAAAAACAACTTCCTTAATGGAGCCGTGAATGCCGAAAGAAAAACAAACAAAGCTTTTCGATCAGGAAAAAGCTCGCCAAGAAAGAGAAAAAGAAACGCTTTTGTTGGAACTTTCCAAAAAGAATCCCGACCTAATGCTGTTAAAAAAAGCCAACACCTATCTCTTTGGTCTTTTATCTGAAACAGAAAAAGAAAAAATCTGGAAAATCATCAAAGATGATATTGAATGTTTGCTTCATCTTATTCGCCCAGAGTCTAACCGTGGCGATGTTTTTCCGGAAAAAGCCTTTTGTTTCGATACGCTCAATGTTATTTTTACCAACGGAGACTCAAACATTGTTGAATTTTTTATCCGCTCGCAATTTTACCGGAGAGGCATGCAAAACTTCTTGCTTTCTCTGAAGAAAAACCCCCGTCTCATCACGGAAAAAATAGGTAAAAAGACCTATCAAAAATTTCTGAAAGAAATCAAATAAAGGAAGGTGCTTACAAAACCGCCCCGACTATATGTCGAGGCGTTTTTTATTAAACTCTATCTTTTATTTCTCCCAAAATCTTTTCAACAAATTTTTCTTTACTCATTTTTTCTTGTTTTTCCACTCCCCTTATTCTGATCATCCATTCTTCACCACTCAATTCTTTATCACCTACCGCGACGATATAAGGTACTTTTTGTTTTACAGCTTTGCGAACTTTGTTACCAAGTGTTTCATCCGCTTCATCGCTTTCCACTCGTAAACCAAGATCAATCAACTCGGTTCTGATTTTTCTCGCGCCTTCTACATGTTTTTCACTCACCGGTACGAGCATAATTTGTGTCGGTGCCAACCAAACTGGAAAAGCTCCGGCATAATGTTCTATGAGCAAGCCGATAAATCTTTCAAACGAACCAAATAACGCGCGATGTAACATATAAGGACGTTCTTGTTCGCCTTTATTATTGACGAAATTCATATCAAAGCGTTCCGGAATATTAAAATCAAACTGCAAAGTAGAGCATTGCCATAAACGGCCCAAACAATCTTTAATTTTGAAATCCAATTTCGGACCGTAAAAAGCGGCTTCACCAAGTTCTTCGGTAAAGTTTAATTTCTTTTCTTTGGCAACTTTACGCAAAACACTTTCCGTCAATTCCCAACCCTCGTCGCTACCAACATATTTTTCTTTATCATTTGGATCACGCAAAGATAAGAATACTTGTACATCATCAATGTTGAAACCAAACGATTTATAAATAAACAAAATAAAATCTATCACTCTTTTGAGCTCTTCTTCTACTTGTTCTTTGGAACAAATAATATGCGCATCATCTTGAGTAAAACCGCGCACGCGAGTCAAACCCGATAACTGACCTTTTTTCTCATGACGATAAACTGTGCCACATTCCGCCCAACGCAGAGGAAGTTCGCGATAAGAATATGGACGATTTTTGAAAATCTGCACATGAAACGGACAGTTCATGGGTTTGAGCAAATAAGTTTCATGCTCTTTGGCTTCTTGATTGTTTTGACTTTCTTTGAGTGTTTGCCCGACCTCCAGTGGCGGATACATACTATCATTATAAAATCCCCAATGTCCGCTAGTTTCCCAAAGCGCTTTGTTACCAATGTGCGGAGTACGCACTAATTCATAACCTCCAAGCAAATGATGCTTGTACCAAAATTCTTCAATCACTCGCCAGACTATCGCGCCCTTGGGATGCCACAGGGGCAAACCCAAACCAACCATCTCATCAATATGAAATAGATCCAACTCCTTGCCCAGTTTGCGATGATCGCGTTTTTCCGCTTCTTCCAATAAAAATAGATAATCATCCAACTCCTTTTGTTTGGCAAAACAAACGCCATAAACTCTGGTCAACTGCGGATTTTCGCTTTTACCGCGCCAATAAGCACCAGCCAGTTTAGTTAACTTGAAAACACCGATATCTTTGGTGGATTCCAAATGAGGACCGCGACAAAGGTCTATAAAATTACCGGTTTGATAGATAGTGACTTTATCTATATTTCCGCCAATCTCGACCAATTCTTCATCATTAACTTTGGTCGTGCCTTTTGTTTTCAAATCATTTAACAGCTCTACTTTGTAATCTTGGCCCATTTGTGCAAACTGTTCCATAGCTTTGTCAATGGTCACCTCTTGACGGGAAAATGGCAAATCTTGTTTTTGCAATTCTTTGGCTTTATACTCTATTTTTTGTAAATCATCTTCTGTTACCGGCACACCAAAATCAATATCATAATAAAACCCGTTTTCAACAGTCGGACCTACACCAAATTTAGCTTTAGGATAAAGCTCGGCTACGGCTGCAGCCACCAAATGCGCACAACTATGACGCATAATTGAAATATCTAATTTCATATGTGAATATTATTTAATTTATACTAATATACGAATTGTACTAATTATACGAATGGAATACGAATATATTCGTATTGAGTATTAGTATAGCATTAGTATCATTCGTACCATTAGTATATTGGTATGTTTTAAAATAAAAAACCGATACCTCAAAAACAAAGATATCGGGGTCCTTAAAAATTTAGGACGGTTCCACCCGTATTTTTCACTTTTTATAAATTGTCATTTCTCCAAAGAGTGGTACCATAACGTCAATGCGTCTGGGCTGGTTCTTTTGACTAGCAATCAAAATTATAACAATTCCCCAAAAAAAGTCAACCACAAAACAAAAAGTAATAAAAAAACCGCCTTGTTTAAGGGCGGCTATAAAAACATTTCAGAGAAGCTCTTCTTCGACAAATCCCCGAAGAACAGCGGCGGCGTTGTAGTGATGGTGTTTTTCGTAATCGGTCACAAAAGATTCAAAACAGCCTTTGAACCCCTTGAGATCCACACCGAACTTTTCCGCCAGCATTTTGAAATTACACAAAGTTCTCTTGGTGCTTTCGGAAGATCTGGTAACTTCTTCACGAAAACGTTCTGTATATTTGACCATCAATTCAAAAGCTTCCGGAGAACCCGGCTTGATTTCCAAGTTGCGTAAAAGACCAAGCAAGTCCTCAAGAGCAATCTCATCGCAGAAATTCTGTTGAACCAGGGCGTTTAAAACCGCCTTGTTGACCGAGAAATCGTCAAACTCTTTTTTGAAAAAAGCCGGAGAAGTTCATTGGCCTTGGACAGATCGTTTTCCGGTTCCAGTAAAATAATACATTCCAGGGACCAGGAAAGAAACTCTTTTTCTTCTGCCGGAGTAAACCGGTAATGCTTGTCCAGATAAGCCTTTATGTTTTCTCTTTTAAAAAAAGGAAAGACATTGAGGCTCGGAAGAGAGTTCGGATCATGCTTTTCAAACAGTTGCCGCGCGCCAAAATAAAGCGCGATTTGGGAAGTCATTCTTTGTTCCATTTTTTCCTCCGAAAAAACGTTAATAAATCATCTAATATTTAAAGAACCTTATCTTTGAAAAAAGACATTTTATTTTAGCCAAAAAAATACTTTTTGTCAACACAAACCCCATGTTGATAATTTAACCACAAAAATTTCCCCATTTTAGCCAAAATATGCTATAATAATATAGTCTAATTCCGATAGGATTTTTTTGGGAAAATTGTTTAGGTTATTTATTTTATTATTTACTAACTTATAAGCTCGTTGGCTTATTTACTTTAAAAATTTTTACTTTAATATGTATTCCCCTTCTTATCGCGAAGCTTTAAAAAATTCTTTTATTTTAATTTGGAAAAATAAATCTTTTTGGATTTTCGGTATTCTTGCCGCTCTTTTTGTCAGCCCTTTTGGCATGGGCGGTTTTTTTGGTCAAATAATTTTAACCGGTAGTGAAACTTTACCGTTGAGCTATTTTCCTTGGGGCGGTTTTTTCAAATTTTTAGCCAATAGCGATCCGACAAATTTTGTTTCTGCGGTTTGGTTGCTCGAAATTATTTTGGCGATCTTTATAATTGTAGTTTTTGTTTCTGTTTGCGCGCAAACTTCTTTGATTATCAACACTTGTGAATATTATAAAAAGAAAACACACTCCAAGCTGTCCGATACTTGGCACAAAAGTTACAAATATTTTTGGAAAATACTTGGTTTTGATTTAATCCGCAAAATAACCTTGGTTTTATTAATAGCTTTTAGCTCCGCCCTTTGGTTTATAGCAACTAACAACGATTTTTGGACAAAATTATTTTTAATTTTATCTTTTATAATCGTTATTTTTTTAATGTTAGTGATTTCCGCTATAACTATTTATGCTTCCGGATACGCGGTTATTGATAATGAAAATTTTTGGGCTAGCTTCAAAAAAGGCGCTCTACTGTTCAAAGATCATTTTTTGGTTTCTTTTGAAATAAGCTTGATAATGTTGGTGTTGGATTTGATACTGGCTTCTTTTATTTCTACCGCGATTGTTTTGTCTTTTATTCCAGCAACTCTGTTATGGTTTTTGGCCGGATTGGCTAATAGCTTATTTTTATTAAATTTGGCACTTGTTTTAAGCCTTTTGATTATAACTTTCCTGATAATTATTATCGGCGGTTTTTATAATGCTTTCAATACCGGGACTTGGATGTATTTATTCATGAAAATGCATCACAAAGGCATCTTTTCCCGAATTGGCCATCTTTTTATTAAACTTTTTCAAAAATAATTATGTCCGATTTTCAATCCATCAACGAATTGATGAAAAAGGGGGGCACTAAGAAAAAAAGCGATGATGTCCAGGAACAATTAACCCAACAGATAAAAAATATCCGTCAAAAAGGCAAAGAGGAAGACACAGAAAAGAAGGCTAAAGAACTTAGTTTGCCTTATATTAATCTTTATGGATTCCCTGTTTCCGCCGAATCATTGCGCGTTATTCCTGAAGCGCAAGCTCGCGAAAAAAACATTATCTGCTTTTATTCCGCACCGGATAAAATAAAGTTAGCCTCTACGGAAATAAACGAAGAAATCAAAGAACTGGCTTATCAGCTGGGAGAAAAAAACCATGCTGAATCGGAATTGTATTTAGTTTCCGCAAATAGTCTGGATTATGTTATGAAACTTTATGCCAACCTTCCGATCATCAAACCGGTTAGTAAAGAGATTAATATTACCGAGGAAGAACTCAATAAATATCAGGTAGAAATGAATAATATTCAATCTCTAGAAGAAAAGTTTAAGAATATCAATATTACAGATATTTTAACTTTGATCATTGCTTCCGCGCTCAAACTCAATAGCTCCGATATTCATGTTGAAGCCGAAGAAAAAGGTATTGCCGTACGTTATCGTATTGATGGGGTGCTCCACGATGTTGCTAATTTACCTATAGAACAATGGAAACGTTTTGTATCGCGTATCAAGCTCTTGGCTGCTCTAAAAATAAATATTGATGACAAGCCACAAGATGGTCGGGTAACTTTGAAACTTCCTTCTGGTAATATTGATGTACGTGTTTCCACCATGCCGACAACTTATGGCGAGAGCGTGGTGATGAGAATTTTGTTTTCCGGTAGCAAGGGGGTTACTTTTGACGATCTGGGTTTTTATGGTGATTCTTACAATAAATTAAAACGAGAAATAGAACGTCCAAACGGGATGATTATTACTACCGGTCCGACAGGTTCCGGTAAAACTACTACGCTTTATGCTATTTTGCGTACTCTCAACAAACCCGGAGTAAAGATCATTACTTTGGAAGATCCGGTGGAAATCAAAATGGAAGGTGTCAACCAAAGTCAGGTTGACCCGAGCCGCGATTATACTTTTGCCAAAGGTTTGCGTAGTATCTTACGCCAAGATCCTGATATTTGTATGGTTGGGGAAATCCGTGATTTAGAAACCGCTGAAATTGCTATTCAGGCCGCCCTTACCGGTCACTTAATGCTTTCTACTATCCATACCAACAGCGCTTCTGGAGCTTTACCTCGTTTCCTTTCTATGGGTGTTAAGCCTTTTTTACTGGCCCCTTCTCTAAACGCTATCATTGGTCAACGCTTGGTTCGTCGTACTTGTCCTAAATGTATTGAGGAAGAAAAAATAGACGATGAAAAAATGGCTAGAGTTAAAGAACAGTTGGAAAAACTACCTCTGGGCGAAAAAGAAAAAATAGATTTCAATAATCTTAAATTTTATCGTGGCAAAGGTTGTGAAGCTTGTTCGGGTTTGGGTTATAAAGGCCGTATCGGTATTTACGAAATATTTACCATGAACAAAGAAATAGAAGAGATCATTTTAACCGGTCAAACCAGTGAATATGCTATCCAAGAAATCGCGGTAAAAAATGGGATGGTTACGATGGTGCAGGACGGTTTACTCAAAGCACTCAATAAGGTCACTACTGTGGAAGAAGTATTCCGTGTAACTGAATAAAAAGTAGTCACAAATCTATAAAAATGGTATAATGGACTTAATCAAAAGTACTGAATATTGAATATTGAATATTGTTTTTATTTTACACAATATTTAATATCTAATATTCAATATTTAATTTTTACTTATGTACGCTCATCGCCTTTCTACCAAACCGGCTCATGAACCGCCGGTTAAAACTTATCGAGTTATCGCTTTCTCCTTTTTAGCATTAACCGTGGTATTGTTGGCTATTGTTATTTTTTCCGCTTTGAAAAAAACCGAAATTACCATTATCGCCAAAGAAAGTAACAAGGCTATTACCTTATCATTGAATGCAATAAAAGAAAAAGGTGTTGAAAATTCAGTTGTTTCTATCGTTACTACAACTAAATTTTACTTAAGTGAAAATTATACTCCGACCGGCGCTAAAACCGTAGAAGGAATTTCCAAAGGCGAAGTGATTTTATATAATGATACTTCCGAAGTACAAATTTTGGTTAAAACTACCAGATTATTATCTCCTGAAAATGTTTTATTTCGTTTGGAAGATAGAGTTACTATCCCCGCTCGAGGACAAACAAACGCCAAGGTTTATGCCGATCAAAACGGAGCCGCTAGTGATATCGGACCGACCAAATTTACCATTCCCGGACTATCTGCTGATAAACAAAAAGTGGTTTATGCACAGAGTTCCAAACCCATGGCCGGTGGTAGCGGTAAAATAGGTATTGTTTCGGAAAACGACATTACTGCCGCTAAAAATGATTTTAAAGAAAAAGTTAAACAAGCCTATCTCAAACAAATCGGAGAAGTTGAACTTTGGGCTGACATGAAAATAATAACTGTAACCGATAATAATCCTGTTTCCTCGCATAAAGCCGGTGATGAAACTGGCGCTTTCACTATCTCTGGCACTTCCACCGTGGTTGGTGTTTTCTTTGCTAAAAAAGATTTGGAAGAAATATTAAACAAAGAAATCGGCAAATCGGTTGATAATAATTCCGAAAAAATACTTTCTTTTTCCGGAGAACCAACAGTCACTATAGCCTCTACCGACTTGGTTAATCAATCTGCACAACTAAACATATCTCAAGAAACTTTGGTTACTCTCAATGCCGAAGCTCAGAGTCTAGAAAAATCAAATTTTGTTGGTAAAGAGAAAAGTGAAATAGAAAGATATGTTGTCGGTTTACCCCATGTCACAGGAGTCAATGTAAAGTTCTCCCCTTCCTGGAGTGACACCGCACCTAGCTCGGCGGATAAGATTAAAGTGGTGGTAAAAAATGTGAAGTAAAAAATATTTAAAATATTAGAATATTAAAAAATCCGACCAAATTGGCCGGATTTTTATTTATTTTTATCTTTACAATTTTACTATTTACAAGCTTATCCGAGTATCTCTTTTATTTCTTCCTGTTCAATTGTTTCTTTTTCCAAAAGCACGGCGACCATTTCTTCCAATTTATCTCTTTTACTTTCCAAAATTTCTCGCGCTTTGTTTTGCGCTTCATTTATAATTTTGATAACTTCTTCATCTATTTTTTCCGCAGTCTTGTCACTGTAATCTTGTTGCTCATGAATTTCTTTACCCAAGAATATCATCTCTTCTCTTTCACCAAAAGTTCGCGGACCAAGTTCACTCATACCATAACGAGTTACCATGTCTTTGGCCACTTTAGTGGCATTTTTCAAATCCGATGAAGGACCGGTTGAAATCTGATCTTCACCATAGATCATCTTTTCTACTACATAACCACCCAAAGTCATCGCGAGTTCATCTTTAAACTGCGCCAGAGTATAGTAATGTTTATCCTCAGTCGGCATCTTGAGCGTATACCCTCCGGCTTGTCCGCGAGAAATGATAGAAACCTTTCTAACCGGATCACAATTTGACAAAGAATGACCAACAATGGCATGTCCGGCTTCGTGATAAGCGGTCATCTTTTTGTCTTTATCACTTATCACCCTACTTTTGCGTTCCGGTCCAAGCATTACTTTTTCAATACTTTCCAAGATTTCTGTTTCTGTAATTTTTTTGAGATTACGACGCACAGTCAAAATAGCCGCTTCGTTTAACAAGCTTTCCAAATCTGCTCCGGAAAATCCAGGAGTGCGTTCGGCAACTTTACGCAAAGAAACATCTTTGATGAGCGGTTTGTTTTTAGCATGAATTTTGAGAATTTCTTCTCTATCTTTGATGTCAGGCATATTCAAAACTACGCGACGATCAAAACGACCAGGGCGAAGTAGCGCCGGATCCAAAACATCCGGACGATTGGTAGCAGCCATTACAATAACACCGCTGTTTGGTTCAAAACCATCCATTTCCACTAAAATTTGATTGAGTGTTTGTTCACGTTCATCATGACCTCCGCCAAGGCCTGTACCACGTCTGCGACCCACAGCATCTATTTCATCAATAAACACGATGGCTGGAGCGGCTTTTTTGGCTTTGGCAAATAAATCACGCACCCGAGAGGCTCCCACCCCTACAAACATCTCTACAAACTCAGATCCTGACATATGGAAAAACGGCACATTGGCTTCACCGGCTACTGATTTGGCTAATAGTGTTTTACCGGTACCTGGAGCACCCATCAAAAGTACACCTTTGGGAATTTTGGCACCCATATCGGAAAACTTTTTTGGACTTTTTAAGAATTCCACTATTTCTTGTAACTCTTCTTTGGCTTCACCGGCTCCGGCAACATCCGCAAATGTTTTACGATTTTTATCACGCGGATTTACCATGCGAGCGCTACTTTGTCCAAAACCCATAGCTTTATTATTTACCCCCTGCACCCCGCGACTCATGAAATAAAAAAATCCGATGATGATAAGCAGTGGCAATAATATCGGTAAAATGAAGTTTATCGCCCAAAATTTGACCGAGCTTTCATCTTTGATTTCCACTTCCAAACCAGCTTTGGCTTCTTCGCTGACACTGTAATTTTTCAAAATATCACCAAACGATTCTCCAGCTTCTTTTTTTACTTCTTGCGGTCTGGCATTTTCATCCTTTAGTTCTATCTTGAGCAAATTTCCTTCTACCACTACTTTTTTAACCTGACCTTGATTTATCTGCTCAATCAAACGACCTATCCCGATTGTTTCCGGTTTTTTACTTTCCTCTTGTTGGACAAAACTCAAAACCGCGGCCACAACCAACAAACAACAAAAAATAATAATAAAATTTTTGAAAAAATCCTTCATAAATAAACGTTTTTAATATAATTTAGAGTAAATTAATTTTACAATATATATAAGAAAAAATCAACTCTGTTTAATTTAACAGTGTTTTTAATATATCAAAAATCAAAATTAAACTAATTTTGGCTAAGGCTATTGACAAAATCGCTAAAACATGTTAAAGTATTCTGTTTTGTTCCCCTATGAATTATATATAGGGAACCGAACTTTTTTTGTACTTTAAAAACACAACATAGGAGAATGCACAATGAAAGATCCTTTTATTTTTGAAAAGTCAATCTTGGAAAATGGATTGACGGTCGTGAGTAAACAAATCCCCGGTAAAAAAAGAGTTGATGTGGGTTTCGTGATTCACGCCGGTGCTTACCAAGACCCTGTCGGTAAAAGCGGCTTGGCACATTTCGTGGAACATTTAGCCCCACACAATTCCGGACTTTCGATCTCACAGATTCTGAAAAATTTCGACTTGGCCGGTGGTTTTGCCGAACTTGGCGAAACCAGGTTTTTTGACACTTCGTATCAATTCTGTTGTCCGCTTGAAAATTTCGAAGATAGCCTTGACTTCTTTGGTAAATTCCTGATGGAGGCTTTGTTTGACAAAAAAGCCGTTCTCAACGAGAAACCAATAATCATCAATGAGTTCGGAGAAAAGTACGCTTGCGATCGTGATTACAAAAAACACATGATTCAACTGCAAGAGCTCTATCGCGATACTATACTCGCCAAAATCAAAGGGGTTGTCGGTTCGAAAAAAGACATCAGAAATATCACTCATCATGATCTTCAAGAATTCTATAATACCTACTATACTCCGCAAAACATGAGTGTCGTCGTTTTGAGCAGTTTCAAAAAGGAAGATCTTTTGAAAAAAATAAGCTCCAGTCCTTTGGGGAAAAAGAAGTCGGGAAAAAGAATTGTCTTACCCGAACCGGCTGATTTTGAGAATATCTTGCCCTCGGATTATACGGAAAGGAGACGTAATAGGGTTTCATCCGGGATGATACAAGTGAATCATCTGTTGCCGAAAAAATTCCCCCGTGGAACAGTCCAGATATTTGAAAAACTTGTTTCTGATCTGTTGTTTAACAAAATCCGAGAAGAAAAGAGGATAGCTTACCAAGCCAATCTGGATATAATCGACCATGTTTCGTTTTACGAATCCATCATTTATATTCCTAGTTTCGAACTGAAAAGTAAAAACATTATCTGGAGGATAATAATGGAAACGATAGAACAAGTGGCTGACAATGAAGAATTTTTTGACGAGGTGAAAAAGATCACGATAAACAAGTTCAATCTGTATGAACACAGTGCCGAGGGCATACTTTCAAGTGCCATGGAAATGCTTTCCTTTAACCATATTACCTTCAGTAAAAAGGAATTGCGGGATGTGTTAAAGAAAACGACTTTCCAAGACATGATAGAAATATCAGCCTGTTACAAAAATGGCAGATCTTTCTGCATTTTGGAAACTCCTTAAACACAAAAAACGTTCTTTACACCGGCCTCCTCTTTGGAGGCCTTTTTATTTACAAAAAAATAACGCCGTTATCGGCGTTATTTTTAAAAAAGTTTTATTCTTCTTTTTTATCTTCTTTTTCTTCCTTGTGCTTTTTTTCTTTTTTCTCTGCTTTTTCTGACTTCACCGCTTTTTCTTCTTTTCCTGGTTTTTCATCTTTCTTTTCTTCCTTTTTAGCCTTACCTTTTACTCCAGCCACGCGCAAACCAAGACGATGTTCGGTCGGTTCTAGAGATACGACAGTAAAGTCCATTTCCGTACCAACTTGAAATTTACTTTGAATATTGGCAATCGGTTCATCGGATAATTCAGAAACATGGGCTAAACCATGGATATCTTTATCCAAACCGATCATCAAACCAAACGGTTCAATTTTCAAAATTTTACCTTTAACCGTATCGCCAATTTTATATTTTTCCTTAACCACTTTCCACGGATCTTCAACTAAACGTTTCATGGAAAGATAAATTTTGGAATGATCAAGTTGAATAATTTGAGCTTGAACTCTATCACCAACTCTGAGTAGATCTTTCGGATGATCAATACGTTGCCAAGCAATTTCGGAAATATGGATAAGACCTTCAAGTCCTTGACCAAATTTGATGAAAGCACCAAAAGAAGTGAGAGCAGAAACTTCACCGTCAACCGTATCGCCGACTTTATAAGCTTCCAATACCGCCTTTTGAGCATCATCCCAAACACTTTTTTCAGAAACTATCAATTTTTCTTCATTTTCATCAACGTCAATAACTTTAACTTCCAAATCCTTACCAATAAGCTCCTGAAGTTTTTCCAAAATTCTATTTTTATCTCCACCCATCACTCGAGGATAATGATCCGGGTTAAGTTGAGAAACAGGCATAAAACCGGCTACAGCGCCGACCTGCATCATAACTCCACCTTTGTTGGCAGCCAAAACTTTGGCTTTAACCGTTATGCCGTCTTTCATCCATTTGCGTAGATTATCCCAAACACGTTGCATGCCAGCAACTTTGAAAGAAAGCTCCATTTCGCCGTTTTCGTTTTCCAAATCAATAACCGTACCTTCTACTTCATTGCCCGGTTTTAAATTGGCATATTCTTGAGATTCAGTAAACATTTCCGCACCTCGAACAATGGCGGTTGTTAAGCCTTCTATCTCTAAACGAATTTCTCCTTTATCGACATATATAACTTTGCCTTTGACAATGTCTCCCAATTTAGGAAAATTGACTAAATTTTCAGCTAATAATGTCTTAAAATCTTTGTTAGACATATATATAAAACAAAAAAATTCTCTTAACCCTCCGCCTCTGGCGGATGAGTGCTTACCACTAAAACGGGTAAGCTTAATAGCTAATTTTTAATCATTATACACAGGTCTCTAATACTTGTCAAGAGTTTGTACAGTACACCTTCAAGGGTTACACTTGTGGATAATTGCTAAGCTAAGATATTTCTCGTAAGGAGTAAGCCCATTCATGCCTTTACCTTCATGTGGTCTTTGATGGTTGTACCAATAAGTATAAGCTTGTAGTTTGTTCCAAGGACGATTTTCATTTAAATAATATTCATCATCAATACTTCTGTTAGCTCTTTCTACTTTACCATTCCAAGGAGCAGATCTTTTAGGAATATATCTATGAATTATGTTTTTGTTGTTTAAATATTTGTGGAACACCCCTCTAAATTCCGAACCATTATCTGTTTGAATACCTACAATTAGAAAAGGAAAATATCTTTTAGCTTGTTGGTATGCCCAGATAGTGGAAAAAGCATCTTTGCTTTTTGTTTCTATGGCAAATTGTAGATTGGTAACTGTGTCTAAAAATCTATATTGATAACTCCAAGTTAAATCTTCTCCTGGTACGTATTTTACGTCTAATTGCACGTTTTCTCCGGGTATTAGGGCTATATATGGTTTTTTCAAAGGAGCATACCAAGACTGCTTCTTCTGTGGTTTTCTAATTAAATGTCTTTTTTTATAGTATTTATATATTGTATTGGCAGATATTTTTAATTTGTAATTTTTTTCTAAAAACAGTTTCATTTTATTAGGTCCAAAATTATATTTAATTTTGTTTTCATAAATAATAACCTTGAACTTCGTTGTTAATTTTGTTTGAGGATGAATCTCTCTTCTTTTGGAGTTTCTAAATACTAAATGATGGTCCAAATTATACCATTTGTAATATGTCTTTCGACTAATACCAAAGACATTACAAATCTCTTTAACTGTCTTTCCATATTTATCAACTTGTAGATACCAACGAGCTCTCATTTCAGAAGGAGCGCTTAAAGGTGTACCTGCCATATTTTTATTTACTAAGGATTAAAAGTGTTACCCTTAGTTTAGCAGAGTGTTACCTTTTATGGTGTACTATACAGAGTTGGCTAATTTTAGCTGTTTTTTAATCACATTTTCCCCTTGCGGAGAACCTAGGTTTATGTTAAAATATAGTCGTTATTAAATCTAAAAATCAGAAGCTAAAATATAAATAAACTCGCCCCGCTTGACGGAAAAACGAGATTTTACCTTTTGATTTTTGACTTTTGAATTTTTTAATATGCATATCAATTGGCTTGGACAAACTTGTGTTAAAATACAAACCAAAAATCTCAAAGACGAAGATATCGTGATTATTATTGATCCCTATAAACCGGAAAAAGGTGATTTTCCTCGTAACTTTTCTCCAGACGTAGTTTTATATAGTAAAACCGCAAAAGATTCGGTCACTATTTCCGATTCCGCTTTTGTCGTGGAAACACTTGGTGAATATGAAGTTAAAGATAATATGATTTATGCTATTGACGCCAATGAAAAAGAAATGATTTTCAAAATTTCAGCCGAAGGAATGAACATTGTTCATCTGGGCAATGTCAAAGAGAAAATTTCTGAAAGTGTTATAGAAAAACTAGGCACTCCTGATATTCTCTTTTTACCGATCGGTAACGGAGAAAAATCTCTTGATCCTAAAAAGGCTCGGGAAGCTGTTTCTATACTTGAACCACGTGTTATAATTCCAATAGCTTATAAATGTGATACTGACCCGGAAGCATTGCCTTTGGAAAATTTTCTTAAAGAAATCGGGATAAAACCGGAAACAACGGATAAAAAAATAATTATCAAGAAAAAAGATCTTCCTCAAGAAGATACTAAAATTTTTGTTTTGGAAAAAAATTATTAAAGTATGGCCAAGAAGAAAAATTTTGCAAAACAACCGCCGGAAAAAGAACCTTCCACTAACCTGGAAAAATTTGCTATTTTTTTTGAACAACAAAACTCCAAAGATTCTGCTAGAAAACTTATGTGGAGCGGGGTTGTTTTAATTTTCGCCGGAATTTTATTTTTTGTAATTTTCGCCGCCAAAATGCAGATAAGTGCTTTTACTTGGGACCAAGAAACTCTAAAAATCAAAGATTCTGCACAACAAAGCTGGTCAGAATCGTTTGCTAAACAAGAAAAAGAAAAAGGGGTCAATGATATTAAAAAACAAGTTTCTGAATTTTTACAGCAAATTGCCAGTACTACCGCTATCAGCACAACCACTGTGTCTTCAACAATTACGTCTACGACATCTCCTATCATTACAAACACCACCACAGTAAGTTCATCTATCAAAAATAATATAATAAAAAAATAACTTGTCTTCAGCTTAACTGACAAGTATTTAATATTTAATATTCAATATTTTTGGCATAACTATTTTTTTAAATAACCAATATTGAATAATAAATATTGAATAATAAAAAATATAATAATGTATGGCTCAAGAAAAAATGAAATTAGTAAAAGGAGATATTGGCAAAATTACAGACGCTTCACTTTCGCAAGAAGTTAAACAAGCTTATTTGGAATATGCGATGAGCGTTATCGTGTCTCGCGCGCTACCGGATGTTCGTGACGGTCTCAAACCTGTTCACAGACGCATTCTTTATGCTATGTGGGATATCGGTCTGAAACATAATGCCAAATTCCGCAAATCCGCTCACGTGGTCGGTGAGGTGATGGCCAAATACCACCCTCACGGCGATGCTGCAATTTATGATTCTATGGTGCGCATGGCCCAAGATTTTTCAATGCGCCATCAACTAGTCAATGGTCAGGGAAACTTCGGCTCTATGGACGGAGACAGTGCGGCCGCTATGCGTTATACTGAAGCCAAGCTCCAAGCAATTGCCGAGGAAATGCTTACTGATATTGAAAAAAATACCGTTAATTTCAATCCTACTTACGATGGCTCTCACAATGAGCCGGCTGTATTACCAACAAAGGTACCAAACCTCCTTTTAAACGGTACCATGGGTATTGCTGTCGGCATGGCGACTTCTATCGCCCCTCATAATTTAGGTGAACTTTGCGACGGTATTACAAAATTGATTGAGGACCCAGAAACTTCTTTGGAAGATTTATGTGAAGTAGTCAAAGGTCCGGATTTTCCAACTGGCGGTATAATCTATAATAAAAAAGATATTTTTACCGCTCTAGCAACCGGCAAAGGCGGTGTGGTATTACGCGCCAAGGCTGATATTGAAGAACCAAAAGCCGGACATTTTCAAATTATTGTTACTGAAGTCCCCTATCAAATCAACAAAGCTACTCTTTTGGAAAAAATAGCAAATTTAGTTCAAGAAAAAAGAATTGAAGGCATCAAAGATTTACGTGATGAAAGTAATAAAGATGGTGTCCGTGTTGTTATTGAGCTCAAAAAAGATGCTTATCCCAAAAAAGTTCTCAATCAACTTTATAATCTCACGGAATTGCAGACCACATTTCACACCAACATGTTAGCATTGGTTGATGGTATTCAGCCTCGTGTTTTGAACCTCAAAACTGTTTTGGAAGAATTTATTAAACACAGACAAGAAGTAATAAAAAGACGAACAGAATTTGATTTGGAAAAGGCCAAAGATCGCGCCCATATTTTAGAAGGTCTCAAAATGGCGCTGGATAAAATCGATCTTATCATCAAAACTATCAAGGCCAGTAAAGATAAGGAAGAGGCACGTAAAAATTTGATGGGCAAGTTTAAATTTACTGAACGACAAACAGTGGCTATTTTGGAAATGAAATTACAACAATTAGCTAACCTGGAAGCGAAAAAAATTGAAGATGAACTTAAAGAAAAATTAACTTTGATAAAAGAACTGGAAAGTATTCTGGCCTCTAAAACCAAAATTCTCAAAATCATCAAGGATGAAACTGTAGAGATAAAAGAAAAGTTTGCACAACCTCGTCGCACTCAAATAATTGCTCATGGCATCAAGGATTTCACTGTGGAAGATCTGATTCCCAACGAACCAACTATGATCCTTATTACTTCCGATGGTTATATCAAACGTATGCCGCCGGATACTTTCCGTCAACAAAGCCGAGGTGGCAAAGGTGTTATCGGCATGACCACCAAAGAAGAAGAGGCGGTGGAACAAATCCAATCAACCAATACCCATGATAATATTTTGTTTTTTACCAATCGCGGACGATGTTTCCAGCTGATGGCTTATGATATTCCGCAAGCTTCTCGCACCGCCAAAGGCCAAGCTTTGGTAAACTTCTTGCAATTAGCGCCAAATGAAAAAGTAACCGCCTTCCTTGCTATGTCAGATATGGAAAAAATAAAATATTTAGTCATGGTTACCACTAAAGGTGTTATCAAAAAAACTCCGCTGAATGATTTTGCCAATGTACGCAAAAGCGGTTTGATAGCTCTAAAAATCCGTCCTGAAGACAATCTGGAGTGGGTCAAACCAAGCACCGGCAAAGACGAAATCATGATCGCTACCAAAGAAGGACAATCTATCCGTTTTGAAGAAGAAGATGTCCGTTCTATGGGCAGAACAGCCTCGGGTGTCAAAGGCGTAAGATTACACGATAAAGATGAAGTTATTGGTATGGATATCGTCAACCCAGAAAGCAAAAACCTAAAATTTTTAACCGTGGGTGAAAATGGTTTGGGCAAACTCACTCCGCTAAATGAATATAAAGTTCAAGGACGTGCCGGCAGCGGTATCAAAACCGCCAAAGTTACAGAGAAAACCGGCTATATCATTCACGCCAGTGTGATTGATCCGGAATTATCCGCTAATCAAGATATTATACTGATGTCCGCCAAAGGCCAAGTAATTCGCATGCCTTTCAAAACCATTCCAACCACCGGCCGAGCTACTCAAGGTGTTCGTCTGATGCGTTTCAAAGAAGAGGGTGATAAGGTTGTATCTGTCGCTATGGTATTACAAGAAACAGAAAAGGAATAAAAAATAAATAAAAAGAACACCCCTTAAATAAGGGTGTTCTTTTTTATTATTATTCCTTACACAAGTGAAGAACCCCGTTTTTGATCCAACATCTTTTAACACACCCCTCAAATAAACAGACAAGCAATGCTATTTTTTGAGATGTTTAAAATATTTGGAACGAAATTCTTCGCTTTTGTATGAAATAATAATTTTATCTAATCATTTTTGAGCAACTTATGATTATATCAGAATTCTATATTTTTGTCAATATTGTTATAATATTTTTTAAACACTTTTATCTTTAATCTTAAAAATAAGGTCTAAATTAGCTAAAATAAACCAAATTATTGTCAAAAAAAACTTGACAAAATTAATAAATTATGCTATATTAACCTTATATTAAAAATTCTTAATCAAAGAATATATGCATGAAGATTTGCTTTTATCTTTAGGTTTAAATAAAAATGAGGCTGAAATTTATGAAATTTTACTTACTAGTGGAAAATCTATGGTTAAGGACGTTCTTAAAAAAACCAAGATTCAAAGAAGTAATGTGTATAACATTTTAAATACACTAAAGGATAAAGGGCTGATTCAAGAAACACAAAACCGACGCGGTTTATCGATGTATTTCTGTGAAAATCCGGAAAAACTAGAAATGCTAGTTTTAAAAGAACAAGAACGACTAGAAGAGACGGCGGAAAAATTAAAAAAACATTTGCGTGAATTAAAAAAAATATACATTGAAAAACAAGAAAGACCTGTGGTAAGCTATGTTCAGGGCTTTGAAGATTATAAAAAAATATATGAATTAGTCTTTGATTCTCCCGAAAAAGAATCTTTGGTTTTTAGTTCAACTTTTGGCAATACGATATTGGATAATTATCTTACTGAATACGGAAAAAGAAAATCAGAGGCTGGAATTACAACAAAAATATTTTCTTCTAAAAAACCAATCCCCTCTCTTCTCAAAAGTGATGCTGAATTTAAAAGAATACGCCGTTACATGGGAGAAGATCTCCCAGCTGAAATTTTAATTTACGGAAAAAATACCATGGCTTTTCTCTGTTATCAAAAAGAACCTTTTGGGGTGGTAATTGAAAACGAAGAAATAGTTCAAACATTAACTAAACTATTTAATTTTGTCTGGAAAGCAACTCCTTCCCCCTATCAAGATAATAAGTAATAAATTATTAAAATATGCGTGAAAATTCTTCTACTCACTCTGAAATAAATATTAATAATCCGGATATCGCAAAAAATAAAGAGTCTATAAAACCGTTTTATTTTGATAAAAATAAAAACAAAGTTTTTATTTCTGAAAAAACACGGGAACATTTATTAGCTCACCCCGATGTAATCCAATATCTCCAAGAAGCTATAGGAAAAGCTGATTTATCTGAAATTGAAAAAATTTTTAAAATAGAAATAAATTTAGAAAAAAATATTGGGAAATCATATTGTATTCCCGCTGAACCTTTGAGGGGAAAGACCAAAGCTCTGTTTGCTAAAAGAAAAAATAGATTGGGGCCATCGCGAGTAGTTTATGGTCAAGGAGTAGATTGTAATAGCATAACCTTGTTAGGGGCCAGAAGTATTTATGAACCTGATAATTTTGTTCTTTTTACCGCTTATATTGGCCATTTAGCGGACATGGAACCATGGGATATCAACATCAAAGATGGCGAAACGATGAAAAAAGCTTACGATTTTTGGCGTACTCATGCTCTAGTTTATGATTCAGATGACACAAGCACTTCTTTTATAGAAGAACCCCAAGAAAAAACTTGGGAACAGGTAATGCAAGAAATGCAACCGATTTATAAAAAACTTGATGAAGAAAGAAATAAATAAAATAAAACACCTCGGAAAAACCGTGGTGTTTTTTAAAAAAACAAAAGGGGTCTTCGCAAAGAACCCCTAGGAACGGCTATGTAATCCGGACAGGCCTGCCGTTGAGATTGCCTGTCCGGTTTTTCATCACCTTTTTCATTTTTCCTCCTTGTTTTATTTTTTTATCAGGTTGCCTATACTGTTCTTCAGGTGCTGCGGTTTGGGTTTAGCTACGGATTCAGATACCTTGTTCTCAATATGCAGGTTTTTGAAGAGTATGGGATAATTCGGGTTTTCATACTGCAGATTGCCCTTTTCTCCGTTTTCCTTCAGAAATGCAATCAGGAGTTCCAGGTTGTCCTCATTCATAGTCGCCTTCCCTTCCACCTTGCGGTTGTCGGTTCTAACTTTTGCGTTCTGAGATCCCTCCAGCATCTCTGCCACCTGTCCTGCTGCCATGAAACCCTTCATTCTCATAGAGATTCTTACTTCAAAACTCTTTGTCATGATAAGCTCCTTATAAAAAATATTAATAAAACACGGAATATTTCTGATGATTTTTTAAAGAACAATTTTTTCGTTAGGGATGACCCTTTACTGGCGCTCGCTTTTGAATTGCGAACCGAGGTGTCATCCCTACCGAAGACTTGGTACGAATCCCCTTTACGGTCGCCTCAACTTCCGGTTGGGCCGAGGTGGTCTTCCCAAGTTTTTAATCGAAATTATTTTCGACATTCCTATTTCCTTGTAATCCAACTCACAAAGAAATAGAGTGTTGAAGATATTGTGAAACAAGCTTTATACGAATTACCAATTTATTTGTTTATTTTCTCTCTCCCTTGAAAACAAACTTTACTGCTGTTTTTAAGGAACAATGGAAAAGGTTGTAAAAACCATATATTATTTAATTAACTTTTTTAATTTACTTGTTTGGTCTTTTTTAACCAACAGCATAATGTAGCATACTTCTTAGCAAATGTCAATGGTAGAGTGTCACTTTTTCCCCTGTTATCAGTATTTATTATAAATAAGCTATTTTTTAGACGTATTTTAGGCATTTTCTTGTCAATTTTTTTTTGACAAAATAGGCTATTTCTTGGCTAAAACAAAAAAACACCCTACTTAGAGGGTATTTTTATAAAAATTTTATTTGATTATTTTGGCTCTTTAGAAATTTTTAAACTGTCGTTAAACACTAAATGTCATGCCCTCGGCGCGAATCAAGCGCAGGTCTTATCCTTCGAAAGGATAGATTCTATCCATTAAACTACAGGGATAAGGATAAAAAAAATTAATATTCAATATTTAATATTCAATATTTTCCGAAACTTTTTTAACAAATTTACTAGGACATACAAAACTTTATTTAAAATAAACTCATATGTTCCCGGAAAAACTATGTATTCTCCGCCAAAACCAAGTTTGAATCTGGTTACTCCGGCATATTGATGATTGTTATCATAAATCCACTCCCCGCTCTCATTTTTATTAATCGGCGCAATACCAAAAAAATCATACTTTTTAAATCCTTCGTTCTTGGCTTTGTTTATCCCAAAATTTTGTATCAGATAAGGCGCCATTACTTGGCGGTATTCATAATCAGAAGCACCATATAAATAGGTAAATGTTTGGCCAAAACCGGCAAAAACCCCTGTGGCAATTGGCTTATTTTCAAAATATACTATTACTTGCGAAGTTAAATCTGATTTCAAAACTTCTTCATAATGTTTTTTATGATGCAAACGAAAAGCGTCTCGCTCCCCTGTTTTTTGCATCAAATCCCAAAAAAATTCCAAATCCTTTTTCTCTTCTACGCGCAGATCTTTCTTTTTACTCAAGCCAATATTATATCTGGTTTTAGGGTGCATGGCGGAGAGTAGTTCTTCAGAGGTCTTTTCTAAATTTAAGATAAGCGTGTTTGAAGGGTTTATGTCTTTGATTTTAACAGATTGAATATTGGGTATTGAATATTGGGTATTTGGTTCCAACCTCCAGAATATACATCCTTTGTCTTTTAAATATTTACTAATCGTTTCAATAATATTGGAAATTGGAAATTGGAAATTGGAAATTTTCACCACCGGTCCTTTTGGGCTAAATGCATATTTCCAGCCAAATGGTAGTTTTTCATAAACAACCAAAACAGCCGCTATTTGCTCGCCTCCATCAAATATGGCCAATTTTTCCACTTCCTTGCCTTCGGTAATCAAAACATCACCCCAGGCAAAACTCTGGGGAAAAGGATTAAAATCGGAAAATTGAGATAAAAAATCGTCCCATTCTTCTTTGTTTGTATTTTTTCTAATCTCTAGTGTCATATTTCAATATCTTGAGTATATAATAGCTAAAATAATTTTTCAATACAACAATAAATCTTTTTGCTTTAATTTAGCATAGTTATGCTAATCACCGGCCCCGCTGAGCGGGGCTACTCTCGCGCTTAGCGCGAGGCTTGCAAATTTTTTAAGTTTATTATATACTGGAAGCAAATCGCTTATTAAACGCGAAATTTTTAATGTATTTAATATTTTAATCCTATGGGTTTACCAGGCCATAGACGAACTTCGTCTCATAAAAGAAAAAGAGCTGCTCATTTTGCTCTTTCCTCTACCGCTATTAATGCTTGCCCAAAATGTGGCAAAGCTGTTCGTCCGCATCGCGCATGCGCTTTTTGCGGTACTTATAAAGGAAAACAAGTGATTAAAACTGAAAAAAAATTAACTAAAAAGAAATAACTTTGAAATCTTATGTCCAATCGCCATTTGGCGCGCAGTATCGCGCTGCAAGTCCTTTTTGAATGGGACTTTCGCGGGAAAAATTTACAAGAACTCGGTTCTATCGTTGAACACGACTTGTTAGAATTTGGCGCGGGATTGAACGAAAAAGATTTTACTCTTTCTTTGGTTAATGGTGTTATTGAAAACATACCCGCCATTGACGAGGTTATTATCAAATACGCTCCGAGTTGGCCTATAGAGCAGATTACCAACGTAGATCGCAATGTTTTACGTTTGGGAATATATGAGCTCAAGATAGCTCAAGAAGTTCCACCAAAAGTAGCCATCAATGAGGCTATAGAATTGGCTAAGAGTTATGGTGGTCCTGCTTCAGGCAAATTTGTCAACGGAGTTTTGGGTTCTATCTACAAGGATATTCCCGAAGATGAAAAAATCGCTTTAGAGGAAAAAACTAAAAAGAAAGATAAAATAGAAGAAAGCGAAGAAGTTGAAGAAACTACAGAGGAAATTACCGAGAATGAAACTGAAGTTGAAAAAAATACAAATAATAACGAAGATGACTACGAAACACCCGATGTTGAAAGATAAAATATATGCCGATAAAAAAAACAATTTCAAAAAATAAAATAAAAAAGGATTTACGCAATTTACCGGAAATCAAAGAGCGTAATTTTGAAATTCTGGAAGAAAAAATCGGTATTAAATTCAAAAATTTTGAATATCTAGTTCAAGCGTTTGTCCATCGTTCTTATCTCAACGAACATCATGATTTTCCTCTTTCTCACAATGAACGACTGGAGTTTTTGGGTGATGCGGTGGTTGAACTCATTGTAACCGAACATCTTTTCAATGAATACGGTAACCCCGAGGGCGAGCTAACCAATTGGCGCGCAGCTTTGGTAAACGCCAAAATCCTCTCCTCTATCGCCTATGAGATAGGCACTGAACCATTTCTCTTTTTGAGTCACGGCGAATCCAAAGACGCCGGCACCAAAGCTCGCGATTATATCATGGCCAATTTGTTTGAAGCGCTGGTCGGGGCGATTTATCTAGATCAAGGATATGAAGCTACTACTAAATTTTTACAAACCTGGGTATTGCCAAAATTACCCTATATTTTAGAAAATGGCTTATACTTGGACCCTAAAAGCAGGTTCCAAGAAAGCGCTCAGGAGCTGGTTGGAGTAACGCCGACTTACAAAGTTATCAGTGAAGAAGGTCCGGATCATGCCAAAAATTTCAAAGTCGGAGTTTATCTGGACAAAGAATTGGTGGCCGAAGGAAACGGCACCAGCAAACAAGAGGCTCAAACAGAAGCTGCAGAAATAGCACTCAAAATCAAAGGATGGAAAGGCCCGAAGATAGATATTATTAAGAGAAAATCTGGTGATCCAATATAGCCGGTCTTCAGACTTCAGACTACTGACTACGGAACACAGAAGACAGAAGACTGTAGACCGAAGTCCGACACGGGTCGCTAGCTCAGCTGGTAGAGCAGGTCCCTCTTAAGGACAAGGTCCGGAGTTCGAATCTCCGGCGACCCACTAAAAAATAACTTCTCATTTATGAGGAGTTATTTTTTATTATGTTGAGCCGGAGATTCGAACAAAGGGGTGGTGGGGAAAGTATTTCCCCACATTACCGAGGAGGAGCTGTTGAGGAACCCGAAGGTTCCTCAAGGAGGAGGCCAAAGGCCGACGACGTTCGATTCCTCCGGCGACCCACGACGCTTAGCGTCGTTAAAGGAACGCTTAGCGTTCCACAAACCGCTAAGTATACGAAGGGACGCTCAGCGTCCCACAAACAAAACAATCCTGCGTCAGCGGGATTTTTTTGTTTATACGATTAAGGCGAACTTTTTTGTCATTCCCGCGAAGGGACGCTGAGCGTTCCGAAGGCGGGAATCCAGTGGTGATCAAAATGGCAATAATTCGTCGTACAAATCTTTCCATTGTGGATTATTTTCTTCAATCAATCTTAATTTCCATTTTCTATTCCATTTTTTAAGATGTTTTTCTCTTGATATGGCATTATCTATATTATCGTAAACTTCATAATATACCAAAATATGTACATTGTATTTTTTGGTAAAGCCTTTTATTGTATTACTTTTATGCTCAAAATTTCTTCTAATCAAATCATTGGTTACGCCGGTATATAATGTACCGTTTTTCTGACTAGCTAAAATATAGACATAATATTGTTTGGACATATATTATACATTAATACTTTCCTGGATCCCCGCCTTTCCCAAAGGGAGGCCTTTGGCCCGCGGGGATGACAATCAAAAACCGCTCCTATTTATTAGGAACGGTTTTTATTATTTTTTTATTCCACAGGAACATCTGCCGGAGTTTCAGCCGGGGCTGCAGGTTCTTCAGTCGGAGAGGTATCTGGTACCGGTTCTTCTACCGGAGGTGTTTCTTCAACCGGCTCTACCGGCGTTTCAGCCGGAGGCGTTTCTGTTACAGGTTCTATTGGAGTTTCCGCCGGCGCTTCTATCGGCGCGGATGGCGTGGATTCGCCAGAGCTTTCAATCGGCGGTAAAATTATTTCTTCGTTTATTTTATTATAAAAATCTTTTAACGATTCTACCGTGCCGTTTGAACTATAAATTTTCGTATCATCCTCCACTATATAGGCCTGCCAATTAAATATTACACTATCGGTCGCTTGTTCGGTCAAAGTAATTTCAAATCCGCGAGTCGTGACATTTTGTAATTTCCAACGACCGTCAAAATTGAGAGGGGTAATTCCCATCATCGGTGGTACGGCATATTCTCCTTCAAAATCAACTTTCACCGAAATATCTCCGGCCATAATTTGCGCTTGACCCAACAAATTAGTTTCCATTTCTTCAGGGATTTCTTCAACAATTTCTTCAGTAGTCAACATCGGGGTTTCCTTTGAATCATCTTGCCATACGCGATAATAATCAATATCTATATATTGCGCCCCGCCTCCGGCTACGGTATTGTTCATAATCATAGAAGTCAACCCGACAGTCGGAATATTGGTCGTTGCTTGACCGCAATAAAACCAATCCACTCCGTCAGTTGCATCGTTATCAATATAAAAATTTATCTCTCCCGTCCCGTCACCATTACTGGAAACTACTTCTATTTTTGCCACCCCAAATACAGCAGTGTTGATAGCTTGTCCCGCACAATCAACAACAGTGGAAGCTCCGGCGCGACGCGAAACACCCTGCCACTCTCCGTTGGTGGTGTTATTGGTAAAATAAACACCGTTTAGAGGGTCTGCAGTTTGAGCTCGAGACAGATTGCTCAAACCAATTCTAAATCGGATATTGGCAGTAACAGCGGACGGAGAAGCTTTGAAAGTTATGACCGGTAAATTGGCGGTATTAAAGACAAGATTGGC
Source organism: uncultured bacterium (assembly GCA_937903605.1). Taxonomy (GTDB): domain Bacteria; phylum Patescibacteriota; class Patescibacteriia; order Magasanikbacterales; family GWA2-37-8; genus JAKLGL01. The sequence continues at coordinate 193,617 of CALCZC010000007.1, forward strand.
GGTTCCGGCAGTTGTAATCCCATGATATGCCAAACAAGAGTTGGCGCCATTTGTCGCTTGCTGTCTGCCGATACCGTTTACTCCGTTTGCCACTGAACTCCAAGTACAAGCCGTATTTTCATCAACTGTGAATTGTTGAAAATCACCCCAAGCATACAAAGTATCTGCAGTCACATTTCCTCTACCGCGCATAAATTCTTCGCCAAAATAAGAATTTCTAGCAATAAAAGCTCCTGTTTCTAAACTCATCCCAAAATTTTGTGATAAATATTTTGCCTCACCCACAACAACTCCATCTGAATTTAGCCAATGTTGTAAAGCTGCAGTTTGTCCAACCATACCCTGAACAGCTAAACCAACATTAGTAGTAGTAGCAGTCAAAATATGAACCTGACCGGAAAAAACATTTGTATCATTAGCAAAACCACCAAAGCCTATTTCACCAGTTCTAGCTATTTGCATATCTGAATATTCTGTACTACTACCTACGGGCTGACGCTTAATACTCCAATAAGGAGTATCGGCTCTGGTATCTAAACGGAAAATAGCACCAATAGAAGAAGTATTTCTATCCCCCAGCTGAGTAGCATTAATACCATAGCTCAATAATGTTCCCCCGACTTCTGAGAATAAACCAGCTTTCCATGTAGAACTGTTGGTTACATTCAAACCAATTAAATCAGTGGAACCAGCTCGATTAGGGAAAGCATTTGGACCAATTATCCAACCGTCAGTGCCTGAAGTAATTCTGAAATCTCCTTCGTTCAAACTCAATTTAGAAATAGGGGTAGACGTCCCAATGCCTATATATCCACCATTGGTTATTCTCATTCTTTCATTTTCCGCTTGCCAACCATCAGTCATAAAAATAAGTGCAGCATCGGTACTGGTAGATTCATTTATAAAATAAGAACCACCCGGAGCTACAGAGTCCCAAACTGCACTTCCTGGCAAAACACCCGCGAAACCTGGAGTGTCTATGCCATAATAACCCAATTGTAAAAATTCAACATCACTCCCAGCTTTTAAATTAAATAAAGCTGTTTTGGTACTACTTCCAGATTTTACCTCTGCAGTAAGACCATTATCCGGTTCATAAATTCGCAATTTATAATAACCAATATCCGAAGTTCCTATACCGACATGGCCGTATTGATTTACAATTAATGCTGGTTCAGAAGAACTAGTCATAATACTCAACAACGGATAAGTGGTTGTGCCGGTAATGGATAACATAGCCCCAGGATCTTGCTGATTAATACCTATTGTACCGGTAGAATTCAAAGTTAAAACATTGTTAAATAATCCCGCATCATCTACAAAATAAAATATAAATTTATCATCTTGATTATCATCTCTTTTTGAAAGTTGCCAATATTTATTATTTTGGGTTACAAAATTCAAGTTTGTAGCTCCCGCAATAGTTTTTTGTAAAATTGTCATTGCCGGGCCTGCATTATCTGTCACTACATGCAAAGGTGCTTGAGGAGTAGTAGTACCGATACCAACAGGACCACCAATCACCATTTTACCTGTGGTAGTAACATCGCCATTTACCTGTAAAGCAGTTGAACTCACTAAACCCGAAACCATCAAACCGTTTGATAATTCAAATTGTGTAGCAGAATTATTCCAACGTAGATAATTATTAATGCCATTGTTAAAATAAAAATTATTATTTCCTGCAGTAGTAAATTGAATATTATCACCAAACAAAACCGGACCGGATAAAGTAGATGTTCCGGTGACCGATAAATTTCCACCTAACTTAGAGTGTCCAACTACTTCAAATTTTACATTACTACTGGTGGCACTATTTCCTACCACTACTGCATAATCTCCTGTTAAGTCCGGATAAACAACATTAGCGGTCGTAGTTACCCAAATACTACTGCCTCCGCCACCAGATGGCCAAGTATTGCGAGTCACTCCGCCCAAAGTGATGGAATCAGCCACCAAAATATCAGTGGTACTCACTGTGCCTAAAACATTGATATTGTTTACAGTCAAATCCGAAATCGTAGTTGTAGCCAAAATTGAATTACCCAAAACATTCAGCGTGCCGTCAATATATACCGAAGAACTGGCATAAATAATATCTTTGAACCACACCGGAAGAGTTGTGGAAGTTGTCAAAACATTTCCGCCGTTGTGCGAAGCTAACAACCAGTTGGCGGTCGCCCCGCCGGCACTCGCCAACAAATTTCCGTTCCAATAAAGATCTCCGCCAATGTTGTAAATAGAGTTGGTGGTAGTGGCTGTGGCCGTATCTCCAATATAAATACCTCCGTCAACGTGGAGTTTGTTAAGCGGATCATAAAGTGCTTGGCCGATACCCACAAACCCGGTTCCTGCCTGAATAGTCAAAATGTCGTCCCCTTCCGCCCCGACTGAGTCGTCCCAAAGACGAAAATCCAGAGAACTGGTCGGCATATACCAAGACCAACCATTGTCATAACTACCACTATTCACGCGACGGATATAATGTCCCGCCTCACCGTTACCATTGGCGACAATGGTAATATAATTACGAGAGCTGGTAGGACTGGAGCTTAAATCAGATCCCCAAACTTCCAAAAGATCATAAGGTGTGGAAGTGCCTATTCCAAAAGAACCCTCAAATGTGGCAAAAGATTTATTTTGTAAATCACCATGACCGTTACTAATAAAATATTCCACTGTGCCGGAAACTCCGTCCGCAGTATATCTCACCGGGAAAATATCAGTATCTGTTTTGAACTGGTTGGAAGTCAACACTATATGATCGTTGGCCGTATTGGCGGAGCTAAGGTAAACATTGTTTTCACTAACCCCCGGACCGGCCCAAGCAAAAGAAGAATTGGTGATTTGCACTCCGGATAAAACAGTGGAACTGTTCACATAAGCCGGAATCAATTTTACGCTTCCCGGAGCCACAGTCAAAATTGTTGCAAATGCCGAATCAACATAAGTATTAAATCTGGCATTATCATGATAAAAAATCTTAACGTTATTTGCCGGAGCAGTGGCATAAATCGGAAAAGTGATTACAGGGTCTTTGATAGTAGCAATACTACGTAAACTTTGATTATCGGTATAAAGCACAGATAGATCATCGTCACTGTCATAAGTATTTACAAAAATTTCCGGGTTATAGATATAAGCGTTGGTAATAGTTGAGCTGGTTAGATAAAAAATGGTATTTATTTTTGTCCCAACAGTATTGGTAGTTTGAGTAAAGTTGTATTTATTGGCGGTAAAACTTTCCAAAGTGCCGTTTTCTTGATAAACCACGGCTTGGATATCTTTACTACCGTCCGTATATTTCGCACCCACAGTTACATTTTTCAAAACAGATTTACCTGCGCTTTTTATCTCTACCGCATAATCATCCGTATTTTCCAGATCAACCATAGATAAAACACTGCCATAAGTCATATCAAACGTGACTTTGCCTTTGATAAAAGTATTACAACCCATACCTCGAACTACTACAAAATCTTTCATCTGCAAATCTTCGGTGAAAGTTCCGGCGGAAACTGAAACCGTATAAGGATTGGTAGAAGACGATAAAACCGCGGCCGTATCAATAGCGTTTTGGATGGTTTTTTTTGCTCTGGCCGTACTGTTGCCATCAAAACTGTCTTTACCGCTCACCGCGTTAACATAAATAATATTACCTTCAATAAGCGCGTCATTAATAACGATTTCCGACCAAACATTGTGATTATTATTGATATTGCGAAGTTCCATGATACCGTTATTGTCACGGAAACCATATCCTGCTGCTCCGGTCGTAGTGCCAAAATTAATATAACGATTTTCTCCTTCAATAAAAACATTACCACTAATTGATAACGGGGCCAAAGGAGTGGAAGTACCGATACCAACATAACCGGCATTACCCCCGCCGGTTCCAACTATCACCATACTTCTTTGTTCGTCGGTTGGATCAACATCAAAAATAATATCTCCGCCCGAGGCCAATGTCGAAAGTAATAAATCACTGACTGAATACAACGCCAAACTGCCGGAAATTCCCGGGAGTCCGTCATTCCAGCCGGAACTCAAGGCTGTCAAACCGCCCAATTTTCCCAAATCGTTATACAAACTAAATTCCGCAGTAGAAGAAGGACCGGAGTTGTTATTGTGAATAGCCAAATTTAATTCATCATTAGTATCTCCGTATAAATAAAAGGCCTTGCCATTGACAGTGGTAGTATTTATAGCCACTAAACCGTTTTCATCTATAATCACGCGCTCTGTGCCGGCTGTTTGAAAATGAATTTTGTTTTCATTTGGTGAAGCTTCGGTTTCCACTTTAGTATCTCCGTCCGCGTCTTGAATATATGTGCTAGTATTACCACCGACAACCGGCGAGCCGTTCCAATAAAGTTGCCCGCCAAGATTATAAAGGGTGTAAGAAGTTACTGCCGGAGAAGTACTGCAAATAGACAATCCACCTATTAATGTCAAAGCGTTTTTTGGTGTGGTAGTACCAATACCGATAAAACCGCTGCTAGACACAAAAATATTACTGGTCGGCGCCCAAGAATCTCCATCCCAATAAGCAAATTGCCCTTCGGTAACACCAGGATCAACAGCAGTCAAAGGAACACTATTCATAAGATAACTACCGGTAATATCTATATCTCCGTCAACAGTCAATTGTGAATTGGGAGTGGAAGTACCAATACCGACATTGTCACTACTGCCTTGTACAAACAAGGCATAATCATTATCCGGCGTCTTAACTTGAAAATCATAATTTCCACTACTACTGTTAAATATCGCTCCTCCTTGGAAATACATCAACGAATTAAACCCATCCAAAGTCATTAATTTATTATCAATCAAACTTTTACCATCACCGGTGTCGTTGTTATAAAAATTAAAAAGCAAATTGGAGTTTGTTCCATATTTTGACATCATCCAACCTCGCATACTGGAAGTAGAACCAAATCCATCGGTATCCGAATAAAGATACAATCCGGCAATAGCACTCCTATCTCCGCTGATTGCGGATAATTTTGCCTCACTGCTAGTCGCTTGAACTCCGAGCATCGTTCTTTCTCCGGGATTGTCATTAACAAAGATTAAACCATTATTTCTATAATAATCAGCTTGATAAGATAGTTTCGGAAGAATAGCCATGCCCGTATCAATTTTGATAACATCTTGATTGATATTGGAGTGCCTACCAAATAAAACCACCCCTTCTTCTTCAGCCAAAGCGTAAAAATAAACATTGGCCGGATTATTGATGCTAATATCGGCACTGGAAAAAGCTCCGTCGCTCGAAGAAATATTTATGGACGAACTGTCTTTTTGATCAATATTCAAAGTGGCCGCTTTCTGCAAATAACTGGCCGTAACTTTGGTAGCGGAATCGTCATTGGTAATAATGTTATAATCCAAACCCCACATGTTGGAATAACGAATTTCCGCATAAGATCCGTTTCCTTCTATAAAAAGCCCTGTGCCCAAATCGCTGTTGGATCCGAATTCACTGCCAACCATATAAAAAGATGACGAACCTGTCGTACTTTTCAAATGTACAAATCTGTTTTCAACATTTTCCATATAAACATTTTCGACTTGAGCTGCAGCACCGTTGTCTAAATTCACACCAATATTGCCGATATTATAAAAATCTGATTTGAAAATATTTAACAAGTTGGCTACTTGCATATTTATACCTGTCTCTGTGTCTATAATCACCAATTCGGAAAAATCCATCCAAACACTGCCGGTATTACTAACTCTAATAGCATCGCAACCGGATGTATTTCGAAAACCGACGGTTTGTGAACCGTCAATGGTCAACAAACGAATAGAAAAATCATTTTCTTCAGAAAAATTTATTTCAAAAATAGGACCGGGAGAACTGACCAGGTCCGTTGTCGGACGAATCATCACCGCTTCTGTACTCATACCTCGAATACTTTTTATGTGAGTACTGGTAACAACCAAAGTAGATGAAACATCATAAACTCCGGGATAAATATTTATTATAGTGTCATAATCAACACCATTAGCAAAAGCAACAGCGTCTTCCAAATTATCAAAATCTCCCCCGCTTTTGGCCACATTGATGATATGGTCAACTTTGGTCGAAAAATTATTCCAACCACCACTCGCGTTCTTCCATTGCATCACCCCGGCATTATCGCGAATACCATAACCTACTGTCCCTGTATTATTTCCGAAATTCAAATACCTATCCGCGCCGGTAATAGAAAGATTGCCATAAACATCCAAAGCGGAAAGAGGAGAAGTGGTACCGATACCGACAGAACCTCCAAAATAATTCACAGATGCTGTACCATCGGAATAAATATTAAAATTGGAATTTTGAGCAAAATTTTGTTCTTCGATATAAAGTCCGTACAAACTTCCGATTGTTCCCGTTCCCGTGCCGCTGGTCGGGTTATTAATTCTCATTCCAAAAGCCGTTCCAATATTTCCTCCTTCTATACCAAAATCTGATTGAATAGCCGAAGCATTGGAAATAATCCCATTACCTATACCGTTTTCAATATAACCGCTTAAGCCCAAAGCCAATCCTATGTTTCCGCTAAAATTTACATCTCCGGAACCATTAGTCGCTGTTTGTCCTCTCAATCCGAAAGCAACACCAACACTTCCCGTGGAATTGTCCAACTCGGCAGAAGAAATTTGTCCCAAAATCATGTTAACCGATCCTGAACCTTGATGAATAACTTGATTTAAAAGACCGGCGATAACTTCAAAATTATTATTATTACCTTCATTGGTTGTAACACTGAGCAAAGTATTGATTGTTGTAGAAGCATCTTCTATAGGATCAAGCTCTATACCCATAACATTACCCAAAGTAAAGCCGTCTCCTGAATTTGATAAATTTGTATATTTTTTATAAGAAGCAAAAACCGAACCGCTTGGAATCTCTGCGGGAAAATTTTCTCCCACCATCAATTGAGTGATCGTGGTGGTGGACAAAGTGGAACTTCCTATAACATTCAAGTTGTTATTTATTATCAAAGCTCCGGTCATGGTATCGCCTGCAACATTAACCCAATTGTCCGTACCGGAGACCATAAAAGAGGTACTAGTAAAACCACTCCCCACCAAACTCGTGCCGTTAAACCAAATAAATTCATTGCTCGCAAAACTGCCGGCATTGGTGCCGCCATTGGCAATCGGCAAAATTCCCGCGATATCGGAAGTCAGGTTTACTGTTGAAGTAGACCAAACACCGTTGTTAATTTTTACAAAACCTGTCCAACCGCTAGTGTCTTGTCCTGTCCCGCCATAATTGGTCGCAATAATATCACCCTGCCATGTACCGGCGGAAATAGTACCAAAAGAAGATGCTCCGGTTAAGATAAGATTGGCAATAGTAGTCGTTGCCATCAGAGTATTTCCGGTAATGGCTAAATTTCCACTAATACTGGAAGTGGCAGTGCTACTGTTCATGGTTAAGTTTGCACCTGTAAATCCGCCGGATAAAATATTTAAATTCAAATTGTTATCCAGAGCCAAAAGCGTATTGGCCACAGCAGTGGAAGAAGCATGAAAACCGTCAACTCTGTCGGAATTGAAAGCATACGGATGAGTCGCCAAAATCACACGCGGACTGGCTTCGTTGTCACTTTCTATTTTTACCGCCAAATAATAAGTACCTGTGCTAAAATCCAAATAACTCGGAAAAGCGCCGCAAGCACCAAGATTTACGGTAAAATATCCTTGGGCATCAGGTTGAACTTTGGGACAATTTCCGGAACTGCCGTCATAGACTTCAGTCCAAAGCAAAGGTCCGGCGGAACTTGGCGTATCTGTAGGAACTCCGGTGTTTGCGTTGTTATAAATAGAAAATTGAATAGTGGTAGAAGTAGTAATCGGCGTTCCTCCGTTATCTCGCAATCTGCCTTGGTAATTTATCAGGTTTGGAATAGCTAAAACTTCTTTACCTATAAAAGAAAAAACCGTCACTAACGCAACAAAAAACATGGCTTTCTGTATATTCATCTTTAGAAAGTTAACAAGGAGTTTGGATTTTATTCCCCTCCGAATATTCATAATGTTTTTACTATATTATTATACCATATATACAATTTTCAAAAAACCTCTCAGCTAGCCAAAATAAATAAACTGTGGATAACTTGTGTATAAACAAAAAACTCGCTTTTTTCGCGAGTTTTAATTCAAAAATATAAATTCAAAAATCCTAAATATTAGCGAGCGCTGTTATAGTAATTACCCCGTTATAACTACCTGATTTTTGATCTATTGGCGCGCTGGCACGATAATCAACCACAGTCACGGTAGTGCCCCAATTACATGTCGGACAATTCATAAATTGCGAATTTACAGTTGGAAATCCGCCATATTTAGCATTTAGAAGAGTGTCATCACTACCCCACCAAGCATTGTTATAATTGGAAGTCGTGCCTGATTGTTTTACACGAAAAGACAGATTGTTTCCCGGTGTATTTGTGGCATTGCCGGAACCGCTCGGATTCCAAGAAACATAATCCGGGAAATCAACCGATGAATCAACGGTCAAATCTACAGTTGAACTTACATCCTCTCTTTTGACTGACAAATTATATCCACTTAATGAACCGGGTATAGTAACATAAACCGCAGAACTGGCAAAAGTTGGTATATTTGGCAATATTTCTCCAAAATTTACAGTCGGCTCAACAGTAATTACCATCATAGGAAATTCCATTACCAATCCGTGATCATAAATATAGTTTGTACTGGTGGCTCTACCTACCGCCGGATCACCAGCTCCACCTTTTAATTGAAAACCACTGGAAGTAGCGTCGTGATAGATAGTGCCGTAAGTTTGTCTATCAATTTGATTCTGCGCCAAAACTACCTGAGAAGTTATCAGGCACGATATCAAAATAACGGCTAATTTTAGAGAAAAAGACATAAAAAAACAAACTCAAATCTCAAAGTTCAAATCTCAAAACTTTTGTATTGATTGGCAATATTCAAATTATCCGTCCCGCCAAGCGGGACTCCAAACTTTTGACTTTTGAGTTTTGAATTTTGATATTTTATATTATACCTCATTTTACCGTTATTCGTAAAACTAATTACTTATCCACATATTTTTCGTTTTTATATTTTTTCCCTATTATCAAAAAAATCAAAAAATAGTATAATACCTTGTGGAATGATTTTAACATTAAATCATTTCAATAAATTAATAAATTTATTTATTAACCTAATTTATTTTATGAGGAGGAAACTTCTTTCTTTCATCGTCCTTATGGCGATGTTTACCGCTTATAGCGGATATTTAAATCTCGGCGTGGCCAAAGCCGCCGAAGACAGTGAACAACAAACTATAGTTTTGTATGTCACTTCAACCATCACTTTAACATTGGCGACTTCCACGATAAATCTCGGCACTTTAACTCCGGGAACTCCTGTCAACGGCAATACTTCTTTGACAGTCACTACCAACGATCATAATGGTTTCAACTTACAAGTAAAAAGAGACGACGCTGATTCCACTTTGGATTTGGATGCTGATGGCACTGTCAATTTTCCAGATGCTACAGCTTGGAATTACTCTGCGCCAAATGCCACAACTTCTCCTGAAGTAGGAGCCAATCTTTCTTTCCGTTTGATGGTGGCCGGTACTGACGCCGCTTTGCAAAATACAGGTTTTTGGGGAACTGACGGAGCCAAACTTTGGGCCGGTTTTCCAACTACCAATCAACGCGTAACAGGTATCAGCAGTTGGGTTGGAGCAGCTCAAAATGTCGCTTACGAATTTAGAGCCGATGCTCCGGCTACTCAGGAATCCGGTCAATACACAGGTACTATTACCTTTACCGCGATTACCAATCCATAAATTAACAATTTAATTTCATTTTTATGAAAAGCATGTTGAACTGGAGGGTTCTTACGGTTTTTTTCTTAGTTGTTTTTTGTACGCTTTTCAAAATAGAAGCTGCGTCCGCGCAGCTTTCTATTTCTATCTATCCTCTTTCCTTTAAAGCACAGGTAAATCCTGGAGATACCTGGAGCGGCAGCGTCACGGTTATAAACCCCAATGATTATCCTATTTCCGTTCGTCCTGAAAGAGAAAATCTTGTTGGAGGCGCGGAAGGTGAAGTTAGTTTAATAGGAGAAACTGATCAGAACTACGGTCTAGCTTCTTGGATTAAATACAACTCTGAAAAAGACTTCGTTTTAGCGGCCGGAGAAAGAAGAAAAATAGATTTTGTGATGAATGTGCCAAAAAACGCCCAACCTGGCGGACATTACGGTGCGGTTCTTTTTCGCGGCACGGAAATAAATAAAAAGCCATCCGGAGAAAGCGGACTTGGTGTAGCCGGGCGCGTAGGATCGGTAATGCTCTTTGAAGTCAGTGGAGACGTGCAAAAAACCGGAGAAATTTTTTCCGTTGAAACAAAGAAATTTATCGCTCACGGACCTCTTGATCTGACTTTTAAAGTCAAGAATACTGGTAATACTTTTTTCTTACCTGAAGGAAAAGTTGAATTCAAACATTTTTGGAAAAAACTTGAAACTACTTGGGAACCGCGCGTGGTATTTCCGGGATATGAAAGAACATTCAAAACAACTCTTGATAAAAAATATCTTTTTGGTCCTGTCAAAGCCACTATTTTGGCCAAAATGAGCGACGGAGCGGATTTAACCCCGATTTCCGTGACTGTTTGGGCATGGCCTTGGAAAGAAACATTGATCTTACTCGGTATTATCGCCGTGCTTTGGTTATTGAAAATTTGGTTGCTAAAAAACTTCAAAATTGTTAAAATAGAAAAAACGGAAAATACAGACGAAAATAAAAAAGGAGATGCCTAAACGATTGTTAAAATCAATCTTTGCGACACAAGCCTCGAAATATTTCCTTTTGGGGCTTGTGTTTTTATTGTCCGCTCTGCCGGCTTTGGTTTTTGGCGCCGTAGTCACACAAAATGTAACCGTTTCCATCGATAATAGCTCTTATCACTGTTCCAACAAAACTCAAGATTATGATGAAACCGGTGTGGATTGTGGCGGAACGCTTTGCGGAACTTGCGGAACACATTGTACAAACGGAATTAAAGATTTTGACGAAACAGGCGTTGATTGCGGAGGGTCTTTGTGTCCTTCTTGCGGCGGGGGTGGAGGCGGTGGCGGGGGTGGAGGGGGTTCTCTGCCGGTTTTAGTTTCTTCAGTAAACTTTTCCGGTTTTGCTTATCCGAATGCCAAAATATTTTTTCTTCGCGACGGAATTTTGGTTAATACCTTTTTTGCTTCTTCAACCGGAACTTTTCAATATTTGTTAAATTCCATTACTGCCGGTAATTATCGTTACACCTTTTACGCTTCCGACTCAAGAGGAGGATATTCTTCTTCTTTGGTTTTTCCTTTAACCGTGGTTGCCGGAAATTCTTATCAAGTAAGCAACATTTTGATTCCTCCGACCTTATATTTCAATTCTCAAGAAATAAAGCGCGGTGACAGTTTAGAATTTTATGGTCAAAGCGCACCAAACTCAATTCTTCTGCTGGAATTAAAAAATTCTGTTTCCGGAAATACTTCCGCTTTTCAAACCATCGCCGATTCTTCGGGAAATTATTCTTATCTTTTAGAAACCTTGGGGTTGCCGGAAGGAAATTATGAAATCAAAATCAAAATGAAAATCGGTCTTATTGAAAGCGCTTTTAGCAATTCTTTTCCTTTTACGATCGGCGTCAAAACAGTGGAAAAACCCGTTCCTACGAGTAAATGTCCGGCCAAAGGCGATCTTAACGGCGATTGTAGAGTAAATTTGGTTGATTTTTCCATTGCCGCTTATTGGTACAAACGCACGGTCGCCACAAGTTTTATCAATACGGAAAATTCACAACTCAACGGCGATGATATTATCAACTTGATAGATTTTAGTATTTTGGCTTATTATTGGACCGGGTAGTGAAAGTTCGGCTAGGCGCCCTTAGCGCCCTATTGCCGAAGGCAAGCCGAACTTCTACTACCCGGTGGACCGGGATAATGTAAAGATATGTTTTTTTACGTTTATATTATACAAAGTTTAAAAAATAAAAGCCTTTATGTTGGCTATACCCAAGATTTAATAAAAAGATTAGACCAACACAATGATGGCAATAGTACGTATACAAAAAAATATATACCTTGGCAATTAATTCACTACGAAGCTTACCGCAATGAAATAGATGCAAAACGCAGAGAAAAATATCTCAAAACAAATCAGGGGAGCCGTTTATTGAAGCGTATGTTAAAAGAATACTTTTATAATCAAAATTCCAATGATTCAGATTCAAAAACTTAAAAATCACCTCTTGATACCAATGGTTATTTTGGGAGCTTTCTTTGTAATTACACCTACTTTGGCTGCGGAATTTTTTGCCACAGCTTCCAATCATAATCCTGAAATCGGTGAATACATACAAGTGGACTTATTTTTGGATACTGCCAAAGAAGAAATAAACGCTTTGGAAGCCGCTGTTATTTTTCCTGAAAATTTGTTGGATCTGGTGGATTTTTCTTATGGAAATTCGGTTATCAATTATTGGGTGGAAAAACCTCACCAAACTGACGAACATAATAAAATATTTTTTTCAGGTATTACTCCCGGCGGATTCAACGAAAACTCAGCTTATTTGTTATCTTTGATTTTTAAAACCAAAAATACCGGCCGCGGTGAAATACTTTTTTCTCAAAATAAAACTTTGAAAAACAACGGCTTTGGCACGGAAACGAAGAGTTCGGGAAAAAAACTTTCTTTCAATGTTCAAACCGGTCTCAAAGGTGATGATACGGAAAATATTTATAAAAATTTAGACAAAATACCTCCGGAAAACTTTGATCTTTTTGTTTATGAAGATAATAATATCGCTTCCGACAAGAAAGCTTTGATTTTTGACACGATAGACAAAGATTCCGGGGTATCCCGTTATGAAGTATTAGAAGAAAAAACCGGACACTTGTTAGGTTGGGAATTTAAAATAGGACGCTGGACTCCGGCAACCAGCCCTTATGTTTTGCAAGATCAACAAATGCGTAGCAATATCTATGTCAAAGCCATAGACAGAGCCGGAAATGAACGAATTGTCTCATTAATGACCGTTCAGACTCCGCGATGGTATACGAATTTGAATTTTTGGATTATAATAATAACTGTAATCATACTTCTCATTTTATCCAGGAGGGCTTATGAGAGATTTTCGCGGAAAAATAAAAATTAAACTGGCGATTTTTGTCGCTTCTATTTTTGCTTCTTTTGCTTTTGTTTCGATTTCCGAAGCGGCTTCTTTGTATTTTTCACCGAGTTCAGCGACTTATCGTCTCGGTGAAACTTTCCAAATTTCTCTGTATGTAAATAGTGCCGATCAAGCTATGAATGCCGCTCAAGCAACGGTCAATTTTCCAATCGACAAACTTTCTGTTATTTCCGTTTCCACTAGAAATTCTATTTTTTCCTTAATGGTGGAAAGTCCTACTTTTTCCAATGTAAATGGTAGTGCCGGTTTCTCCGGAATAGTTTTGAATCCCGGATATACCGGAAAAAGTGGCCGATTGGTAACAATAAATTTCTCAGCCAAGACTTTAGGAAAAGCAACGATTACCGTTGGTGGGGCTCAAGTTTTGGCCAATGACGGAGTTGGTACAAATATTTTAACCGGTCGTGGCAGTGCTACGGTAAATATTATTGAGAGACCCAAAGTTGAACCTAAACCAGAAGTTAAGCCGGAAACAAAACCTACCACTACTCCGGAAGTTGTTACTCCAACCACCACACCAACTACGACAATTATTTATGTAACAACCACACAATATATTATAACCTCTACCGCTTGCTCGGTTGAAAAACTACCGGTAATTTATTTGAAAATCGGTGGACTATCTACTGGTCCCAGTTTCTTACTCTTACTGTTACTCATACTTTCCGCGTTGATAACAATTTATAGTTTTTATAAAGGCTTCACCTATCCGGAAAAAAAGAAAAGAATTTTTGGAAAGAGAAAATAAAAAATACCGACCCGCTCAATTCAAAAGAGCGGGTTTTTTATACTTGATTTTTTTATCTAAATCTGCTACACTTTTGGCAATATTGCCCCTATAGTTTAATGGATAAAATATCAGGCTTCGAACCTGAGGATGGGAGTTCGATTCTCTCTGGGGGCACAAAAAATATTCGATTTAATATCAAATATTTTTTTAAGAGAGAATCGAATTAGGGAAGGGAGAAACCGGGAGGTTTCTCTTTGCGGAGGAAAGGTATTGGAAAACCCGAAGGTTTTTCAAAGAGGAGCGAAGCGACGATGTGAGTCTTCTCTCTGGGGGCACAACACTCAACGTCCCACAAAAAATCCATAATCAAAGAAAATAAAATTCTAAATATCCAACTTTATGTCGGATATTTTTTAATTTATTTTTTATAAATTTTTAATTTACATTTTTTACTTTTGAATTTTGAGTTTTGACTTTTGAGTTCGACTCGTCTGTGACGAGTCGCCCTGTGTATAACTTCACAAAATCTATTTCATTATTTTGCAAAAGCATTTATAATAAAGATAGGTCGAATTTTTTATGACATGCTTGTCTATAAAAAATTTATAAATTTTTTCTTGCGATCGCAAGATGAAAAAAATTATTTCATTTATCTCAAAAAAGAAAGGGGGTGCGCAAACTATGAAAAAGAAAGCTAAAAAAGTTGTGAAAAAAGCTAAAAAAGTTGTAAAGAAAGTTAAAAAAGCTGTAAAAAAAGTAGCTAAAAAGAAAGTTGCCAAAAAAGGCAAAAAGAGATAGTCTTTTCCTCACACTAAAAACACCGTAAGTTATAGACTCACGGTGTTTTTATTTTTCTTTACTAACTATCAGAACACTGCTACAATAAAACTATAAGTATAATTATTAATTTATTTAATATATGTACAAAAAATTTTTAATTTCTTCGGTAATAATGTTTTTTGGATTGGTTTTGCTCTCGGGTAAAACTATGGCCATGGAAGAAAAAAGTTTTGAGGATGGAACTTTGATAAAAATCAAAGGTCAAAAAGTAATTTATTTACTGGAAGAAGGTGTCAAAAGACCTTTTGCCAATTCCGATACTTATAAAAATTACGGATATTCTTGGTATGAAATAAAAACTGTCAAAGAAGAAGATGTGGCAAATTATCAAACCGGTCCGGAAATCAAAACACCGACCGTACAAATAACCGCTGATAAACTTTTTGTTCGAAAGTGGCCGTTGCGTTTTAGTAAAATTTTATTTACCGCACAAAAAAATGAAACTTACGAAATAGTGGACATGATGGGCTCTTGGTATAAAATCAAAAATAACGAAAAAATTCTAGGTTGGGTTTCTTCACGTTATACTGTTGTTTTGGATGAAGAGATGGATGACTTCGTAATTATCAAGAAAGAAGAAGCGAAGTCCCTCACCGAACAAAGTTCTGGTGACGGGAAAAAAATTGAATCAATCAAAACCGAAGAAGTCAAAACCGAACCAATTGCAAAAGAGCCGGTAGTGAAAGAATCTGCTCCGAGCAAAGCGCTGACTTTGAACTATCTTGGTAATGGAAAATTTTCCTGGAAAAAAGTCGGAACATTTTCACAAGGGTACAAATTAGTCTGGTCAAAAAATTCCAATCCGACATATCCTCTGCGCGATGGAGATAAATATGCTTTTTATTCCAATCCTGAAACATTAACCGGTTATGTAACGGCTTTTGCCGGTGAAGGAAAATATTATGTGCGAGTTTGTGAATATTTGGGTGGTAAGTGCGGCATATATAGTAACCAAGTCACAATTACGTTGCTTGGTGATACTGAAAAAACAGTAGAAAAAGAAACAACTCAAGCCGTAACTTCAATCACATTAACTTCTTTGGGTGAAGGAAAAATCAATTGGAAAGTAAACGGCTACTCCAAAAGTGGTTTCAAAGTTGTTTGGTCACAAAACCCATCCCCTACTTACCCGACTCGCGACGGTGATCAATATCATTACTATTCGGAACCGACCCAAACCACAGATACTGTAAATAATTTTGACGGCGAAGGAAAATATTATGTTCGGGTATGCGAATACTTGGGAGGAAAATGTGGAATTTACAGTAATCAAATAGAAGTGAATTTATAAAAGATTTAAAACAAAAAAACCGCCGAACAGCTTCGGCGGTTTTAGTTTTTTATTCTTTACCAAACAATCGTTCAAATTCTTTATTACTTATTAATTCTTTTAAGATGTCTTTTGCAACTTCTCTGTTTAAGTTTAATTTTTTTCCATCTATTTCTCCTGCTCTTTCTAAATCTTCTTTATAATTATCACCGCCAAAATCTTCTTTTCCGGTTTTAACATAATTTTTTAACCAATCAACCGTCATTAAATAAACGGTGTGAAAATGTTCTTGAGAATATTTCAAACCATCTATTATCTGTTTTTTACCTTGTTCTATTCTCTCTTCCTCTTTCACTTTTTCCTCCATCCGCGATTGAACAAAGTCAGGATTATCTACGCCATAAGACTCTAAAGGATTCATATTATAAAAAATTAAAATTGGATTATATTATTAAATTAGCATAAAATATCCTTTTTTTCAAGAGTTCGCTAATTAAATTTTATAAATCATCCAAATCTCGTAAAAAACTTCCCGGCCTTATTTTAGCTGGTTTGTCTATATAAGCGCTTTCCTCGGCTTCATAAACTACCCCGCTTATCGGATCGTTGAATCTAGTTGAGTTTTCTGAAATTAACGATTTATCGTCCAACAAATCGTTATTAATTTCACTTAAAAACATACTTGGTCCGCTCAAACTATCACCCCATCCCCCACCAACCATTGGATAAGTCAAAAATAAATTATTCTTGGCACGTGTTATGGCCACATAAAACAAACGTCTTTCTTCTTCCAATCCTTGTGTTTCGCTAAGCGATCTATCACTTGGAAATGCACCGCTACTTAAATTGATAATAAAAACATTTTCCCATTCCAATCCTTTGGCTTGATGCACAGTAGATAAAATAATTTTATCTTTTCGTTCTTCTTGTTTATCTTCAATGTTTTTAGCTGTAAATCCTTCTTGTAACGCCGCTTCCGCCAAAAATTCTTCCAGTTTATCGTATTTTTCCGCAAACGTCATGAGTTGTTTGATGTCGGCTTTCCTGTCTTTGTAATCCAGATATTCATTTTCCAGATAATCTTTATAAGCCGAATCTAAAATTTTATTTATCATATTGGCTGGAGTTCTGTCGCTAGTTAACATTTCATCCCAAATTTTCAAAAAGTTTTCAAAGCCTACCTGAGCTTTACCACCCAAAATATTTTTGACTTCCGGCAGTTCTTCAATATTTTTTAAACCATTCACAAATTCCATGATTTTTTCCACTGCTGAGGGACCTATCCCTTCTTCGTGCAACAAAACTCTTGTCCAAGCAGCCAGGTCATTCAAGTTACTTACTATACGCAAATAACTGAGCACATCTTTGATGTGTGCGCGTTCAAAAAATCTCATTCCCCCGCGATAATCATAGGGAATTCCGGCTTTGGTCAATTCCATTTCAAGCATTTGACTGTGCGCGCTGGCGCGAAAAAGCACAGCAATTTCACTTGGCGCTACATCTTTTTCCAAAAATTCCACGATTTTTTCCAACACAAAACTTGCTTCCATGCTTTGATCCATCTGCGGGCGAAGTTGGGGTTTCTCTCCCCCGTCTTTTATCGGTTTTAAACTTTTTTTGTATTGTTTGGTATTGTAAGAAATAATATCATTGGCGATTTCCAAAATTTCTTTGGTACTGCGATAATTGGTTTCCAATTTAAAAATTTTTGCCTCCGGATAATCTCGTTCAAAATTTAAAATATTTTCTATATTGGCGGCACGAAAAGAGTAGATGCTTTGCGCATCATCACCAACAACCAAAATATTTTTATGCACACTGGCCAATTTTTTTATAATTTCCGCTTGAATTTTATTGGTATCCTGATATTCATCCACCATGATATATTGAAATTGCGTGGCAAATTTATTTTTTATTTCCTCATTTTGCAAAAGTAGTAACCAATTGGTCAGCAAATCGTCAAAATCCATACAATTGGCTTGTTTTTTGCGTTTTTCATATTCGCTCCATACATTTTTTATCTGGTCGGCCACGGCAAACCATTGCGGATATTTCAAATCCAAAACTTCTTCAATTGTTGTGTCGGCATTTTTGGCAAAAGAAATTATTCCTTGCAACACATTGGCCGAAGGATTTTTTTTGTCCGTACCGGAACTAAAAATATCTTTGGCGCAAAGTTTTATCAAACTGCGACTATCCTCACTATCAAGCACGGTAAATTTTTCTGTATATCCAATAACGTTCGCATAGCGTTTCAAAATTTTATAAGCAATACTATGAAACGTTCCGGCCCAAGGGAGAAAAGACTTCGGACTTCGGACTTCGGTCTTCGGACTTCTGTCTTCGTCACCTTCACTTTTCTGTAGACCGTAGACCGTAGACCGTAGACCGCTTACTCGTTCTATCATTTCTTTCGCTGCTTTGTTGGTAAAAGTCACAAGTAAAATATTTTCCGGTTTTATCCCCTGTTCCAATAAATAAGCTACCCTGTATGTAACGGTTCTTGTTTTGCCTGAACCAGCTCCGGCTAATACTAAACAAGGACCGTCACCCATATAGATCACGGCCAATTGTTCTTGGTTGAGTTCTTTGGAAAAATCAATCATAACTTAACTTTGTGCCGGTTCTTTTAGGTCTACCACATTTTCTTTGTTTGTTTTATCTACATTTAACAACAATACTTCTAAATCCATAATTATTTTTTCCGGCGCACCCTTACTCTTAAACCAGAGCTCACTTATTTCACACAAATATTCTCCTTTTATTTTCCCTGTTTTCAAGTTAACGCTAACTTTCTGGCCAGTTTTTTCCTTTACCAATTTTTCCAATACCTGTTTAAGAGTCGGCTCCTTTGTTTTCTCCTGGTTATTAATTTCTTTTATTAATTTTTCCGTATAAATAGAAGTTCTTTCCAGCACTCTTTTGCGAACTCCTTCTTTATATTCTTGCCATTTTTTGGTATAGGCTATTTCTTCCACCTTTTCTCCATTTTGAAAATCAATATTTTCCAGATGGCCTTCTCTACCCTGGTTAGTTTTAACTAAAATATAACCGTCTTTTACTTTTGATTGAAAATCCTCATTGTGAGGATCGTAAACATCTACAAAACCGTCAACCGAACCTTTTTCGGAGACTTTTAGCCATTTTAAACCTTCTTTTTCCGGATTAAATTTTTCTCTTTCTGACATATTTTTTATTATTATTTTTAGCTTGATTATCATACCATATCATTGATTTTTTTCGCAAGACATGATAAAAAACATACCAATATACTAATGTACGAATGATACTAATCAAATACTAATACTCAAATACGAATACGTATTCGTATTATATTCGTATAATTAGTACAATTCGTATATTAGTATAAATTTATTTTATGTTTTTCGAAACACTTAAAAATGACAATCAAACCAAAGCCCGAACCGGCATTATCCATACCGACCACGGAGATATTGAAACTCCTGCTTTTATGCCTGTGGGCACCCAAGCTACCGTCAAAACCCTGGACCAACAGGACTTGCTTGATATTGATGCGCAAATTATTCTTGGCAACACCTACCATTTGCATTTACGCCCGGGCGAAGATCTTATAGCTAGTCAAGGTGGTTTGCATAAATTTATGAATTGGAATCGCCCTATTTTAACAGATTCGGGTGGTTTCCAGGTTTTTTCACTGGGTTTGCAAAAAAAGATGAAAGGACAAGGCGGTTTGGTAAATATTGATGAGGAGGGCGTGACTTTTCAAAGTCACATTGATGGCAGTTCACACCGATTTACTCCCGAATCAGCGATTGAAATTCAACACAAACTTGGCGCTGATATTATAATGGCGTTTGACGAATGTACTCCGGATACCGCACCACGCGAATATATAGAAGAAGCTATGCAACGCACTCACCGATGGGCTGATCGTTGTATCAAAGAACATCAAAAAAACACTGCTTACCACGGTTACAAACAATTTTTATTTGGTATTATCCAAGGTGCAGGAAACGAAGAACTCCGCAAAAAATCCGCACAATATATTTCCTCCCTTCCTTTTGACGGCATTGCCATTGGCGGAGAAAGTATCGGCTACAACATGGAAGCCACCAAAGATATTTTGGATTGGGTTACGCCGATAATTCCGGAAAACAAACCTCGTTACACCATGGGTCTTGGACTTTCACCTCTTGATTTATTGATTGCTGTGGAGCACGGTGCTGATATGTTTGATTGTGTCGCTCCGACCCGTCTTGCCCGTCACGGCATGCTTTTTTGTCATTGCGAGAGTAACGAAGCAATCCCACAAAAAGATAAATATCGTTTAAATATAAAGAATGCCAAATTTGAAAACGACCTCTCCCCGATTGATCCAGATTGTACTTGTCCGGTTTGTAAAAATTATACACGCTCATATTTACACCATCTTTTCTCCGCAGATGAAATGACCGGCATGCGTCTCTCCACCATTCACAATCTTTACTTCATGCTGAATTTAATGAAAGAAACACGAAAAGCGATAAATGAAGACAGATTTACAGAATTACTCAACAAGTGGAAAACGGCTTAACCAAGCCGTTTTTACTTGCCCTGTACCGAACTTGTTCTGGTACAGGGTTACTTTAAATTAAATCCATTATTGTCCCGCTAAGCGGGACTATAACCTCGGCTTATCTTCGCGAGGCCCCGCTGAGCGGAGCTATATTGACGCTCAGCGCCGAGGTTGACAAAACCGCGAAAATGTGCTATATTTATTTGTTAGTTCATTACAAATAACAAACAATGGAGAATATCATGTTAAGTTTACTTAATGAGGTTATCTGGGATTACATTCCCCTTCTCTTGACCGCCCTGGTTATTCTGCTTTCTATTTTGATCTGGCTTCAGATTAAAAACTATTTGAAGCAAAACAAAAAAGAACAAGTAGAAGTGAAGCAGGAAAAAAGTATCTTTGAAAAGAAAATCAAAAGAAAAGACCCTCTTGAAGAGGCGGTTCAAAAAGAAATTTCCCTTGACCCAAAAATCGTCCGTCTACAAACTCACTTTCTCAATGTTTTACGCAACTTGACTGTAGACGCCAAAGAATTAGGTTTTACCTATGATTCTGACACTATTCAATATCTCCTTGCTGACTGGGAAAAAGTTCTTACTCACTATCTGAAAAATATTCAGGAGTTTGAAAAAGCGGAAATCCCTTTCCTTCCTTGCATTCCTGTGAATCAGCATAATCCGCGACAAATGATGGAAACTCTTTATCGCAACGGTTCGGTCTCGGGGCTTTGTAATATTGATATTCAGAAACTGGAACAAACTGTTCCTCTTCCTAAAAAGACTTACTGGATCTTTGGGGTAGACTTCAAAAAAACCGAGCCTGATAAAATTTTCTGTCATGAAAGAAAAGAAGGGCTGGCAATAAATGAATTAATTTTTGCCGCATCTTTTGTTGAGGATTTATGGAGAAACAAAAACACCCAACTTTTCTCCATAATTACTCTTTCTGATAGAATCCCGCTGATTTTCCGGTTTAATCTCAGAAATGAGGTGCCGGAAATCAAGGCCTTCTCCGAAAAAGAAAGTGCCAGAGAATACTACCTGGCGACCTGCAAAGACCGTGTGTGCTTTGCAGAATAAATTTTGCCCGTCTCTTTTAGAGGCGGGCTTTTTTATTTTACTGGGTTGACCCTGTGAAATATCGTCCGCCTTAGCGGACGATCCTGTTTATAACAGGATTTCACTGGGTTGACAAAAGTGTTAAATTGAGGTATGCTTAAGCATTCGTCCTTTAACAACTTTTCAGGGAGTTTGTCATGAAAACGGTCAGTTTAAAAGAGCTTAAGTCCTTCACTTTTGTCATTATCTTCTATCTGATTATCGGTTCGCTTTTGGTTTATCTCGGTCTTCCCGGCTATGTTCTGGGTTTCGTTTTGGCCGCCTGGACTTTGGCTGTTTTGTCTTTTGACATCAGAAACACACGACTGGCTATCGTTGACTCTTCTCGTCTTCTCTTAGGGTTAACTCCACCTTATCTCATTTTCAACGGTCTTCCTTTTTTCACTCAGATATTCAAATACTACTTTTTCACCATCAGTACAGTCCTGGCCTTTGCCATTCTTTATTGGATGATAAAGGTCAAAGATGATTTGACCAACCATCCGGAAAAATTCTTGGACTACTAACTAAAGGAGAATACGATGAAGAACTTACTGAGGAAAACCGAAAACGACCGGTTCAACGACTTGTTCTTCAATCTGGCTCTCGGACTTTTCGCTGGTTTTTTCAGCGGTCTAGGAATGTTCATGATGGTGAGCGACGAGCAAGTCATTTTGATGCTTGGGATGATGATAGCAACTATCGGGGTGTATTCGGTTTACACCCATGAATATAAGGCTGCCGCCCTGGTCTTTGCCACAATTCTGCCCATCATGACCTTGGCCGCCTATCTCAAAATGGGGATCAAATACGATATTCCCGAATTGACAAGCGGTCTGCTCATTTTTCTTCAAGGATTTTTCTCTTCCCTTGTCCTAAGTATATTTATCGTTGCCTACCATCACGGTGGAAAAATGATAAAAGAGGATAAGGGCTATGGAGGCCCTCCCGAATAATGTTCTTTCAAAAAAACACCCGCCCTGTTCAAGGGGCGGGTTTTTCTTATTTAATTTCAACATCTACATCTGTCTCTCTATTTCCATGCTTAATCCCAATATCTCTTATGATTTTTAAAATATGTTTATCTTCACAAATTCTTTTCAAATACTCATCGTCATTTTCCTCGGGTGAGAGTTTTGGCGGCATTTCTTCTTTTTTCAAATCAACCGACAAGCTTACATTTTCATCCAAAATATACTTCAAATAAAACTTTTTTGAAGTCGTGCCAAAATCTTTGTGTTTTTCCAAACAAAGAGTTACCAAAATCGGTTTTCCTTTTTCAAAATCGTTTTTTATTTCCCCTCTTTTTCCTTCATGCATATATTAAAAATTTAATTAATCCTACCTTATATCTTATGCTTGTTTTTGAAAACTGTCAAAACTTGCCTTTCTTTATTTTTTAAACTAAACTGGATAGCATCTCCCCTCTCCTTACAAAGCCTGGTCCCATACCGACCCGCAAGGGTCTGGTGTCGGGAGAGAGGGTTAGGGTGAGGTTAGGTTTGGCTTCCCTCTCCTTACGAAGGAAAGGGTTAGGGTGAGGTCTTACTATATTATAAACTATGAAAATAAACATCATCGTTGTCGGAAAATTCAAAGAAACTTATTGGTCACAAGCGGAAAAAGAATATCTCAAACGCTTGTCCGCCTGGTTTAAGGTAAATATCATTGAACTCAAAGAAGAAAGTTTTACTGAAAAAGACGACCACGAAAATATCAAAGCCAAAGAAGCCGATAAAATCCTGGCCAAAATCCCGGCTAATTCTTTTGTCATAGCGCTTGATGAAAACGGTGTAGAATTTGAAAGCGAAAAGTTTGCAGACAAATTGCAATCTTGGTTAGAACTTGGAGATGAACTTACTTTTGTTCTCGGCGGACCGCTTGGATTGTATGAAACTGTACTGCAAAAAGCTAAATTCAAATTGTCTTTATCACAAATGACATTTCCTCACCAAATGGCACGGGTTTTTCTGTTGGAACAGCTTTATAGAGCGCAAATGATAAACCAAAATAGAAAATACCATTACTAAACGACCACCTGGTCGTTTTTCTTTTTAACTTTACAAACTCCGTCTTTTCCTCTAAAATACCCCTATATTAACTATAATTTTTATGTCCAAAAAACGCACTTTTTCAGGAGTTAAACCCAGCAACGAAATACATCTGGGCAATTATTTTGGCGCGATAAAAAACTGGGTGGAAATGCAAGACGAATATGAATGTATTTTTTCCATCGTGGATTTTCATGCTCTGACGGTTTATCAAAAACCGGAAGACATACAAAAAAACATCTTCAATATCGCCAAGACCTATCTGGCTTTAGGTATTGATCCGAAAAAATCCCTCATTTTCCAACAATCCGATGTCAAAGAACATACTGAACTTTGCTGGATACTCAATACCATTGCCAAAGTTGGAGAAATGGAACGCATGACCCAATACAAAGACAAAGCCAAAGAACATCCGGAAAATATTAATGTCGGTTTGTTTGATTACCCGGTCCTTATGGCCGCGGATATTTTTCTTTATGACACACAAGCCGTTCCGGTCGGCGATGATCAAAAACAACATGTGGAACTGGCCCGCGATTTGGCCATCCGTTTTAATTCACTCTACGGTGAAACTTTTGTGATTCCCGAACCGGTCATCAAAAAAGAAGGTCGCCGCATCATGGGTTTGGACAATCCTCTCAAAAAAATGAGCAAAACCGCTTCTTCGACATTAAATTACATTTCTTTGGTTGACGATCCGGAAGTTGCCAAGAAAAAAATTATAAAAGCGGTCACGGATTCCGGAAATGAAATCAAATATGCGGAAGACAAGCCCGCGCTTTGCAATTTGCTCACCATTTATTCTTTGCTCACCGGCGAACTCATCAAAAATATTGAAGAAAAATACACTGGCAAAGGTTACGGAGATTTCAAAAAGGATCTGGCTGATATTGTTGCCGACTTCTTGGTTGATTTCCAGAAAAAGTTTAATAAAATATCTGATAAAGAAGTAAAAAAAATATTAGAAGACGGCGCAGACAAAGCGCGAAAAATCGCAGCCAAGAAAATGGAAGAAGTAAAACAAAAAATCGGGATAAAAATATAAGCATTCCCCTCCTCTTCCTCAAGAGGAGGGTTAGGGTGGAGTCTTAGTCCCCTCCTTTTATCTAAGAGGAGGGTTAGGGTGGAGTCTTAGTCCCCTCCTTTTATTTAAGAGGAGGGCTAGGGTGGAGTGGTCAAAAAGACTCTCCCTTAATCCCTCTCTTAAAAAAGAGAGGGAAATCCAGAAAGTCTTTTGTAAATTTAAAATGCCTAAAAAACTTCTCACAATTCTTATTCTTTTTCTCTTGGCGGTGTTTTTATCCGTCTTTATTGTATTTACCGCTTCCAAAAAACCGACACCCGCACCCAAACCATTAATCACCAATCTTCTCACTATGCAACTACTCTCTCCTGATTTCAAAAACAACGAAATCATTCCTGGTAAATTCACTTGTGACGGGCTCAATATTAACCCGGAATTGAAAATTTACGGCATTCCGGACAACGCTTTATCTCTGGCTATTATTTTAAACGACCCCGATTCTGTTGGTGGTGATTGGTCGCATTGGGTAATGTGGAATATAGACCCTAAAACTGAACTTATTGCAGAAAATTCCGTGCCTGCAGGCGCATTTGTCGGCAAAACCGACTTTGACAATAACAAATATGGCGGTCCCTGTCCCCCGTCCGGCTCGCATCGTTATGTTTTCCATCTTTACGCCCTAGATACCAATTTAGATATTCCACAAAATTCTAACAAAGCGGATTTGCTTAAAGCGATAGAGGGGCATTTGATAGCAGAGACGGAATTGGTTGGAGTTTATAGCAAATAAAAATAATTTATTCTTAATTAATCTTCTTTTATGTTCAAGCCAACAAAAAATAAAATCTTACTTTCATTACTCGTCTCCATCGTCATCTTGATAATATATATAATATATTTTAAATTTTTTTACATTTCCAGCGAACCTTGCCATCTTGTGCTTTGCGCAAAAATAGAGGAATATAAAATATTTTCAATAAGACCAACCTGTTGTGGATATACAATGAAAAAATTATTAACTGAAATAATTTCAGTTATTTTATCATCTTTTTTGGTTAGCTATCTGGCTATATCAATTATTAATAGAAAAAAATAATTTAAACTTGAATCCAAAAGGCGCCTAACCGGCGTCTTTTTTAATTTACAAACTATATTTATTTTTATCGTGTTTTAAGATATAATTAAAGCACTTATTTTTATAAAATATTTCTTTGTGTTTTTTGCAACCAGAAAACTAAACGACCTCTATCTCAGCGTGGCGATAAAATCTTTCGCGCTTTCCATGCTTGGTATCTTCATACCTATTTTTTTGATCAAACAAGGTTACACCCTATCAAATGTTTTGATTTTTTATGCTGTACTAAACGCCACCCACGCCCTATTTGTAATCCCGGCGACAAAAATTTGTTCTGCATACGGTTTTCGTTACTGCATTTCTTTGAGTTTCCCGCTACTTTTGGTTTTTTATGCCGGACTTTATACGTTAAATATTTATCACTGGCCTTTATTTCTCTTGGGTTTTGTTTCTGGTCTCAGTAATGCTTTTTATTGGATCGGATATCATCTTGATTTTTCAGTCTTTGGCGACCACCATCATCGTGGCAGAGAAGTCGGAACAGTAAAAATAATAACTTTGATTTTCCAAGCTCTAGGCCCACTTACCGGAGGTTTGATTTTGGCTTTCATCGGTTTTGGAGCTCTTTTTATCAGCGCCGCAATTTTACTCCTTTGTTCTTCTTTGCCGCTTTTTTTCCTCAAAAAAAATCATTCACCCATTATTTTTTCCGCCAAAAAATTTTTTAAAGGACAAAAGATAAAAGACGTTTTAACTTTTGCCGGCTATGGTATAGAAAGCGGGATCGCCACAGTTATTTGGCCGATATTTATCTTTTTTGCAGTTTTAAATAACTTTTGGGAACTGGGGCTTATCTCTTCTTTATCTTTATTTTTCTCTTTGATCTTTATTTTTATTGTTGGAAAACTTTTTGATGTTTGTGGAAAAATAATTTTGAAACTCGGATCTGTTCTAAACGCCATGGTTTGGGTTTTTCGTTTTTTTGTCAGTACCAAATTTCAAGTTTACTTAGCTGATTCTCTCTATGGTATCACGCAAACACTTGTCCATATCCCCTTTGATGCGATGAGTTATGAAAAAGCCAACAAAACCGACATTATCAATCTTATCACTCTTCGAGAAATCACTATTCAAACAGCCCGGGTTGTATTGTTTATACTTTTAATCTTTATTTCCGACTTCACTTTTAGTTTCCTCTTTGGCGGTGGTGCATCTCTGCTTTTTTTATTATTTTGATAAATAAACAATATGTCCAAATCTCAAATTGAAACAGATAAAACAATTTTGGACTTTCTTGGAAATACAAAAATTTTTACTCCAGAAGATTTGGTTATTTTGCGCAACAAAATTTTTTCCCATTTGGAATTTCGTCCGTACAATGACGAAACAAAAACACACGCCGACAGTATTCAATGGAAAAGAACGGCGTCAGAAATAATCAGGGACGGCTATGTTTATCAAGGCAAGGCTTGTTCGGATTTAACAATAGTATTTTTGGCTTTATGCAAAGCCGCCGGCATTGAAGGGCTTTTGGTTAAACTGAAAAGTTTGGATGATAAGAAAACCCACTCCATAGCCGAGATTAATTTAAACGGCGCTTGGTATAGAATAGATGTTTCAAGCAAAGATTCCCTTCCTTTCGCGGGACAACTTACAGACGAGTCTATTTGGAATAAAAATTATAAAGTTTGGAAAAAAGGACGTGATATTTGGGACCTGGAACTTGATGATATAAACACGGAAAATAAAATTTTTAAAAAAGACGCCTAACCAGCGTCTTTTTTAAAAATAAAAAAACCACCCATTAAGCGGGGTGGCGCGCTGTGAACAATTTTTAGTCTGTTCTTATTGTGGCGCCTTTGAAAGGCCATCCCGTACAGACATATACCTCGACGAGGATGCCGGCTGGATTTACAGCCTTAACTGTAAATTTTGCCGCATCTTTTTCATCACATCCGCGCAAGCCTACCATAAAAAAGCTTTTGTCAATAATGCGGACCTTGCTGTATCCCTGCTTTTTCAAGGATTCTCTTGCAGCATTTTCATCTGCAAAAACTCCGCGGCAAGCAATGATAAGCATCAAAATAATTGAAACGGTAAAAACAAAAATACTATTCTTTGTTGAATCCATTTTATTCTCCGGTCGTATATGGCCCGACTCCGGCGCTTAATTAAACTAAATGTAAGGAACAAATATTTTAACAACGCATTGTAGCACATTTTAACACTTTTGTCAATAGTTTAGCTTGGCTAATTTTAGCCAAAATTAAATATAAATAATGCCTTTCGCCCCCGTTTTTTAATATTCAATATTCAGTATTCAATATTAAATTATTGACAAACACTCCATTCTTTGCTAATATTTCCTCAAATTCAACCCTGTAAAATCCGCTATCGCGGACCACGGGGCAAGCTAATAAACGGTGGGATCTGCGGGCCACTCCCGTGGAGCTTGTACCACTAAACATATTTTTATGGGAAAAAGAATTGACGCTCTTCGCGCCAAAGTAGACCAAAACAAAGTCTATTCCGTAGAAGAAGCTATCAAACTCGTTAAAGAAACTTCTAGTGTGAAGTTTGACGCTAGTGTGGAAATCCACGCTCAACTTGGTATTGACCCAAAAAAAGGTGAACAACAAATTCGTTCTACCGTCGTCCTACCTCACGGTACTGGCAAAAGCAAAAAAGTAGCGGCTTTCGTTTCTGCTGAAAAGGAAAAAGAAGCCAAAGAAGCCGGAGCTGATTTCATCTATGGTGAAGAAGATATCAAAAAAATCAAAGACACCGGTAAAATAGAATTTGATGTGGCTGTCACCACTCCGGATATGATGCCAAAAATGGCTGTGGCCGCGAAAGTATTGGGTCCAAAAGGCTTGATGCCAAATCCGAAAACCGAAACTGTCGGTCCGAATATCAAAAAAATGGTTGAGGAATTGAAAAAAGGTAAAATCACTTTCAAAAACGATGATGGCGCCAATGTCCATCAAATCATCGGCAAAGTCAGTTTCGATGAAGCTAAATTAAAAGAAAATTTTGAAGCCTTTTTGGATGCTCTCAAAAAAGTGAAACCAAATTCCGCCAAAGGAACTTATATCAAGAACTTGACTGTCAATGCGACCATGGGTCCGGCGATAAAGGTACAGGCTTAATACAAATTAAATAAAAAATCCGCTGTAAGGCGGATTTTTTATTTAATTTAATTTTCAATTTTTAATTTAAAATTTTTAATTAATTTTCAATTTTTTACACAATCTTGCAATCTTTAAATCTTTAAATCTTGCAATTTTACAGACTTGCCAATACCCCCAAAATTTGATAAATTTGATATGCTAAAAAACTCTAATTTTTAAACTATTTTTTATGCAAAAACCTCGCGAAAACGCTATTTCTTGGGACGAATGTTTCATGCGTATGGCCAATGTGATAGCAGAGCGTAGCAAAGACCCTAGTACTCAAGCCGGAGCAGTTGTCGTGACCGCCGATAACGTGGTAGTGGGCCTTGGATATAACGGTTTTCCTCGTGGAATAGACAGCAACGATTTACCATGGGACAGAGAAGGAGAATTACAAAATACTAAATACGCTTATGTCTGTCATGCTGAAGAAAACGCTATTTATAATGCCAACGGTCCGGTTCGTGATTGTAAAATTTATTGTACACTTTTTCCTTGTAATGAATGTGCTAAAACCATTATCCAAAACGGTATACGCGAAGTAATTTTTGAAAGCGATAAATACCACGACACCCCAGCTTGTATCGCCTCTCGCAAAATGTTTGATTTAGCCGGTGTAACTTATAGAGAATACAAAAATCGATAAACGATTTAAATAATTTAAAGATTCAAAGATTTAAAGATTGTAAAAACCGTACAAAATCTTTTAATCTTTCAATCTTACAATCTTTCAATCTCAAACTTATGTCAAAAATTATCCTCGGTTTTGTCGGTGAAATTTCTTGTGGAAAATCCACGGCTACACAATATCTCAAAAACAA
The DNA here is from genome assembly GCA_937903605.1 of uncultured bacterium. GTDB lineage: Bacteria > Patescibacteriota > Patescibacteriia > Magasanikbacterales > GWA2-37-8 > JAKLGL01. The sequence goes on from CALCZC010000007.1 coordinate 223,473, forward strand.
GTATGGTGCTGTGACTTTCAAATTCTCTGATTGTTTACGCGATGTCGCCTCTCGCATGCATATCGAAAAAACACGTGAAAATCTTCAGCTCATTTCCACTGTTTTACGCCAAAATTTTGGCGATGATTTATTGTCAAAAATTTTAGCTGAAGATGTTCGCAACGCAGATGCGGAAATTATTATTACCGAAGGTGTTCGCAGATTAAGCGACATCACTTATCTCAAAGATGTTCCGGGATTCAAACTCATAGCCATCAAAACCGATGAACGTATCCGTTTTGAGAGATTAACCCAAAGAAGCGAAAATATTGACGATAAAAATAGAACTTGGGAAGAATTTCAAAAAGATGGCCAAAGAGAAACCGAATTACGTATCAAAGAAACAATGGATCAAGCCGATTTTACTCTGGATAACAACGGCTCTGCCGAAGAGTTACACGCGCAAATAGATGCTTTAATGACCCAACTACAATAATTATGCAAAATATTGAAGTGGAAATTCGTAGTTTTCTTACCGAAGAACAATATAATCATTTTTTGGAATATTTCAAACAAAATTCTATATTTGTAAACGAAGATTATCAAGAAACTTATTATTTTGACGGCCCGCAAGATTTACGTATCCAAAAAAATAATTTCTACGCCAAAATTTGGTTAAAAAGCGGAAAAATCCATGATGAACAGCGTGAAGAAACGGAAATAAAATTTGATAAAGAAGATTTTGGCCAAGCGGAAAAACTTTTTTTGAACTTGGGTTATAAAACTCAGATAAAATGGTTTCGCACGCGCAATGTTTTCAAATGGCAAGATATCACCGTGACCATCGACTATTCCAAAGGCTACGGCTATATCATTGAATTTGAAAAAATGTCGGATGAAGAAAATAAAAACAAAGATTTGGAGTATCTCAAAAACAAAATGGCTGAATTGCAAATAACCCAAACCCCGAAAGAAGAATTTGATACAAAATATAATTATTATAAAGAACATTGGGAGGAATTAACTAAATAATTATGCAAATTAAAATAAAACGGATAGATAAAGAACTTTCGCTTCCGGCTTACCAAACAGAAGGTTCAGCTGGTTTTGATATTTATGCGCGGGAAAATACTGTTATTGCACCAAAAACTATTTCACTAGTACCAAGTAATTTAATTATTGCTACTCCACCTGGGTTTATGCTCGTTGTGGCTTCGCGCTCCAGCACGCCTAAACGCAAAGGATTAATGATTGCCAACGGAATCGGTATCGTGGATAGCGATTACAGCGGGCCGGAAGATGAAATAAAAATTTTAGTTTACAATTTTACCGAAAATGAAGTTATGGTAGAAAAAGGCGAACGTATCGCTCAAGGACTTTTTGTTAAAGTAGAACAAGGACAGTGGGAAGAAACTGATATTATGGAAAACCCTACTCGCGGAGGTTTTGGTTCAACGGGAAAATAAACTTCATTTAATTAATTTTTATAAAAATATGCGTACTTATCTCGATATTGTCCAAAAAATTATTGATACTGGTGAACGCAAAGAAAATCGAACTGGTGTTGATACTATTGCTATTGCTGGGGCTATGTTTGAACACGATATGAGTAAAGGTTTTCCTCTTTTGACCACCAAAAAAACTCCTTTCAAGGTTATGGCCACAGAATTGGAATTTTTTATCAAAGGCATTACAAATAAAAATTGGCTAATAGAAAGAAACTGTCATATTTGGGATGAATGGGCTTCACCTTTAAAAGTTGCTTATGGCCATAATGAGGAGACCAAGAAAAAAATGATGGAAGAAAGGGATTTGGGTCCGATTTATGGCTTTCAGTGGCGTCATTTCAACGCTGATTATGAAAATTTTGATTCCGACTATTCTGGCAAAGGTATAGACCAGTTAAAAAAGCTGGTTGAAACTTTGAAAAAAAATCCTAACGATCGCCGCATGATAGTGTCTGCTTGGAATCCAAGCAAATTACACGAAATGGCTCTTCCTCCTTGTCATTACAGCTTTCAAGTTACAGTTATAAACGGAAAATTAAATTTACTTTGGAATCAAAGATCGGTAGATACTATGCTCGGACTTCCTTTCAATATCGCTTCTTATGCCTTGCTTTTACATTTACTTGCCAAAGAAGCCGGATTGCAAGAAGGTAAACTAGTTGGATTTTTGGCCGATACTCATATTTATGTTAATCATCTTGACGGAGCCAAAGAACAATTGTCACGCGATCCAAATATCTATCCTCTACCGCAAATTGTGACAGAAAATTTTACTTCTATTTTTGATTGGAAAGCGGAAAATACCAAATTGCAAAATTATCAAAGTTTTCCAAAAATTGAATTCCCTATCGCAGTATAATATGAAAACAACACTTTTGATGGCTATAACAGCCGACGGAAAAATCGCAAAAAATTCCACCCATTTTGCCAATTGGACTTCTGGTGCAGATAAAAAAATGTTCGTAGAAAAAACCAAATCTGCCGGTGTAATTATTATGGGCTTAACAACCTATCAGACTATTGGTCGCCCGCTTCCAGGTCGTCTAAATATTGTTTTAACCCCAGAGCCAGAAAAAGAAACTTCGATTCCAGGATCTTTGGAATACGCTTCGCAAACTCCAAAAGAAATCTTGGAGAATTTGGAAAAAAGAAATTTTTCTGAAGCTATTATCGGCGGTGGTTCAACTATAAATGGATTGTTTTTAAAAGAAAATTTAATTGATGAAATTTGGTTGACCGTAGAACCAAAAATTTTTGGTGAAGGCCTCGATCTTTTTCGTGGAGTAGAGGTTGATTTGAATTTAGAATTGCTGAAAACCGTTCAGTTGGATAAAAATGTAATTCAACTAAAATACAAAGTGCTAAAATAAACACCAAATTGAAAATTCATTAAAAATTGTAAAATTAAAAATTAAAAATTCTACTTATGTTCATAATGCTCGACGCAATAGACGGAGGCGGTAAAGGTACCGTTATCTCCGCTTGGAAAGAATATATTACCTCCCAAGGCAACCCTATTTTTGATCTGAAAGATTATTGGGAACAAAACAAACAATACCCGGAGATAAATGAACTGCGATCTTATGATTTTGTTTTTACCGCCGAGCCGACTTATGCCGGTATCGGTCAAGTAATCCGTGATGAACTTATCAGGACCGGCACAGACTATCCTCCGGAAGCTGTGGCTCAGGCTTATTCTTTGGATCGTTTGGTACTTTATAAAAAAATTATTTTACCACTTTTGGCTCAAGACAAATTTATCATTCAAGACAGAGGTTTTTCCACCTCTTTGGCTTATCAAAACGCCCAAACTCCGGAATTAACCTTTGAAAAACTACTGGCCATGCCGGGAAACACTCTGGCGCTAAAACACCGCCCTGATTATCTCATTCTTTTGACCACCGAGCCGGAAGAAGCCATGCGCCGACTGGATGCTCGTGGAGATAAAAAAGACAACGTTATCTTTGAAAACCTTGATTTTCAAAAGAAAACCGCCGCCACCTTTATGTCTCCTGGTTACCAAGAAATTTTTACCCAAGCCGGGACCAAAATATTTTACTTGTCTACAATGGGTGAAATTGATATAATAAGACAAAAGGCTAAAGAACTTTTAGCCAATATTATTAATCAAAAAGTTTAAATAAATCATATGCTTATCACCGCCTCTGAAATCATCAAAAAAAGCTGGGAAACATATTCCAAAAATTGGAAAGCTCTTTTGCCTTATATGGTTTTGATTTTTGCTTCCTCTGTTACTTTGGGCCTTGTCGGTATTTTGGGATTGCAAATTGAAAAATTTTTAGCCAAAGGATCTTTGATTTTTATCAATAATTTATTTATTGCCGCTTTAACTTTAGCTTTACTCTTGTTTTCTCTCTGGATTACCATAGCTCTAACCAAAAACTTAAAAGCGATTATTGAAAAAAAAGAAATCGGACGCATCAAAGAAAACATGCTACAAACCAGTAAGTATCTCTGGCCAATAATCTGGGCTTCGTTTTTACTTGTTTTGGCTATTTTGGGAGGATTTATTCTATTTCTAATCCCAGCCTTGATCTTCGCCATTTGGTTTGTTTATTATTTCTATACTGTCATTTTTGAAGAAAAAAAAGGAATTGAAGCTTTGAAAAGTAGCAAGTCGCTGGTTTCTGGAAGATGGTGGAAAACACTTTGGCTTATTTTAGCTCCAAGCATATTTTACGGAATTATTATTTTGGTTATCCAAGGAGCTATCAATTATCCGTTAATTTTTATTTTTGGTGAAAAAACTTTAACTTATGTCTTTACTCGTTCAGTCCTGACCACAACTATATCTGCTCTATTCGCTCCCCTTTCTGCTTTAACTACTCTTTATCTTTATCTTAGTGCCAAAGCTAATCCGCTGGAAAAAGTACCTGAAACTCCGGACAAAATATAAATACTTATCCAAAAAAATACTCTGTTCCACAGAGTATTTTTTAATTGACTTAACCGTTTAAAAAAGGTAAAATCTTATATGATATATAGTATCAAAAATACAATATACGATATACAAAATACGCTATACGAAAATATTAAATTTTATGCCAAAGCTAATCCCAGTCATCGGCCTTGAAATCCACGTTGAACTCAACACCAAGAGTAAAATGTTTTGTTCTTGCGCCAATAATCCCGATAAAGATACTCCTAATACCAATATTTGCGAGGTTTGCTTGGCACACCCGGGAACTTTACCAGTACCAAATATTGAAGCTCTACACTCTACTATCAAGATTGCCAAAGCTCTCAATTGTAAAATAGCTGAAAAATCCAAATTTGATCGTAAACATTATTTTTATCCGGATTTACCCAAAGGCTACCAAATTTCTCAATTTGACCAGCCAATCGGTGAAACAGGTTTTATTGATTTGCAGTTTATAAACGTCAAAAATGATCGTCCAACAGCGAGAATTGGTATTACACGCGTTCATCTGGAAGAAGATACTGCCAAACTGCTTCATGATAAAGGCGGTAATACTTTGGTTGATTTTAATCGTGCTGGCGTACCGCTGGTAGAAATAGTTTCTAATCCAAATATACAAACATCTACCGAAGCTAAAGTTTACTGTCAAGAATTACAAACTATTTTTCGCTATTTAGACGTTTCCGACGCTGATATGGAAAAAGGACATATGCGTTGCGAAGCCAATGTTTCCATGCAAGAAGAAGGAAAATTTATCATTGAAGGGTCCAATATTTCCGCGCTTGACGGATATACCCTCAATCATAAAGTAGAATTGAAAAACATCAATTCTTTCCGCGCCATGGAAAAAGCTATTGAATATGAGATAAAAAGACAAACCGAAGCTCTGCAAAAAGGAGAAACACAGTTGCCGGAAACTCGTGGCTGGGATGACGAAAAAGGAGAAAGTTATGTTCAACGCGTCAAAGAAACTTCCGCTGATTATCGCTATTTCCCCGAACCGGATATCCCGGTTTTTGAACCGCTCAAACTCTGCCCCGATGTCGTTTTACCGGAGCTACCAAACGCCAGACGACAAAGATTTTTTGATGAATATGGTTTTTCTTATGCTGATGCGGATTTATTAACCCAAAATAAATATTGGAGCGGTTATGCGGAAAATGTGATGACCGAACTGCAAGAATGGATAGATTCTTTACCAGAAACCAAAAGCGAAGATAGTATTTACAAGAAAAAAGAACTGGCAAAACTCGCCGGCGGTTGGTTAACCACCAAATTAACCGGCGCAATGGCAGAAAGAAAAATAGATATCAGAATTTTGAAATTAAGCGCTGAAAATTTCGCTGAACTTATTACTTTGATTTATGCTAAAAGAGTAAATTCTACCAATGCTCAGAAAATACTCAATGAAATGCTTGATTCTAATACCGATATTGATCCGACGCATATCATGGAAGAAAAAGGCTATGGCCAAGTTAGCGATGAAAATAAATTGGAAGAAATAATTTTGGAAGTTATCAAAAATTACCCGGCTCAAGTGGAACAATTCAAATCCGGTAAAGACCCGATAATCAAATTTTTACTTGGCATGGTGATGAAAGCCACGGAAGGTAGTGCTGATCCGATAATAGCGGAAAAAATACTCCGAGAAAGATTGAAGTAAGTTTTGACTTTGGTCTTCAGTCTACAGACTACAAAAAATCTGCCGTTACCGGCAGATTTTTTTATTTTACAACATTCGGAGCATTCGGATATAATTCGTAGATTCGGATTATATTTATCGTTTTCCTAACATTTTCAACGCTTCCTTCATCAATTGTTCGCTGGTTTTACCGTTAGCTTGAAGTTTTTGTACTGTATCTCTGGCTTGTACTCCACTGTATCCCAAAGCCATTAAACCTTCTATTACATCCCCTATTTCATTACTAAATCCTTGGCCCAAATTTGCACTTGTACTTGGTCCGACTTTATTTTTGAGTTCTACTACCAATCTTTCCGCGGTTTTTTTACCCATTCCAGAAACCTTTGTGAGGTAAGCAACATCGCTACGAGCGATAGCTGAACTGATTTCTCCAACACTGCCCAATGATAAAATACGTAAAGCGGTCTTCGGACCAACTCCGGAAACTAATAAAAATTTTTCAAATAAACTTTTTTCTTCTTTATTTTTAAAACCAAACAAATCCATCGCATTTTCTCTAACTGCCAAATATGTCAAAATTTCGGTTTCCATCCCGACTTTAAAAAACTCGGCGCCATTGGTATTAACCAAAATTTCATAACCAACGCCCCCGGCAGTCAAAACTATTATCTGCTCGCCATTGTTTTCTATAATTTTTCCTTTGATAAGAGAAATCATACTATTTAGTATAAAGTATATAGTATTTAGTATTAAGTATCCATACTTTATACTTAATACTCAATACTAAATACCTATTTATTTTTTTTATTACGGTTTACCCGAATAAGTCCTCCGCAAGTCAATACTTCCACACCTTTCTTTTCCAATTCATCCAAAAACAAATTCATCCCCAAAGAATCCGAAGATATATGTCCGGCTACTACCACATTCATAAATTGTTCTTTGGCTTTGTTCATAGCATCATCTTTCATATGCATCGTCACAATAGTACTAATCCCGGCTTTACTCAGGATCTCATAAACTTTTTGTGACGGATTGGTACCACCGGTCATTTCCATCAAAAACTTACCGACTCGATGTCGCGGATTGCCGGCAAACAGTTTCGGTCCGGCTCCGACTTTTTTTGCTTCAGAATATTCCGGAATTTCTAGCAAAACTTTCAATAAATCATTTATAGTTTCTGGTTTCTTATTTTTCAAAAACTTTTCCACATATTGACTTACCAGGTTATCGGTTACTGTGTGTGTATTCATCAAATCAATTTGCAAAAGTTTGGCCATATCAATGACCTGAAAATGATTGGCCGGGTGAACACTACGTCCTACTTCTTTCATTCTTTCTTCGGTAATTTGTTCGGCCAGATGGACCGGAATTCCGAGATTTTCATAAACTTCTGTTGTCATATCCATCACCCCGTGCAAATCCGCCAATCCCCTGCCTATCGGATGATGAGCCAAAATCAAATCTATTTTTTTACCCCTTTCGTTAAGTTGAGAAGCCAACAAAATTTCCGCTGAACCAATATCAATCCCGGCCAAAATTCTTTTTACTGGCTTTTTGGGGTCGCCCAGATGCAAACGACTGTCTGCGTAAGGATTAAAAAGTCGTTCAGTATCAAAATATTTTTTATCTGCCGGCTTGAGATCCTCGTATTCTTTTTTGACTCTGTTGAGATATTTTTTAACCCCTTTTTCCCCTCGCGGATCAGCTGCAATAGACATTTTCAAAGCTGTTTCAAAAATTTGTTGGATAGTCATCATATGTGTATGTATCAAGTTTGCCTCGTGATCCGTTTTAAACGGATTTTACGGGGTATTATGTATTAAGTATATGAATTTTAGCTTTTTAGGGCTAAAAAGTCAACTTTACTAGAACCTATAAACATCTTGACAAAAAAAGAAAAATAAGCTACATTATACGGCACGTTCATTAAAAATTTTTAACAGCGGAGAAAAAAATGGCAAAAGAACAACGTCCAAAAAACTTGGCTGGGTATAAAAGCCTTAAAAAATTGGCAAAAGATATAGCCAATTTGAGCTATAACTCCGTTTACATTTTTTTGCTTTGTCTTGGGGCGGAAATGCTCCGGGCTTCAGCAAAAGATGAAGAAGATGGTAAAGTTAAACTCGCCAAAAAGCTTTCCGATATCGCTGATTATTTAAACAGGGCTGGCAAAGAAATGGGTGAGGCTTGGGATATTTGCGAGGACCACACTGAAGAAATCTAAAAAGGCGCAAAAACGCCTAGAAAAAACTTTTAAACATTGAGGGAGGATGCTCATGGCAGAAAAAGGACCGCAGAAAAAGAAGAAAGAAAACAGAAGAGATGGTCAGAAACAGATAGAAAATGGCATAATGGAACATGCCGGTATCGTACGCCGTGCAGTTCATACGCCGGTTTCTAAAAAAGTTATTCGTGGACATACCGGTCCGGTTCTGTCGGCCGGTCAGCAGAATCGCCTGATAGATTGGGTTCCGTCCGGCTGTTAAAAGATCTTTATACACAAAAGCGTCCCATAGGGACGCTTTTTTTATTTACTCCGTGAAATTTCATCCCGATGAAAAATCGGGATGAACCTGCCAAAGGCAGGATTTCACAGGGGTGAACCCGGTTAAACTCTAAACTTTTTCCCTAGAAAATCTCTAAAAGCTTTTTTATCAAAATCCCAAAAATTTGTTGGTACTGGAATTTTGCCCAAACTATTTTCCGCTTCTATGGTAAAAATCGGATATGCTAGCCCAGATAATTTTTTTCGTAATTCACTATAAATTTTTATTTCTTTTTTCAGATCAACTTCAAACGGTTTAGCATTAGCAACCGGATCACAATGAAAAAGATAATAAGGTTTAACTCCGATTTCTGTCAGTTTTTCAAATAATTCTTGTAAGATTTTTACATTATCGTTTATTCCTTTCAAAAAAACAGTTTGACTCAAAATCATAGTTACACCTGTTTGTATTTTTTTTATTGCTTTGTCTGTTTCTTTGCTCAATTCATTAAAATGATTAACATGCAACATTAGATAAATTGGTTTATTTTTAACTGTTTTTAAAATTTTTACTATTTTATCGTTTATGGCTTTTGGATAAGTTATTGGCAATCTAGTACCGATACGAATCATTTTTATTTGTGATAAATTTCCCAATTCTTTCAAACATTTTTCTAAAACTTCCGGCGTATTCAGCGGATCTCCGCCGGAAAAAATTAACTCTTTTATTTCTTTATTTTTTATCAAGTATCTTTTTATTTCCTTTATTTCTTTATTTTTTATCAAGTATTTCATTTTCATCATTTCCCTTTTTCGCATACAAAAAGCACATTCTTGGGCGCAAATATTATTTACCAAAATCAAGGCCCTATTTTTATAACGGCAAATCAATTTAGGTACCGGCATATTTTGAATTTCCAAAAACGGATCGCTGTTGTTTATTTTTTTCATATATTTTCCACTTGATCTTTGGCAGACATAAAAATCACATCGTTTATATCCTTGGCGCCCGTGAAAAGCATTATTGCTCTATCCAAGCCCAAAGCAATTCCGCCAGATAGCTTCATTCCACTTTGCAAAGCCTTTATAAATTCAGTATCTATCGGGAAAACTTCTTTCCCGAGTTCTTGTCTCAAATTTCTATCTTTTTCCAAATTTTCTTGTTGTTTTTGCGCATCAGTTAACTCACCAAAAGCATTGCAAAGTTCCAAACCTGCAATATAACATTCAAAACGTTCTGCATATCTACTATCTTCACAAAATTGCGACAACGAAGTCATTTGTGCGGGATAATCATAGATAATAACCGGCTTTTCCCAACCCAATTTCGGCTCTATTTCATTCAAAAATATTTTATAAAACAAATCTTCATATTTTTCTTTTTCTTCAACTTGATATCCTTTTTCTTTTGCCAAAATAGACATTTTTTCTATATTCAAATAATCATCTAAATTAATTCCTAAATATTTTTGCCAAATTTCTTTCATCTGCATTCTGTCCCAAGCAATATTTATCGAGATATTTTTATCATTTCTACTGACAAAATCCTGACTCAAGGTCTGACCGATACTTTTGAATAAATTTTCCAAATCATCCATAATGTCCGTCAATTTTCCGGGCGAACGATACCATTCTATCATGGTAAATTCGGGATTGTGTGTTCCGCCAAAATCTTCTCTGTTACGAAAGCAAGGGCAAATTTCAAAAATTTTTTCATACCCGGCGCAAAGCAATTTTTTCAGTGCATATTCCGGAGAAGTGTGTAAATAAAATGGATACTCTTGGCCCATAGGATGAATATATCTAATCCCGATAGGATCTAGATACGGCTCTTGTGAAGCAGTTTTTACCGCTATCGGGGTTTGCGCTTCAACAAAACCGAGCGACCAAAAAAACTCTCTTGTTTTTTTCAAAATTAAGAGTTTTTTATCATAAATTTCCTTAGTCTTTGGGTTGTCTTTTAGTTCTTTCCAATTCATACAAAATATTTGCTTATTTTAAACAAATATTGGGCTTTTGTCAATATTTAAAACCGCCCCTTTATTTAGGAGGCGGTTTTAAATATTTTTTATTTAAGGGTTTATTTTAATCGGAACTAAACTTGGGGTAACTTTTACTGGTGTAACTCTCAACTGTTCTCTAAGACGAATTTTACTTACTTTTCCAACGACCTCCACGCCTTTCTCATAGGCTTCTACTTCCAAAGGCATATCATCATCATATTGAGCTAGTTTCTCCGGGGCTAGCATGGCAACAACCGGATCAAAGTCTAAAGTCCAAATCGCTTTTTTAAGAGCTTTCCAAAAATCTTTTATAAATCCGGCAGCCGCATGGTCGAAAAGTTCATTAAACCAACGAATCGCATATTTATCTCTATTGCCGGCGTATTGTTCACAGTGGGTTAGTTCATGAGCCATCCAATAAATGTTATCGTTGCTAAGATCTGTTAATTTTTTAGCGCTAGCAAAAGTTTTAACATACTTTTCATCACCAAACATTATTTTATAGCCATCCGTGATTCCCAGGTGAGGAGAATTTAATTTCTCTTTTAGTCTTGGCGCATAACCAAAAGTCACTCTCTTTAAATCGCATTTTTTAGCATCATAATAAGGAGACAGGTCTGTAACCATCTGAGTAGAAAATTTTTGCATTTTTGCGCCTTTGCCCACCCAATCCATATATAAACTAAAAACTTTTGCCAATAATCCGTTCCAACCAGACCAACTCATCAAAGTTTTGGGGGCGGTGGTAGTTTCAGCTAAATAGATTTTTTCCAATAGCACTGAAGGGGCAATAAGTTTATCATTTATCAAATTTACAATATCATCATCTGACAAAAGAGCGTAATTTACAGCCGGTAATTTAACGGTTGTATTTTTATTCAAAGCATTGTCGCTAATACTAAATACTATATTACTCTGAACAATGTCTTGTTCGTTTATAAAGATTTGGTAAGTCATAAACCCTACAAACCCGACGGTTAAAAACAACAAAAACATTAAAATTTGTGTTGAATATTTCATAAATTAAAATTAATAAATAATTTAAAACCCGCTTTAATCATAACATTAAAACGGGTTTTTTTCAAATATTTCCAGGTTTTTTAAATTTTTTCCACTGCAAGTTGAATTTTTTCTCCATCAATCTCCGTTTCTTTATTTAGTGTTTCTCGTTGTTCTATTTTTTCTGCTAAAACACTTTGTTTTAATTTCTCGGAATTTTTTTCAACAATATCTTTTAGGTTTTCGCTTTTAGTATTAAAAATCAAAACAATTTTATCGTTAACCGTCAATTTCTGATCTTTACGCATTTGGTTGACGGTTCGCACTATTTCTCGAACTGCACCTTCTTTTTTAAGTTCAGGTGTAATTTCCGTATCTAACCAAACTTTCAAGCCATTGTTTTCTTTAATATTATCGACAAAAGAGAATTTTTTATCAAAAACAGCTTCTTTGACATTTAATTCTTCGGCTAGAATCTTTAATAACCCTTCTTCTGTCTTTTCGTTTATTACAACTTTAGACAAGGGCTGGCGAACCTTGAGACTTTTTTCTGCTCGCAAAGATAAACCGAGCTCCACTGCTTTGCGTACTTTTTCCATTTCTTCCAAAACATCTTTGTCTATTTTTTCCGTTTCTGGCCAGTCTTCCAAATGCACACTTTCTTTTTCTCCGCCCAAAGACAAATATATTTTTTCCGCGATAAACGGCGTAACAGGCGCCATAACTTTTGACAATACAGATAAAACTTCATGAGTAGTAGATAAAGCGGCTTTTTTATCTTCTTCATCATTACCTTTGAAACGATCGCGAGAACGACGTACATACCATTGTGATAACTCGGTCACAAATTCCAAAATAGGTCGGTTGGCTTTTACCAAACGATAATTTTCCATATTTTCGGTAATTTCTTTTACCAGTAAATTTAATTTAGCCAAAATCCATTTATCCAAAATGTTTTTTGATTTTATTTTTTCCGGTTTTTTACCTTCACTAAACATTTCATAAAATTCATAGACGTTCCAGAGGGTATTTACCAACTTACCATAAATTTCTCGGACGCTTTCTTCATTAAAATTTAGGTCCTCGGCTTCCATAACCGGAGAAGTGGCCAGATAATATCTCACCGCATCCGCACCATATTTTTGCAACAGCATTTCCGGATCCGGATAATTGCGTAAGCTTTTACTCATTTTTTTGCCGTCAGCGGCCAAAACCATACCGTTTACAATCACATTTTTGAAGGCTGGAACATTTTTGATTTTGGGAATGACTGATTTTCCTTCTTGTGATAAAGCGGTAGCTAAAATATGTAAGGTATAAAACCAACCTCGAGTTTGATCTTGTCCTTCGGCGATAAATTCAGCTGGAAAAGATTTTTCAAATTTTTCTTTATTTTCAAAAGGATAGTGCATTTGTGCATAAGGCATACTACCACTCTCAAACCAGCAATCCAAAACTTCCGGAATTTTATAATATTCTTTACTGTCTTTTTTGATAACTATTTGATCCACAAAGTGTTTGTGCAAATCCGTGATTTTTTGCCCGCTCAACTCTTCCAATTCTTTAACCGAACCGATACAAATACGATCGCCATCTTTGCTTTCCCAAATAGGAAGAGGTGTTCCCCAAAAACGGTTACGCGAAATTGCCCAATCACGAGCCGAATCTAACCAATCACCAAAACGACCTTCTTTAATATGACTGGGAATCCAATTTATTTTCTGATTATTTTTTAACATCTGATCTTTGATATCTGTCACTTTTACAAACCAACTGTCGGTTGCATAATTAAGCAACGGCGTGTCACAACGCCAACAATGCGGATAACTATGTTCTATTTTTTCTTTGCTAAATAATTTATTTTGCCCGGCCAACCATTTGATAATTTCTACATCGGTTTTTTGCGGATCTTCTTTTGGTTTTACTTCTTGACCTACAAAATCAGTTACTTCTTCTACAAAACGACCGGTCATATCCACATGTTGTACCAGTGGAATTTTTTCCTTTTGTCCGACATTAAAATCATCTTCGCCGAAAGCTGGTGCAATATGTACCACTCCGGTACCATCAACCGTAGTGACAAAAACAGCATTAACCACACGAAAGGCATTTTCTGTGTTGGCAAAATAAGGAAATAAAGGCTCATATTTCAAACCTGTCAAACGATCCCCTTCTATTTGTTTGATTATTTCAAACGGGATATCTTTGAAAACCGTTTCCGCTCTATCTTTTGCTACCAAATAATGAGTATCTTCTGCTTTTACCACTATATATTGAATATCTCCGCCCAATGCCAACAAAACATTTCCGGGCAATGTCCATGGTGTCGTGGTCCAAGCCAAAATATATAATTCTTTTAAATCTAAAATTTCAGGATTTGTAACTTTAAATTTTACCGTTACAGAAATATCTTTTATATCTTTATATCCTTGAGACGCTTCGAAATTGGAAAGCGGGGTGCTACATCGCGGACAAATATGCATGGGCTTGTGTCCTTTATAAATCAAATTTTGGTCCCAGAGCTGTCGAAACACCCACCAAACACTTTCCATAAATTCCACATTCATGGTTTTGTAATCATTTTCCATATCAACCCAACGACCAATACGACGAACGGTTTTTTTCCACTCTTTAGCATAGGTCATGACACTACTACGACAAGCTTCATTAAATTTTGCGATACCATAATCTTCTATATCTTTACGTCCACCTAAACTTAAATCTTTTTCCACAATATTTTCCACTGGTAAACCATGACAATCCCAGCCCCAGCGTCGTTCAACTTTAAATCCGCGCATCGTAAAATAGCGCGGCACCACATCTTTCATCAAAGAAGCCACGATGTGACCATAATGCGGCAAACCGGTAGCAAACGGCGGACCATCATAAAAAGCATAGGGCTTGGAATCCGGATTTTTTTGTAAAGATTTCTCAAAACATTGGTGTTTGTCCCAATATTCAAGTATTTTATTTTCTTCTTCGTTAGCGTTGTATAACATAATAAAAAATTTTTAATTTTTAATTTTTTACCCCGTGAAATCCTATCGTAGATAGGATCGTCCGCCACAGCGGAAGATATTTCACAGGGGTGAATTTTTAAATAAAAAAACACGCGGTTGCGTGTTAAGAGCCCTGGTTAAGGGCGGTACCATCTTAACTTTATACTTAATTTAGTGGTTTTTACGGGCCCGACCGGGAGAGTCTATTTTTTGCTAAAATAAGCAAATTTCTTTCTCCAACGCTCTCTAAAAAAGATCCTTGTTGATAGCAAGTCTTAGCGTTTTTAACTTGTTCTAATAATACCTATTTATAAAATATTTGTCAATTTATTTTAAATACTATCAACATCTCTAATAAATTGCCAAAACTCTACAAACCTTATATAATAAGGATATTAAATTACAATCTTGTAATCTTTAAATCTTGCAATTTTGCAACCTCTTATGTTCTACATCGCCGCCGACCATGCCGGTCATAAACTCAAAAAAGAATTGGAGCAAATTTTCAAAAACCAAGAAATGGAGTTTGAAGATTTGGGGGCCAAAAACTATGATGAACAGGACGATTTCACTGATTTTGTCATCCCTTTAGCCAAAAAAGTGTTGGAAACAGGTAATAAAGGAGTCTTGATTTGTGGCAGTGGACACGGTATGTGTATAGCCGCCAACAAAGTCGCTGGCATCAGAGCGATTGTCGGTTATAGTATTTCTGGAAGCGAACTCGGGCGTAAACACAACGACGCCAATGTTTTATGTTTGGCAGGCAGACTTTTGACCAAAGATCACGCCGCTGCTATTATCAAAACTTTTTTAAATACTGAATTTTCCGGCGAGGAAAGATTTATTCGAAGAAATAAAAAAATATCCGATCTAGAAAAATAATATGCAAATTGTTCCTGCTATCTTGTTAAATAATTTTTCCGATTTTAAATCGCAAATAAAAAAAGTTAAAAATATTTTTCCACTTGTCCAAATAGATATTTGTGATGGACGATTTGTCAAAAATAAAACTTTCAAAGAACGTTTACAAATCAACAAATTATCTCTCCCCTGTTTGTTAGAACTTCACTTGATGGTAAAAGATCCGGAAAAAGAACTGAAAAAATGGGAAAAAGTAAAAAATATTTTTCGTGTTTATATTCACGCCGAAACTTTGAAAAATAATTTTGATAAAATAGATAATGTTGTTCGTAAAAACGGCTGGCAATTGGGTTTAGTTTTAAACCCAGAAACAAAAATAGATAAGATTACCAAGTATTTGAATAAAATTGAAGCTGTACTTTTTATGACTGTCCAGCCAGGCATTCAAGGACAAAAGTTGATAAAACCAGTTTTGAAAAAAATAAAGTCTTTTACCGCAAAAAATAAAAATATTTTGATTGCGGCTGACGGAGGAATAAATCTGGAGAATATAAAAGAAGTTAAAAAAGCAGGTGTGGTAGAATTTTGTATTGGAGGAAAACTAGTAATGGCGGAAGATATAAAAAAAATAAAAAAAGAATTTGAAAAAAGAATAAAATAAAACTATTTCAAAACTAACTATCTTTCTGAGCGCAGCGAAGAATCACTTATAGTTAAACTTATTTTTCAAAGTATTGTTTAAGGGATCCTTCGTTTCACTCAGGATGACGCCTGCCTGAAAATTGATAATTGAAAATTAATTAAAAATTGTAAAATTAAAAATTGAAAATTTTATTTATGCTCGATTTACTCATTATAGGCGGTTCCGCTGCCGGTTGCAGTGCAGCTATTTACGCAGCTCGTAGAAAACTTAACTTCAAACTTATTACTCACGATGTCGGTGGTGAAGTAGCTTATGCCGGAGAAGTCAGTAATTGGCTGGGTATTAAAAACATTTATGGTTATGAATTGGCGCAAAATTTTGCCGCCCATGTTCGTGCCAATGGTGTAGAAATAGAAGAAGGTTGGAAAGTTTTTGCTATCCAAAAAGAAGAAGTCGGTTTTAGTATAAAAGCTCGTAACAGCAAAGGAGAGGAACGATCTGAATCCGCCAAAACCGTGCTTATTGCCACCGGTATTCATCCCCGACATTTGGGTGCAAAAAATGAAGAAGAGCTCTTTCATAAGGGAGTTACTTATTGCACTGTTTGTGATGGTCCTCTTTTCAAAAATAAAACCGTGGCCGTACTTGGCGGAGGTAACGCAGCACTAGAGGCCGCTGTCATGATGAGTGGTATTGCTCAAAAAGTGCACTTGATGACTATCGAGCCCGATACTCCTGAAAAAAAATTCGGCTTTCCAACAGGCGATGATGTTTTGATAGAAAAAGTAAAAAATTTGCCTAACGTGGAAATTATCCATTATGCAGATACTTTTGAATTTATCGGCGAAAATAGATTAGCTGGTTTGAAATATCGCGATTTACGTGACAATACAAAAGAAGAAAAAGAATTAGCAATTGAAGGGGCGATGATCCACGTCGGTATGGTGCCAAATTCAGAATTTATAGACATCGTAGAAAAAGACAGGGCTAAACAAATTATTGTTGATAGAAATTGTCATACCAATGTGCCAGGGATTTTTGCCGCTGGCGATGTTACCGACACTCCCTATAAACAAATTATCGTAGCTGCAGGACAAGGAACGGTGGCAGCCTTAGCAGCTATAGAGTATCTTAATAAACAAAAGTAGATAACGAAATACGAACTCCGCCAAAAGGCGGTACGAAATTACGAACCCAATTCGTTTCGTAATTACGTATTATTTCGTATTTCGTATCTATTAACTTTAATCATATGAATATCCCTCTCTTCGACATCATTCTCAACGTCATCGCCGGCCTCGGAGCCATCATGATTACCTACGCTGTATTTTTAGGACACGAGACAAAGCAAGATATCGTACTCGCAATTGGTTCTTTTTGTTTACTTGTTTACGCCCTTTGGATCAGTAATGTAATTTTTACACTCGCCATGGGCGGATTATTTCTTGCTAGCATGGTTGAGTTTGTGGAAATACTAGTGGGAATACATACACCGGTTGGAACTATCAAACAAAATTCAAACAACAAATTAAAATCGTAGTTCAACTTATTAAAATCCCAATTTCCAATTCCCAATGTCCAATGAATGACCAATGCTTAAATGATTAAATTTTGGACATTAGGATTTGGGATTTGATTGGTCATTGGTCATTGGGGTTTGGTCATTTTAAAAATCTTGCAATCTTGTAATCTTTCAATCTTTAAATTTTTCTTTTATGTTCAACTTAATCACCATCGGCGATGCGGTCGTTGATAATCACATAATCCTTGATGAAGCAGAAGTAGAATGCAGTGTTGATAAAAAAACCTGTCGTTTGTGTTTGGATTATGCGGCCAAAGTACCGGTTAGTGAGAGCTTTCAAAATATTGGCGGCAATGCTGTCAATGTAGCTATTGGCGCTAGCAAACTAGGGCTCTCTACCGCTGTCTTAACCGATCTAGGCAAAGATGCTAATGGTAAAACTGTAATTTCCGAACTCAAAAAATATGGTGTAGATACAAAATTGACAAAGCTAAATCCTAAAAATGAAACTCGTTTTGCAATAGTTCTCAATTACAAAGGTGAGCGTACTATTTTATCTTCACACAAGAAAAAAATATATTCTTGGCCGGAAAATCTCCCGGCAACTGATTGGATTTACTACACTTCTTTATCTGACGGTTTTGAAGTTTTACAAAAAAATCTTTTTACTCATCTCAAAAAACACCCAACCGTTCGTCTAGCTTATAATCCCGGATCATTTCAATTAAAAAATTCTTTGAATAGCGTTTTGGAAACTATCAAAAAAACCGATGTTCTGATAGTCAATCTTCAAGAAGCGGAAATTATTTTAAATACCACTTGGCAAAAAGAAAAAAGCATTGTTACCATCATTCATAAATTACTCGCTCTAGGAGCAAAAGAAGTGGTGATTACCGATGCGGAAAAAGGAGCTTATACCGGCAATCAAGACGGTATTTGGAAAATAGAATCATTTCCGGTAAAAGTAGTGGCCAAAACCGGCGCTGGCGACGCATTTTCCTCCGGTTATTTATCCGCACGACAATATGATCATGATATTGCCGATGCTCTAGTCTGGGGCATTGCTAATAGTTGTAGTGTAATAAGTAGTTTCGGCTCACATGCAAAGTTGTTGGAAAAAGATAATATAAAAAATTATATAAAAAGATACAGCGATATAACACCAAAGAAAATCTCTTAAATTTCTCTAAACAAAACATCCTGATTTATGTCAGGATGTTTTTAAATAAAAAAGGGAAGCAAAGCTTCCCATAAAAATGATCTAGGTTAACCATCCACCTTGATCAGTAAGGAGCCTCCAGATTTGGGCCATGTTCGGCCGGGCCTGAGGCACAGGGCGCTAGGCGAAGTATATGTTGGGTTTTGGCCCACTAAAGGAACGGTTTCATGACTTCCTCCTTGCCCAATAACGGGCTGTGGTTGTTTATTATTAAAGAACGATAAATTATAACACATATTTTATATTTTGTCAAGGGGTTTGTACCATTTTTATAAAAATATTCATTTTTTATTATAAATAAGCCAATTTTATGTTATATTTTAGCTAATTTATTGTCATTTTTTTTCTGACAAAAAGTACTTAATTATTAAAAAAACGCACAGTTGTGCGTTTTAAGAGACTCTTTTAAAAAATTTTATAGTTTCTGCAAGATCGCTTCACCCCAAGCCAATGCCGCACTCGGCCCAGTGGCAGTAATGAGATTATTGTCTACAACTACCGGTTCATCAACATATTCCGCTCCGGCTTTTTTAAAAATTTTACCCAATTCTCCATCTCCATCCCAACCAGTCGCTTTTTTACCTGCCAAAACTCCGGCAGCAGCCAAAATTCGCGGGGAAATACAGATAGCTCCCCAGAGTTTATTACTCTTTGCAATCTCTCTAAAAATTTTATATGTTTTTTCATTATCCAAATATTCTACTGCTCCATGTCCACCAACCAAAAATATTCCATCGTAATCAGACGGTTTAATTTCTTCCAAACTTATATCGGATTGCGCAATTTCTTGAGTACGAGAAGCAATAACTTTTCCTTTTTTATCGCTTCCTGTTATCACTTCAACCCCCGCATTTTCCAAAATCTTTTTTGGTTCAAAATATTCCATTGGCTGGAAGCCCTCAGAAGCAATTATAAAAAGCAGTTTTTTCATAATTTTAATTTAAACATCTAAAGATTTTCTGCTTAATTTTATTAAAAAATAAATAAAACTAATCACAAAGAAAATGGAAAAACATATACCTAAAACTGAAATTATATAAAATTCCCACTCTACTAGCGACCGATAATATTCGCCTTGTGAAAAAATATCTGAAAACTTAATATATTCATTAAATTTTGTTAAAAATATTAATAATACAAAAAAAATAATAGAACTTATTATACCAACAAACGCAGTTTTTTTATATTTTAAACACAAGTTTCTTATTTTTTCTTTATCTTTATTATTATTTGCTAAAAAATATATTAAAAAAGAAAAAAGGAATATAAAAATTAAAGAAATCATAATAGCAGATGAAGCTATTTTATAAATTTCTTCAATAGGCAACAAAGTTGGTCCTCTCATCGTACAATCCAAAGGATTTGGACACAAATCTTCCATGGTATATTTTTGCGAATAAACATTTTGACCTGCTAATAAAAATACCAAAAATAAAAAAGTTAAAATTACTATTTTTTTCATATTATTCATCATAAAAATTAATTTGTCTTGTTTCTTCTATCCCCCTCATCCTGTTCAAATCCATTTTTCTCCCCGTAAAAAAGTCTATTGATTGGGATATGGAATGAAAACTCAATTCCGGGCCAAGTAAACATAAGCCGTATTCAAACATTCTTATTTTTTCTCTGATTTCATCCGCCAAAATAGGGTGATCCTGTTCATTGAGGGCTATTTCTCGCAAACCTTTCAATTTATCTTCGATCTGTTCCAATAATTTATTATATTCATCCACTTTTTCCAAAAATCTTTTTTTCTCTGTGCTGGCAATTTGTTGATTGACGTATTTTTTTAAATCTTCTTGCATTTTGAGTAGTGCTTTATACAATTCCACTCTTTCTTCACTTTCAAAATAAGCGGCCGGACGACCGGAATGCAAATCACGCAAACTCAAACCATAATCTTTGTAATGAAGATACTTTTCTTTTAAATCTGGAGATAAGTATGGTTGTAAAAACTCATCACCGTAAGCATTTTCCGCAATCGTCAAAAAATCCTTATAGGCCTGATTCCACGGCCAAAGAATATATCCGAAGGTTATCATCGTATCCTCTATTTGGTGTGGGGTTAACGATTGATTGGTTTCCAATTGCCACATCGCCTCTTTTATTTTTTCCTTTTCTTCTTTAGGAAAAAGAGGAGGGATGTTGCTATAAAAGTATCTGAATAGTTGAATTGTATAATTAGACATGTGAAAAATTTTTAATTTTTAATTTTACAATTTTTAATTAATTTTCAATTTACAATTTTGCAATCTTTAAATCTTGTAATCTTGTAATTTTCGGCGATGTAATACATCGCCACTCCCGCTGCCACCGACACATTCAAACTGTTCTTCTTCCCATGCATGGGAATTTCTACCGCTTTGTCGCAGTATTTCAATTGGTCTTTGGTAACACCGGTTTTTTCGTTTCCAAAGACCAATACACAAGGGAATTTTGGTTTCCAAGAAAACATATCCACACTGGTTTTTGTTTGTTCCAGCGCTACTATATTATACCCTTTTTCTTTCAATTGTTTAAGTAATTTTCCAGTTTGTTTGCAATATTCCCATTTTACGAAATTTTCCGCCCCGAGAGACACTTTGAGAAGACTAGGATGAGGTGGATATGGAGAATAGCCGGTAATATAAACTTTATCAACTCCTGCACCATCAGCCGTGCGTAAAATCGCGCCGACATTATGTGCGCTTCTAATATTTGGCACTACTACTACAAATTTTTCTTTAGACTCTTGCATTTTAGAAATTAAAAAGGTAATATATAATATATTGTTTAGTATATATTTTATTTATAAAATATACAAATTTTTAATAAAGTATATGGCTATATTTAACCTAATATTTATAATTAATAACAAATAAATTTATGAATGAATCAAATTTACATGAACATTTGTGTGCGGTGGAACCGTCAAAAGAAACTAAAGATGTATTAGCTGTTAATTTAAGTAAAACAAAAAAAGAAAGCTTTAATAAATTTCTTAACCAAACACCTAAAGGACTAAAAGGAAGTGGCATCGAAAATAGACTACTAGTACTTGGCTTACAAATTGAATTAGCCAAAAATTTATTAGATGAGGAAGAGATGCTAAAATTTAATGAAATAATTAATAAAATTCACAATATACAAGAAATGAATAAAAGTGAAATAACCACAGCCACTCTTTCACACTTTTGCAACAGCAAAAGGCAAGAAATTTTAATTCCTGATTTTGATAAACATCCTAATGTATCAATGAAATTACAAGGTAAATTTATAGACAAACTTCGAAGTTTAGGATTTGATATATCAAAAGGAAGTGAAGGTCATACTGATCCAAAAAAATATTATCTAAAATTAAGTTTTCTCGAAGAATATGATGACGCATATTTTAAAGAATAATAAAAATTGATATTGTATTAAACAAGCCTACAACTATTTGTCAAAAATTAAAAAATCCTCAAAATTTGAGGGTTTTTTAATTTGGCTCTCTTTGTTGCTTTTTTTCATAAAATATACTAAAATTCAGATATGCTTAATAAGATTTTAGTAGTTTTTTGTTAAATAAGCAAAAATATGAAACCAAATTTAAAGCTGGTTATAAATATTAAAAAAGAAATTGGTAGTGCCCAAGGATTTATAAAATACAGTGATTACGTAGATCGCTTTTTACCATTAAACTTTCAGTATATCCTCAACAAAAAATTTACCCCTGTTGAACGAAATAAAATGGTAGCAGAATATACAAAACACATCCATAATTTATATAAAAAAGAAATCCGGGAAGGCGTGGCAGAAACCAAAAAACGCTGGGCAAAAATCGAAAACAAATTTTACCGCCTGATAGATAAAATCTTTCAGGGACACCCCTGGCCAAAAGGAAAATATACCGGATATGCTTCTATTTACCACATGTATCCCCGATATATAAAAGAAAAAACTTTTTTCTTTCCTTATAAACAAAACAAGCTAGATCCGCGATTAACCATAGCCCACGAAATGCTACATTTTATTTTCTTTGACTATATAAAAAACAAATACGGTATCGAGGAGCGTGACAAAATCAAAAGCAAAGAGCCGAAATATGTTTGGAAAATTTCGGAAACCTTCAATGTCGTGATTGAAAACTGGCAACCTTATATGAAACTTTTTGGTAGAAAAGAAAAAAGAACACCCTACCACCAAGGATATAAAAAAATGTTTAGCAAGATGACCAAACAATGGACTAAGGAACAAAATATCAATAAATTACTTAATAACTATTTTAAAATATAATCAAAAAATATGGACGAACAACATTTGCAAAAAAAAGAAGAGATTGTTGAAAACAATCCGGAAAAAATCGTTGAAGAAAAAACAAAAAAATGTTTTTTACATTCAGCTTGGTTGCCGCTAATTTTTTGGCTTGTTTTTGCCGGAGTTTTTTATTTTTTCGCTTATGATCTGGCCACTATCAAATTTTCCGATATTACTGACAAACGTGTTATCTCTATTTTTAGCAAATACAGTATTTATGCAGGTTTAATTTTTGGTCTTTTATCCATGCTTGGAGGTTATCTGATTTATGCGATTTTACGCAAAACTAAGCTAAAAAATAATACTTTTATCTATCCACTTTTAACCGCTTTGATGGCTTTGCCTTGGTATTTATTTGCCAGACAGCTGGTTTATTTTGAAAATAGATATACTGACATTGCTCGCGGTGTTATCAATTATATCGGTTACCCTCTACTTTCTACGGCCAAATTTATCTTTGCTTTGACTTTGATTTGGCTTATCGTTTTGATAATAAAACTTTTGGTTAAAAAAGGTTTAAATAAAAAAGTTACTACTGTGGCGATTATTTTGCTCTCCCCTATGTTTCTTAACGGCTGTATCGGAGATATAAATGAATGGGCGTGCAGTTTTTTTGACGATCCTGATCATTGTTATCAAAATGCCGGCGTTCAAGAAGGCGATACCGATACTTGCGCTAAAATTAAAGGTGAAGGTTTTAACGGTTCAAATCCGCCACGAGATAAATGTTATTTGCGAATTGCGGAAAATACCGGTGATTTGAGCGCTTGCGATAAAATCCAAGGTGGTCTTTATTCATATACTAAAGAAGAATGTATTTTGGGCGCCTCGGTAAAATTCAAAAATCCAGAAGGTTGTTTGATGCTATCCGGCGCTGATAAAAAAAGTTGTGTTTCTCAAGTTGGTCCTTATTTATTACCGGGTAGTGTCTTGGAAATAGATGATCAGATAAATATACTCAAAGAAGAGTTGAAAAACAATCCTGACGCGGAACTGCAAAAACAATTGGACGGTTTGGAAAAAAAGAGAAACGACTATTTGGGTGTGATGGATGATAAAAACAAAAAAGATTACGAATCATTATCCGATCCCATGAATAAAAAAGTGGCGATGGATTATTATAGCGGGAGAATTGATCAAAAAACCAAAGATGCCTTAACCGCCTTAAACGATAGCCTGCGAGGAAAAGGAGAAAAGCTCAGCGACCAAGAATATAAATCGCTAAGTGAAATGTTGGCTTACAAAAATGATCCAAAAAATGACATTGAAAATATGGACCCCTCGGAAATAGTAAAATTGCGTTGGAATGAAAAATTTGGCAATGCTGTTGATAGTTTGAAATTTTGGAATAGTAATCCAACCGAAGCGGAAAAAAAATATGATGAACAATTGCTTTTTTATCAAAGAATGTTAGAAAGACAAGCGGCTATAGAAAAAGGCCTCAGTCAAAAGCAACAGGATTTTGGGCGTGAAGCTGATAGAGTTACAGGTTACATCAAAGACCAAATCTATGACAAAATAATGGACGAAGCCAAGAAAGAAGCTTTTGGCGAACTGCTTGATTTAGTGGATTCTCCTGCTTCCGCTCCGGTAACCGCAATTTTGGGCGAAGCTATAGATACAGTCAAAAAAGAGGCTCAATCAGCTGAATTTCGTGGTTTAGTCCGAGCTTACAATAAAGGCATGGAGGAAGAATTGCGTAAGTTTAGCGGCAATGTAGACAAAGCTCATGCAGCCGTTACTGCCAACTTGCAAAAAGACCCTTACATGTATGAGGACAAAAATACTTTTGCCAAATACGGTAATATCTTGGAAAACAAAGATTGCGACGGGAGCAATCCGCATTGTATTCAACGAGATGTTTTTTGGAAGGCGATGAAAAAATCCTACACCTATCAAAATAAATAAAACATGTTAGAAAAAAACCCAGAAAAACAAAATAAAAAAAGTTGGCGTGACCGTATTTTGATTACCGTCCGTTTATTGTTATTAATCTCTTTGCTTTTAAACTTATTTTTTGTCGGTTTTGAAATATTTTTAGACGGCGATGTTTCCAAAACAGAAGTTTTTGAAGAACTTTACAAAAGATTGGAGCTGGGTTTTTGGACCTTGATAACCCTGCTTTTAACTTTCGTACCTGGTTATATTCGCAAGCACCAAAAACTAAATATCCCGGAAATTTTGGAAATAACTATTGTTTTGTTTGTTTATGCGGGAATGTTTTTCAGTGTTCGCTTTGATATGTATTATCGTTTTTGGTGGTGGGATGATTTATTGCACACTTTGGCCGGAATTATTATCGGTTTTGTCAGTTTTATTTTCATGTATAAAATAAATCTCCACTATAAATTAAATATTCGTCCTGGTTTTTTGGCTTTTTTAGCTTTTACCATAGCGGTTACCGCCGGGGTACTTTGGGAAATACTTGAATTTACATCAGATGTCCTGTTTAAAACCGCCCATCAAAAATGGAATTTGCCGGATACGGAAATAATGATTGGCAAACCATATCAGGGTAGCGGATTGCGAGATACTATGTCTGATCTGATAGTTAACGGTTTTGGCGCTTTCTTTACTTCACTGTTCTGTTATTTCCTTTACAAAAAAGAGACAAAAGAAAATTTAATTCCTTAATTTTGATATTTAATTTAATAAATTATGAACACACTTTTTTTAATTGTTCTTTCGTGTCTAGCCATTACTCTTTGTGTTTGGATAGCTCTCTTTTTACTTTATCTAAAAAAAGAAACCTTAAATAAAATAACTCTTTTTTTAGTAGCTCTTTCCGCCGGCGCGCTTATTGGCGGAGCATTTTTACATCTTTTACCCGAAGCCGCCCACGAGCTCGATGCTGAGTTGATTTTTTTGATCACCCTTTTATCTTTTGTTTTCTTTTTTCTTTTGGAAAAAACCCTATTTTGGCGTCACTGTCATAAAGGCGAATGTCCAGTACACACTTTTGGTTATATGAATCTAGTTGGAGATTCTTTGCATAACTTTATTGACGGTTTGGTAATTGCCAGTACTTTTCTGATAGACATTCGTTTGGGTTTGGTTACTACTGCCATCATTGCCCTGCATGAAATACCGCAGGAAATTGGTGATTTTGGCGTATTGCTTCATGCCGGTTTTGAAAAAAGAAAAGCCCTGCTTGTGAATTTTCTAGTAGCCTTAACCGTGCTTTTGGGTGGAATAGTTGGTTATTTTATTTCTTTTAAACTAGAAAATATTATTCCTTATCTTCTGCCTTTCGCCGCCGGGGGGTTTATCTATATTGCCTCTTCGGATTTGATGCCGGAAATTCGCAAAGAAACAAATCTCAAAAAATCCATGCTTTCTTTTGTTGTTTTTATTTTTGGTGTAATATTAATGTACACCGCTACTTTATTTGAACACTAAACATATGGAAGATCTGCAATTAGGTATTTATCAACATTTTAAAGGTAATTTATACGAAGTTATCGCTGTCGGTAAAGACAGTGATACTCTGGAAGACCTGGTAGTTTATAAAGCGCTTTACGATTCCGCGGAATTTGGCAAAAATGCCATTTGGATAAGGCCAAAAGAAAAATTTTGCGAGGAAATAATAGTTGACGGCAAAAAAATTCCAAGGTTTAAATTTGTAAAATAATTTTTAAAAAACACCCTTTAGGGTGTTTTTCCTTATTATTTACAAGCTTACCGACTTACTAGCTTACCAGCTTATCTGCTTTTAATTTTTTCCATCCACAATCTTTGTGCCGCACAAACAGCCACTGCCAAGGCATCGGCAGCATCATCGGATCTGATTTTTTGTTTTAACCCCAAAACAGTAGCGGTCATTTTTTGTATCTGTTTTTTTTCCGCTTTGCCATAGCCGGTAATCGCTTGTTTTACTTGCAAAGGAGTAAACTCATAAATTTCCATTTTATTTTCAATCCCGGCAAGCAGTATCGCTCCTCTGGCTTGCCCAACATCCATCGCGGTTTTGGCATTTTTGAAAAAAAATAATTTTTCCACTCCCATAACTTCTGGTTTGTATTTTTTACTAAGAGCATCAACTTTTTCTTTAATTTCCATCAAACGACAAACAAAAGATTTCTTTGAATCAGTATTTAGACAACCATAAACAAGCGCTTTCCATTGACCACTTTGTTTTTTTTCTATCACTCCATAACCCATCCGGCCATAGCCGGGATCTATTCCGAGAATTTTCATAACTTTTTATTTGCTGTTTATTTTTATACTTTTTCAAAAATTATTCTATCTTTTGTGTTTTTGTATCCTGTAGCATGTATTAAGTATTATGTATGTGACAAGACCGCATAATACATACTACATAATACATTCTACACAGTTTACTTCGCGTTAGTAAAATAATCCTCCACATCTTCTCTTTCTTCTAACTCTCCGAATAAATTTTGCAATTTATCAACATTTTCTTCCGGAATTTCCACTTTTTCTTTAGCCACCCATTCAATTCCCGATTTATTTGGTTCTAGATTCATTTCTTTTATTTTACCTAGAACTTTTTGTAAATCTTCTATTTTGGTCAGCACTTCTATTTCGTCTTCCTCAACTTTAATATCTTGCGCACCAACTTCTATCAAACTCATTTCAAAATCATCTTGAGAAATATTTTTGTTTTTTAACTCTTCTGCTGTTAGTCTTATAACCCCGATTTGTTCGAACATCCAAGCTACACTACCCGGGCCGGCCATACTACCACCGCTTTTGGTTAAAATGTGTTTAATTTCCGAAACAGTGCGGTTTTTGTTATCTGTAACCGCTTTGATAAGCACAGCCACTCCGCCAGGACCAAAGGCTTCATAAAGCGCTTCTTCTAAAACGATTCCGTCATTGAGTTCTCCCGTTCCTTTTTTAATCGCTTTATCAATATTATCTTTTGGCATACTCACACTTTTGGCTTTATCTATCGCAATCCGAAGAGAAAAGTTTTTATCCGGATCTCCGCCACCTTTAGCGGCAATGGTAATTAATTTTGAATATTTGGAAAACATAGCACTACGCAGTGCATCTTGTTTGCCTTTTCGGCCTTGAATATTGTGCCATTTAGAGTGACCAGACATATAAATTACAAGATTTAAAGATTGAAAGATTTAAAGATTAACTATCTTTATTTTACCAACAAATCTTTTAAAAAGCAACTAAAAAAGCCCGTTTGAGACGGACTTTTTTAGGCTTAATTAAGCAAAAATTATTTCTTAAACCCCGTACCAGCCGGAATCAGGCGACCAATGATAACATTTTCTTTGAGACCTTCCAAATAATCAATTTTACCGGTAATCGCGGTATTGATAAGTACACGCGCGGTTTCTTGGAACGATGCGGCGGAAAGGAAGCTTTGAGTAGAAAGAGAGACTCTAGTAATACCCAATAACAACTCTCGTCCTGCGGCTTCTTTGCCTCCGTCTTTTTTGGTTTGATTATTACAAAATTCCAAATGTGCTTTTTCTACAACCTCGCCAGGTAGTAATTCAGAATCTCCGGCATCTTCCACATAAACACGACTAAACATTTGGCGAATAATAACTTCCATGTGTTTATCATTAACTTTCTGACCCTGAGAAGAATATATATTTTGCACTTCTTCCAAAATATATTTTTGAACTGCCGGACGTCCGCGAAGTTCAAACAATTCTTGTAAATTGATAGAACCGTCAGTTAACTGATCGCCTTTTTTTACTTCATCTCCATCTTTTACATACAATTTATAACCTAGCGGAACAATATACTCGCGGATCTTCGGTCCATTGTAAGAAAGAAAAATTTTATTTTTTTCAATTTTTACTTGACCGCCATATTTGGCTTTTATTTCTTCACCCGATGATCCTCGAACAACCAAAACAGTATCCTGTTCTACCATCTCATCGTTTTTAACCATTACTTCATCTTCGCTACCAACACTAATTTTCATTTCATCCATTCCTTCAAAGTGAACTTTAACTATTTTTTGTCCACGACGACCTTCAAAAATTTTCTTACCGGTGGCGGAAGTTATAATTTTTCCATCTGCGTCTTCTATTTCTACTTTTCCTTCTACATCAGTCAAAAGTGCCTGATGTTTAGGAGAGCGTACTTCAAAGATTTCTTCGATACGAGGCAAACCTTGAGTAATGTCGCTTCCCGCCACACCGCCGGTATGGAAAGTACGAAGTGTCAATTGAGTGCCAGGCTCACCGATAGATTGAGCAGCAATAATTCCAACAGAAGCTCCAAGCTCCGCGGGTTTATTATAAGACAAATCATAACCATAGCATTTCTGACAAACTCCTTTTGGACATTTACATTTGAAAACCGAACGTACATGGATAGATTCAACTTTATTTTTTTCTATTTCGCGAGCAGCTTTTTCATCGACAACCTCACCGGCTTTTACTATAACTTTATTACCTGATTTTACATCTTCTACCACATAACGACCGACAACTCTGTCTGCCAATTTCTCGCCCATCTCTGCTGATTGAGCTGTTGTAAACACTTCCCCCTCTTTGGCACCACAATCTTCTTCCAAAACTACAACATCTTGTGCTACATCCACCAAACGACGAGTCAAATAACCAGCACCAGCAGTACGCAAAGCGGTATCAGATAAACCTTTACGAGTACCGTGGGAAGAAATGAAAAATTCCAAAGAATCAAAACCTTCTTTAAAGTTACCTTTAACTGGAAGCTCAATAATATCGCCAGATGGAGAAGCCACCAAACCTTTCATACCAATAACCTGACCGAGTTGTCCCCAAGAACCACGAGCACCAGATTCGATCATGGCGTAAACTGGACCAACCTTGTTAAGCATCTCTTTATTATTGGCAATAATTTTATCTTTGGCTTCAGTCCAAATTTCCAAAATTTTAGCGTGCTTTTCTCCTTGAGTGAGCAAACCTTCGTTGCGTAAATTTTCTACTTCACGAACTTTCGCATCACATTCTTTTATCAAAGCAGCTTTGGCTTCAATTTTTGGAAAGTCATTCATACTTAAGGAATAACCTGATTTAGTACCATATTTAAAACCAAGATTTTTTAAATCATCCAAAAAAGCAGCTGTTTTTTCTTGACCATAAATTTCCAAATAGGAAGAGATAACATTGCCGAGTTTCTTGACGGTAATAACATCATTGATGAAAGAAATTTCTTCTGGTAAAACCTGATTGAAAATAATACGTCCAATCGAGGTTTCAATACGCGGATTAGTCCCTTCAGGAAATTTTTTCAAATCTGTAAAACGAACTCTGATTTTTTCATGTAAAGTAATAATGCGAGATTTGTAAGCAAATAATGCTTCTTTTTCCGAAGAAAAATATTTTATTTCTTTTTCATCTTTTTCCCCGCGGAAATGTGTCAAATAGAAACAACCTAACACAATGTCTTGCTTTGGAGTTACTACTGGTTGACCGGTAGCTGGTTTCAAAATATTTTTTTCCGCTGCCATCAAATTTTCAGCTTCCCAACGAGCTTCTACTGTCAGAGGTAGATGCACCGCCATCTGGTCACCGTCAAAGTCAGCGTTAAAAGCGGTACAAACCAAGGGGTGTAATTGAATAGCACTACCTTCAATAAGTCGTGGATGGAAAGCTTGAATACCCAAACGGTGCAGAGTCGGAGCACGATTGAGAAGAACACGAGTTTTTTTGGTCAATTCTTCCAAAATATCCCAAACCTCATCACGTTCGCTTTCAATAAAACGATTGGCAGAACGAACATTATGAGCCAGTTCCATTTTGATAATTTCCGCCATGATAAACGGTTTAAAAAGTTCAAGCGCCATACGTTTTGGTAAACCACATTCATCCAAATCCAAGTTCGGACCGACAACGATAACCGAACGTCCGGAATAATCAACACGTTTACCAAGTAAATTTTGACGAAAACGTCCTTGCTTTCCTTTGAGGATATCGGCCAATGAACGTAACTGTCTTTTTTGACCGGTAGAAGCAGTAACAGTTTTAGCATGACGGGCATTGTTATCAATCAAAGCATCTACAGCTTCCTGCAACATGCGTTTTTCGTTTCTACAAATAACTTCTGGCGCATTAAGCTCGAGTAATCTTTCTAAGCGATTATTACGATTGATAACACGACGATACAAATCGTTTAAATCAGAAGTGGCAAAACGTCCACCATCAAGCGCAACCATCGGACGTAGATCCGGCGGTACTACTGGCAAACATTTCATAATCATCCATTCCGGACGAATTTCATTGGATATTAAATTTTTTAATAATTTTTTGCGACGAATAATTTTTTCCAACTTGGCACCTTTGGCCGATTGTTGTTCTTCGGTTAATTTTTTATAAGTTTCTTCCAAATTTACTCGGGAAAGTAGGTTGTAAACGGCTTCGGCACCGATTTGTGCCTCAAACAAATGTCCGTAACGCAAAGAAAGTTCTTGATATTTTTGTTCAGAAACTATGCGTAAAACAGCAATTTCTTTGAGCTCTTTGTCAGCTTGTTGGAAATCAGCATCAAGTGCGGTAATTTTTCTGTTTCCTTCAGCTTGAATTTTTTCCAAAACTTCAGCTCCTTGTTTTTCGTCATTGGCTTTTTTGATAGCAACCTCGGTTTCCTTTTCAATTTGTTTCTTTTTAGATTTATATTCTTGACGTAATAAATCAAAAGTTTGTTTTTTTCCTTCTTCATCAACATGAGTAATAACAAAAGAAGCAAAATAAACCACTTTTTCCAAAGCTTGGGGGCTCAAATCCAAAACTAGACCGACTTTACTTGGTACAGAACGTAAAAACCAAATATGTGTTACCGGGGTAGAAAGTTCAATATGACCCATGCGTTCGCGACGAACAAGAGAAGTGGTAACTTCTACACCGCATTTATCACAAACTATTCCTTTATAACGAATTTTTTTATATTTACCACAATAACATTCCCAATCTTTGGTTGGTCCAAAAATTTCTTCGGCAAACAAGCCGCCTTTTTCTGGCTTCTGAGTACGGTAGTTTATTGTCTCAGGTTTACGAACTTCACCATGAGACCAACTGCGTATTGCTTCCGGAGAAGCGATTTTTAGACGAATCGCGTCAAAGTCAATGACGTTGGTAGTGTTGCGATACATATTATTTAAGAAAGGTTATTTGATTTATAAATTATTCTTCTTTTGCTGTCGTATCAATCGCACCTTCCGGATTCTCTTCTTTGTTTACCATAGTCGGCGGATTGAACAAAGAAGTTTCTTCGACTTTTATATATTCCCCATCTTTATTTTTTAGTAATTCTACATCCAAGCCTAAACCTTTCAATTCTCTAACCAACACATTAAATGATTCTGGAGTATTTACCGCTTTGATTTCTTCACCTTTGATGATAGCTTCATAAGCTTTACTACGTCCCGGCACATCATCGGATTTGATAGTTAACATTTCTTGTAATAAGTGTGCTGCGCCATATGCTTCCAAGGCCCAGACTTCCATCTCCCCAAATCTCTGACCACCTGATTGAGCACGTCCACCAAGCGGCTGTTGAGTTATCAAACTATATGGACCAATAGAACGTTGGTGAATTTTATCTTGAACCATGTGGTTAAGTTTCAACATATAGTTGTAACCAACTGTTACCTTATTATCAAAGGCTTCACCTGTACGACCATCATACAATACTGATTGACCATCAACCGTAAAACCGTTTTTTATCAAAGCTTCATGAATTTGATCTTCAGTAATACCGTTAAAAGGAGGAGTAGCTACCTTGACCCCCATAGAGTTGGCTGCCAAACCCATATGATTTTCCAAAATTTGACCCAGGTTCATACGAGAGATAACACCCAATGGCGACAAAATAATATCCACCGGAGTTCCATCTTCCAAAAATGGCATGTCTTCAGCCGGAACTACGCGAGAAATAACACCTTTATTACCGTGACGACCGGACATCTTATCACCAATTTGGATTTTACGCATATCCGCTACACGCACACGAACTCTTTTTATAACACCCGGTTCAAGTTTATCTCCGTTTTCCGCAGAAAAAACTTTGATATCAATAACTTTACCGTGTTCACCGTGTTCTAAATACAAAGAAGAATCACGAACATCACGAGCTTTTTCACCGAAAATCGCGCGAAGCAATCTTTCTTCAGCTGATAATTCTGTTTCACCTTTGGGAGTAATCTTGCCGACCAAAATATCACCCGATCTTACTTTGGCACCGATACGAACGATACCTTCGCTGTCTAAATTTTTTAATTTTTCTTCAGACACGTTCGGAATATCAGCGGTCACAACTTCTGGTCCAAGTTTGGTTTCACGAACATCTACAAAATAATCTTCGATATGGATAGAAGTATAACGATCTTTTTTTACCAAGCGATCTGAAATAATAACCGCATCTTCATAATTGAACCCATCCCAAATCATATAAGCCACCAAAACATTTTGACCAAGAGACAGCTCGTTTTCACTGATAGAAGGACCGTCCGTCAACGGATCGCCCCTTTTGACTTTATCACCCACATTTACTACCGGATGCTGGTTAATACAGGTGGCAGCATTTGATCTTTGAAATTTACGTAAAACGTAATTTATTTTTTCGTCTTTTTTGGTGGTTAATTCTATTTTATCTCCAGAAACGGAAGTAATTTCACCGTCGGTTTCAGCATAAAAAACATAACCGGAATTACGGGCTGCCTCTTTTTCAACACCGGAACCAACCAATGGCGGTTCTGGTTTAATACAAGGCACAGCTTGACGTTGCATGTTTGTACCCATCAAAGCGCGGGTAGCATCGTCATGTTCCAAAAATGGAATACAAGCAGTAGCAACAGATATAATTTGCGCCGAAGAGACGTCAATATAATCTATATTATCAGCTTCGGTAACTTGAGGTTTGCCATAAACTCTGGCGGAAACCAATTCTTCTGT
This sequence comes from uncultured bacterium, assembly GCA_937903605.1. Taxonomy (GTDB): domain Bacteria; phylum Patescibacteriota; class Patescibacteriia; order Magasanikbacterales; family GWA2-37-8; genus JAKLGL01. Next base: position 257,423 of record CALCZC010000007.1, read on the forward strand.
AAAATAACCTTTTTCATCAACTTTGGTAGTTGCCGGAGCAGTAACTGCTTTTTCTTCTTTAAAAGAATTTAACAAAACTATTTCATTGGTTACTCTAGGTTTAACCGGAACAGTTTTTTCTTTGCTTTTTGCAAGTTTGGTCGCTACTTCTTTGGTAATTTTGGTTCCATCTTTATAGCCTTCCATTTCTCCGCGAAGCACTTCTCCTTCGGTCAAAGTCGGATCATTGGTTACTTCTTTGAGAACTTTACGATAAGGAGTTTCAATAAAACCAAATTCATTTACCCTGGCAAAACAAGATAGGTGGTTAACCAAACCAATGTTCGGACCTTCAGGTGTAGCAATCGGACAAATACGACCATAATGAGTGTTATGAACGTCGCGAACTTCAAAGCCAGCTCTATCACGAGACAAACCTCCCGGACCAAGAGCGGATAAACGACGTTTATGTTCCAGTTCGGATAAAGCATTGGTTTGATCCATGAACTGAGAAAGTTGTGAACTCATGAAAAATTCTTTTACAGCGGAAATAACCGGACGAGCATTAACCAATTTATTTGGGGTTAACTGTTCAGCTTCATAAGTACTCATGCGATCACGAATGATACGTTCCATACGAGCCAAACCAACACGTAGTCTATTTTGTACCAATTCCCCTACCGCGCGAATACGACGATTGCCGAGGTGATCAATATCATCAGCTTCATCTTGAGTAACATTGAGACGAATAACTTCTTTTACCACCAAAGCCAATTTTTCCGGAGAAAAAACTCTGTTTTCTTTTTTATTATAATCTTCGTAGTTTAAGTTTAAATCAAATTTGGTATCAAATTTATAAACACCAACCGGAGAAAGATCATATCTGTCAAAATTGAAAAACATAGCATGGATCAAACTCTTGGCGTTATCGGCGGTAGCCAAATCACCGGGACGAATTTTTTTATAAACTTCAATAAGACCTTCGTCGGAATTTTTTGCCAAATCTTTTTTCAAAGTATTTTCTATAAAGTTGATACTAGGATGAATATTTACATCTTTGAAAAGTTCTAAAATTTGTTCGTCTGTTTCATAACCGAAAGCACGCAACAGTGAAGTTACGGCAACTTTTCTTTTTCTATCTATTTTTACCCACAAAACATTGTTTTGATCAGTTTCAATTTCGAGCCAAGCTCCACGATTCGGAATAATTTTGGCTCCATAATAACGACGACCACGGACATTTTCTGCAGAAAAATAAACGCCGGCACTTCTAATAAGTTGAGAAACCACAACTCTTTCAATACCATTGATAACAAAAGTTCCTCTATTGGTCATCACTGGAAAATCACCCAAATAAATTTCTTGGGTTTTGTTGAGATTGGTTGTTTTATTACTCAAACGAACTTGGACACGCAATGGAGCTTCATAAGTCATATCTCTATCACGACAAGTCATCTCATCAAATTTCGGTTCATCCAAATAATAATCTTCAAAATAAAGTTCCAAATTACGATCGGAAAAATCAGTAATCGGAGAAACTTCCTCAAACAATTCTTTTACTCCAAATTTCAAAAACCAATCATAGGAATTTTTTTGCACCTCTATCAAATCAGGAAACGGTACCGCATCACGACTAGTGGTTAAGTATTTGCGTTCCGGATCGATTTTTTGGTTGCGTTTATAAATAGGCATAGAAAGTTTCTATAAATTTTTATTTAATTTTTTAATTTTTTATTTAATTTTTAAAAAAAGCTTTTTCAGACAACAAAAAATAGCCCATTCAGTCGGGTTTTGGATTTTTTTTCTTATTTTTTTACAAAAAGCAAGGTTAGCATGAAATAAATTTTTACCTTGCGCGCAGCTTAGATTAAAAATAAAATCTAGCCACACATTTTTTGGCTAAAATTAGCCAAAAATATTAAGATGATAACTTGATGGACTCATTATACTGGAAAAAATTCTTTTTGTCAAGCGAAAAATGGTTTTTAAAATTTTGTCAAGAATCTCTAAAATTCGCCTAAAATTATACAAAAAAACACATTTTATACACAGTTTATCCACAGGGTACTAGAAGATACTGCTTCGGTGCCCTATAAGCAATCATACTTTGGTCAAAAATTATTAATTTTTTGGCTAAATTAAAATAAAAAGTACTATTATTTTATAATTTTTGCTTATTTTAGCTAAAAAACATACTTTTTTAGTCTGTTAATAAAAATTTGGCTAAAATAAGCAGAAAATAATTTTATCCCCAACTATAATTGACATAATAAAAAAGAAATTTTATTATATGCAGTAATAATTTTTAAAATTTGTCCGTATTAAGCTGCGGATGAGCTGATGTCTCAACCGGATCTAATACTTTGAAACAAAACTCTCTCCTCCCTACAACAATTATTTTTATATTTTGTTCTAGGGATGTTTTAAAGCAGTGACCCGTAAGTTAAAACATGCATCTCGTCCCGCAGCTTAATATGGATAAAAAACCACCTTTGTTTAGGTGGTTTTGTTTTTTTGATAAAAAAAGACCGCTAGCTTTCGCTATTGCGGTCATGATGCGCCCTTTCTTTCTCCTGGGCACGGTTAAATTTTCTTCCTTTGCCTTTTTTTGGGGTGTGTTGTCCACCCCGGAAAAACATAGTTCTCTCCGGTTCGGACATACGCACCTTAATGCGCTTTTTCTGATTCTTCTGTTTTCCCATCTTTTTCTCCTCTGAAAAAATTGATAAAATAAAGAACTTAACGACATATTATACACTATTTATCCCCTTTTGTCAAGACTCTAAATGTGTTATAATAATAACATAATTTTATGGTAAGAAAACGTCTCAGACCTCAAGAAGAGTTTGATTTTAATCCAGAAATCAGCCGTGGTTTACTGGCTCTGTTTTTGTTTGTCTTAAGTGCTCTTTCCATATTAAGCTTTTTTAATTTAGCCGGAGTGGTGGGAAATTTTTTGGATTCTCTGTTGGCTATCGGCTTTGGTTATGTAAAATATTTATTTCCCCTAGTTTTACTTTTTATCGGGATTCTTTTGATAAAAAACTTTGAAGACGGTTTCAAATTACCAAAAATTTTAGGAGTTCTATTGTTTTTCCTTTCTATAAATTCTTTTGTACACTTACAGTCTCCTCCGCAAGACATGCTCGTTTTGGCTATGCAGGGATATGGCGGAGGTCTTTATGGTTTTTGGTTATCTTGGTTACTCGGTTCCTACGTTGGTTATTGGGGTGGTATGATTATTTTATTAGCCATCCTGATCGTTTCTCTGATTTTTATTTTAAATACAACTTTATCCGATCTTGTTTTGTTTGGACATAAACTTGTCGGTTGGCTTTTTTCACCGATTACTCAACTTTTTTCTCCCCAATCAAAACAGGCTCAAATAAAATTTAGTATCAAAGGAGCTCATGCCAAATTTGAATCCGAAGAAGAGAGCGGTGATGAAGAGGAAGAAGAAGAGGAAGAAAAAAGTTTTGAAGAAGCGGTTGAAGAAATGAAAAATAAAGAAAAGAGAATTTTTGAAAGAAAAACTTTTGTACCCGGAAGTGAAAATGCTGAGAAAAAAGAAACAGAGGCTGAACCTAAACCGGAAATTATTTTGAGTAAACCAAATTTCAATTACAAAGCTCCGGGAATTGATCTGCTTTATAGCAATAAAAGCAAGCCGACTTCCGGTGATATCAAAAGCAACGCTGAGATTATCAAAGATACTTTTTTTAATTTTGGTATTGAAGTTGAAATGGGAGAAGTTCGTGTCGGTCCGACTGTTACTCAATATTCTCTCAAGCCGGCCAAAGGTATCAAACTTACTCGCATCACCACTCTTAGCAACGATCTCTCACTTGCTTTGGCAGCGCATCCGATAAGAATTGAAGCTCCGATCCCGGGTAAAGCACTTGTGGGCATAGAAGTTCCCAATCAAAAAGTTGCTATGGTTTCTTTGCGAGAATTATTGGAAAGTCCTGAATACAAGAGTCGTAAACACCACATGATGTTCGCTTTGGGCAAAGATGTAAGCGGAAAAGTCTGGTTTGCCGATCTACCAAAAATGCCGCATTTACTCATTGCCGGAACTACCGGCTCTGGAAAAACTGTTTGCGTTAACACTTTGATTCTATCTTTACTTTATCAAAATTCTCCGGAAACTTTACGTTTTATCATGGTTGATCCCAAACGCGTAGAATTAACTTTATATAACGGCATTCCTCATTTATTAACTCCGGTAATAACCGATCCGGCCAAAACGGTCGCTGCTTTAAAATGGACTATTAGTGAAATGGAAAGACGTTTTGATGCTTTGGCTGCAGCCGGTAATCGCGATATCGCTTCTTACAATCTTACTCATAAAGAAAAGATGCCTTACATTGTTTTTGTAGTAGATGAACTGGCTGATTTAATGGCTATGGCAGCTTCTGAAGTGGAAGCCGGTATTATCCGTATCGCTCAAATGGCTCGCGCCGTTGGTATCCATCTGGTTGTTGCTACTCAAAGACCATCAGTTGATGTCATCACCGGTTTGATGAAAGCCAATATACCGGCGCGTATCGCTTTTTCTGTGGCTTCTTCTATTGATTCTCGTACTATTTTGGATAGCCCAGGAGCGGAAAAACTACTTGGTCGTGGAGACATGCTTTTCTTGACCGCTGATCTTTCCAAACCTTTGCGTATTCAGGGAGCTTTTGTTTCTGAAGAAGAAATGAAAAGAGTTGTTGCTCATATCAAAAGCGATACTGCCCCTCAATACGATGAAAGTATCGTTGCTAAATCTGGTTCTATCGGTGGAACCTCTTCCATGTTTGGTGGGGGAAGCGACGACCGTGACGATCTTTTCAACGAAGCTCGATCCATCGTGATTGAATCAGGAAAAGCCAGTGCTTCTTTACTACAACGTCGCTTAAAAGTAGGATATGCCAGAGCCGCTCGTCTGCTTGACGAGATGGAAGAAGCTGGTATAGTAGGTCCAGCCGACGGTGCCAAGCCCCGAGAAGTTTTTACTGATCATTTGATGCCTGAGCCGGAAAACGAAATGCCTATTTCAGAACAAAGAATGGGTGTTGGCGGAACTGTTTTTACTCCACCAAAACCTTATGAACCTACTGAACATATTGAAGAGTCAGACAATATTGAAAACGAAGAAGAGGTTCTAGAAGAACAAGACGACAAAACATTGGAAGAAATAGTTGAAGAACAAAATCCAACTGAAGAAGAAGCAGAAGATGAAGGCAACACAGAACCTGAGGAAGAGTCTAAAAATACATTGGATTCTGATGTCGAGGAAAATGTTGAAGAAGAAACGGAGGAAGAAATGGAAACACCCGCGATAGAAGAAAAAATTGAAATTGAAGAAACAATCTTGGAAGAAGCTGAGAAAGAGATCAAAGAAGAAGAAGAAGAAGAAGAAGAAGAAGAGAATGGGAAGGAAGAAGCAAATATTAAAAAAGGTAAAAACTCTACCAAGAGCGGAAAAAAAGATGAATATATAAGTATTTTCTAAATTTCCTTATGGCTGTTTTCTGTCGTAAAAAATTAAATTCACCTGAATATCTTGGGTCAAAATTCAAAAAAACTCGTGAAGAAAAAAATTTAACTATCGAGGATTTAGAAAAAACAACCCATATTGAAAAAAAATATCTTTTAGCGATTGAGAAAGGAGAATATTCTTTACTACCAAAAACCAAAGCTCATCGCTCCGCCTATATCCGAGAATATTGCCAAGCGCTAAACCTAGATTGTGAAGATTTTTTAAAACAATTCAAAGAAGAAACTAAGCATGAAAAAATTTCTACTACCCCTACCGGAAGCTATCAAAAATATTATTTAACCAGTATTTCCATCTTTTTAAGAAATGTTTTTGTTTTCTTGATTATTCTAGCTTTTTTTACTTATATCGGTTTTCAAATAAAAGGTATTCTTACTCCGCCTAAACTCATGGTTTTAAGCCCTATAGAAGGACAGGCTGTTTCAGATTTAACAATATTAATTCAAGGAGAAACAGAAAAAGAATCTCGCTTAACTGTGAATGGAAAAGAAATAATGATCAATGAAAAAGGGCAGTTTGAGTCTGTTATAGATTTATCAGAAGGTCTAAATACTATAATAATTTCTGCCACAAAAAAACACGGAAAAACAACAACTGTGATCAGGCACGTGGTAACCAAAAATAATAATTAAATTAATTAAACTTTTTAAAAAAAGAAAAAATTATGGCTAAAGCACAAATTTCAGAGGAGGTAAAAAATAAACTCAAGGCTGCAGAAAGCGCCATTGATCAAATCAAAACAAAATTTGGTGACGGTGCTATCATGAAATTCGGTGAAGCAAAAAAAATGGAAGTGGATGCGGTTTCCACCGGTTGTTTATCGCTTGATATCGCTCTTGGTGTTGGCGGGGTACCACGCGGAAGAATCATTGAAATTTATGGTCCGGAAGCTTCAGGTAAAACCACCTTGGCTCAACACATTGTGGCTGAAGTACAAAAAATCGGCGGTATTGCCGCTTTTGTAGATGCTGAACATGCTCTAGATCCTGATTATGCTCGTAAAATCGGCGTTCGAGTTGACGAGTTACTTATTTCGCAACCTGATACCGGCGAACAAGCTCTAGATATCGTAGAAACCCTGGTTCGTTCCAATGCTGTAGATGTTATAGTAATAGATTCTGTCGCCGCCCTAGTACCTAAAGCTGAAATTGAAGGTGACATGGGAGATTCTCATATGGGCTTACAAGCTCGTCTGATGTCTCAGGCTCTTCGTAAACTAACCGGCATTGTTAGTAAAAGTAAAACCATGGTTATTTTTATTAACCAAATCAGAAATAAAATCGGCGTATTTTTTGGCAATCCGGAAACTACTACCGGTGGTTTGGCTCTCAAATTTTATTGCTCTGTGCGTATTGAAGTACGTCGCAGTGCTCAGATAAAACAAGGTGATAAAATTATAGGCAATCGTGTCAAAACAAAAATCGTAAAAAATAAAGTCGCCGCTCCGTTTACCACTTGTGAATTTGATATTATGTATAACGAAGGCATTTCCGTTTCCGGCGATGTGCTTGATACTGGTGTGCTTTATAAAGTTATACAGAAAAAAGGAAATAGTTATGTTTTTGGCGAAGAAAAACTAGGTGTAGGTCGCGAAACCGCCAAAAAATATCTAAAAGATAATCCGAAACTTATCGCAACCATCCGAAAAGAAGTTATGAAGGCGGTAGAAAGCGGAGAAGTGGCTGAAATGGGAGATGATGAGGATGTTCCGGCGATTGAATAAAAATTTTTATTAATTATAAAAAAATCCGACTGGACAAAACCAGTCGGATTTTTTAGTCGGGGTGACAGGACAATTTCACTGCTCGCCCCGACATAAAGTCGTGACTGCGCTTTGGAAAACCTTCGGGTTTTCCAACACCTTTCCTCAAAATGAGAAAACTCCCGTTTTCTCCCTTTCCCGTTCAAGCCCTGTCTCAAACACAAATAAAAACAACAGCAGAATAAATCTGCTGTTATTTTTAGTCGGGGTGACAGGACTTGAACCTGCAACCTCTTGGTCCCAAACCAAGCGCTCTAGCCAATTGAGCTACACCCCGAAATTTAAACTATATGTGCCGAGGGCGAGGATTGAACTCGCGACGCAAGGATTTTCAGTCCTTCGCTCTACCACTGAGCTACCTCGGCTTTTTGTATGGCAACACAAATTGTTGTGTTACTTGTGGACCCAAGGGGATTCGAACTCCTGACCTTCGCCTTGCAAAGGCGCCGCTCTACCAGCTGAGCTATGGGCCCTTTAATTACACCTTTGTAAGGTGAACAAAGAAATGCAAGTGATAGTATATCAAAACTTAACAATAAAGTCAATAAGTGTTATACTAAATAAAAATTTAATTTAAAATTATATGCAAAATATAGACTGGTCTTTGATTATTAAAGATCTTTATTATGTGGGCCAGATTTTTGGCGCTTTTTTAATCGGAGCTTTAGTGGGAATTCAAAGAGAAAGAATTGGCAAAGCAGCGGGAATAAGAACTTATTCTTTAGTTTGCGGGGGTTCGGCTCTATTTACTATTTTGGCACTTCTTTCTTTTCCGTCTGATTCCGCAGCCAGAATAATAGCGCAAATAGTGATTGGTATAGGTTTTTTGGGTGCTGGTACAATTTTACACAGAGATGACAAAGTTTCCGGTTTAACCACGGCCGCTGGAATGTGGATAATAGCTGCGGTAGGAATGGCTATTGGTTTGGGTCATTTTTTTATGGCTTTTTTGGTGGCATTTTTGATTGTTTTGGTTTTAATGTTTAATGAAGAGAAGTTTATAAAGAAGAATCTGTAAATATTAGATAATAAAAAACAGTCTCTACAGAGACTGTTTTTTAAATTCCTCCTTTTAGTGCAATATTACCAAGCCAAAATAAAAATATCACATAAATCAAATCAATATTGAGACGTTTCAACCAATTCAAAAGATAAATCAAAAAAACAAACGGGTACGCCAATAAAATAAGCGGGTTACGCAAAACCCGTCTGTTGGCCGCACCAAACAACGACTGCGCATCACCGGGAGAAGGAATGGCTTGTAAACCAAAGACTAACCCAAGCCAAGCATAAAGCGTGTTTTGCCACACCAAATAAGGTGCTTTGATAAGCGCTGCTAAAAAAAGCACAATCAAAGAATTGATTATCAGCGGTCCAAAAGTGATCAAAAAATTCTGCCAAAAACTTTCCGGTTCCGCGTGTTGTACATAACCGGCGATCTTGCTTCTGCGACTGAAAGAAAACAATTTTATTTTATAAATTTTTACCCCGCTAAAAATACAAAATAACGCATGAGACAATTCATGCATTATTACCCCCGGAGCCATGGACAACCGAAAAATATATTCCATCATACTTTTTCGCGATTAGAATAAAAAGTTAAAGCCGCTAAAATCCAAAATAAAAATGATAAATCATTTTTGAAATATGGTACATCTACTAAACCATGAATGAAAAAAACCAACCAAGCACAAATCAATCCTGCACCAATAATTTTTTCTTTTGTATAAATATCAAAACTGGTTTTTACCAAAAAGAAGTATATAAAGAAAAAAGAAAACATTCCAAATAATCCGATTTCTGACCAAAAATTAAAAACAATATTATGAGGATAAGTAAGCGGCTCCATCACTACATTGGCAAGAGGCATCTGTATTTCTCCATAAAAACGACGTAATCCCGTGCCAAGAATAAATCTCTTGGGCGTAGATATCAAATACTCTTGCGTTTTTTGCCACAAAATCAACCGATTTTGTCCGGCTTTATCTGCAAATATCAACACCTCTCGCACTGGCGGAAAAATGAATACACCGAGCATACACAAAAAAACCAAGCCCATGACTATTTTTTTATAGCCTATCAAAAACAAAAACACCAATAAGCCGACAAACAAAGCCACCCAGGCACCTTGAGAAAAAGAAAATAAAATCGCCAAACTGGCTAAAACAAAAACAATTAAAGCAAAGCTTTTTTCTTTTTTGTCTTCTTCTTTTTTCAAAAACAAAAAATAAGCTCCGGCTAAAATCAAAATCATTTCCAAAAAAAGTGCTACCGCGTTGGGAGAAGTAAAAAATGCAGTTACTCGACGAGTGGCCAAAATAGACCACTCCGGCGTATAAATAAATTTTCCGGTAATCATCTGAAAAATAGAGAATAAAGAAACTGGAAGAGAAGCAAAAAATAAACCATATAATAATTCTTTACTTTTGAAATTCTGTCCTCTGGCTATCAAAATCCAGAAAAAAACTATCGGCTCCAAAAAATAAGATCGCCAGTGTCCTAAACCGCGAATAAAAAACTGATTATTTAAAGCAGCAATAAAAGCTAACATCAAAAAAATAAAAACTCCTAAACTAAAATATTTATTCTCTTTGAAAAATCTTTTTAAAACCTGCCAATCATTTTTAAAATAAAAAATAAACCAAGAAAAAAATAAAGCAAAAAAAGTCAGTTCCAACAAATTTGAAGACTGGCCAAAAAGAGAGATTTTGATAAAATAAACCGGTAAAAAAACTAAAAACAACCAAAGAGCGGTTTTGTAATTTCTAAACCCCAAATAAAAAAACAGTGCAAAATAAGCTATCAATAAAATATTCATGTTAAAAAATCAAATAATATTGTAAAAATAAAAACAAACAATAAATAGCCAATAAAACAGAGCCCTCAATATTGGAAAACTTCTTTCCTGTTTTATAAAAAATACTAAATAATATGGATAAAATTATTAATGTGCCGGACAATAATAAAAATTCTTTATTAAGCAATATATTTATCTCGCTCAAAGAAGAAACTATTCCCAAAACAAAAATGTTGGCCGCTGCGGAACCGATAAGATTACTAACCGATAATTCACTGCTTTTTCTGCGCCAGGCCTTAAACGCCACGGTGATTTCCGGCAAGTTAGTTCCGATGGCAAAAATCAACAAACCTACTAAAAGAGGTGAAATATAAAAAATAGTCAAAAGCTGTTCCGCCAATCTAACTATCAAACTGGAAGAAAATATTATCAATACCAAGCCCGAAAAAACATAAACTATTTCTTTGCTTACGGTTTTTTCAACCACTATTTCCACTGTTGGTAATTCTAAAATTTTACTTTGTCGGTAAATAAACCAAAGCAAAATCAAGTAAACCAAAATCATCAAAGTGCCGTCAAAAATACCAAGTTTTCCATCTAGGCTCAAAAAAATGGGCAAAATAATGATAAGGGCCACCGGTAAAAAGCTTTTGATCTCACCATCAGTTTTTACTTCTTTGTGCAAAAGCAAACTAGTTCCCAAAACCAAACCAAACAAAACTATAATTCCACCCAACAAATTACCGGCGGAAATAGCCGGCAATCCGCGAGTGGCGGAGTTTATTCCTACCGCCAATTCCGGTAAACTGGTTACCACACCCAAAATCATCCCTAAAAAAAACAATTTTAAACCCAATTTATTTCCTATTTCTTTCAAGTTAAAAACTACCAAATCAGCGCCAAAACCCAAAACAATAAAAAGGAGTACCATTAAAACAAAAGTTATAAAAATGCTCATAAATAATCTTCAAATATACATAAATACTTGCTTATTTTACCAAATATACCCCTTTTTGTCTAATCAAAATTTGTTTTCTTCGCTTATTTTTGCTAAAATAAAAACATAAAAAATAAATTGTATGAAAATAGGATTGGCTTTGGGTGGTGGAGGTGCGCGCGGCTTTGCTCATATCGGCGTACTAAAAGCCCTGGAAAAAAACAATATAAAGATAGATTTTATTTCCGGAACCAGTATGGGTGCGATAGTCGGGGCTTTTTATGCCGCCGGTATACCTTTAGAAAAGTTGGAAAAACTGGTGACTGTAACTGATTGGAAAAAAATATTTTCTCTACTTGATCCAAAATTTAAAGATGGCTTGTTTGGTGGAGAAAAATTTTCTCTTTTTCTAAAAAAAGAACTGGGTGATTTGGAATTTAAACACCTCTTTAAAAAACTTATAGTGACCGCCACTGATTTTACCACCGCCAAAACAAAAATTTTTAAGTCCGGAAAAATTATTCCCGCTCTGCGCGCCAGTTCATCTTTGCCGATAATTTTCAATCCGGTCAATACAAAAAAAGAAGTTTTGATAGATGGTTGTTTTTCTTTACCTGTTCCGGTAGAGCCACTATTTTCTGTGGGTGCGGATTTGGTAATTGCGGTAAATCTGGACGCTGATTATTTTTCTCAAAAAAGAAAACACACCACCAATCTTTTTGACACTATCAATAGCAGTCTTCTGTTGCTTCGCCACCATCTAGCCGCGGCCAATTGCAGTAAGGCCCAGATAATCATCAAACCCAAGGTGGGACAATATGGTTGGTATGATTTTTTTAAAGCCAAAGAAATAATTGAAGAAGGAGAAAAAGAAACTAAAAAAATAATTCATAAATGAAAACCACCAGCTTTAACGCTGGTGGTTTCTTCTTGCCGGCTAAAACGCCGGCGCGGAGCTTGGCTTAGCGAAGGAGCTTTAATTGTTCCATGTCAATTTGATGATGTTGTTGATTTTTAATGTAACGATCAACGGCAAGCTCCGCTATTCCAATAGTAGAGACAAAATAACCTCGGCCCCAAAGCACTCCTTTGGGAAATTTCTTGGTTTTTTTCTTTATCCAGCCTGAAGTTTTGCTTTTGAGTATTTGAATAATATAAGCTACGGAGTACTTTGGTGGTATGGTAATGTGCAAATGTATATGTTCATCGCCGATATGCCAAGCTCTGAGCTTTAATCCTTTCCAATTGGCTATCACCTTGAACATTCTCTTTAATTCTTGTTTAATAAAGATATCGGTCAATATTTTACCACGATATCTTGGTGTCCAAACTATATGATAATCGCAATGGTAAGTACAATGACCGAGTTGATATATACCAATCCGCTTTTTTGGTTGGTTAATTAACATAAAATCACCTCCTTTCTGTTTGGGGTGATTTTATTATACCAAGAGCTACGCTTTGAAACGCACACACCGGCTGACGCCGGTGGTTTAACTGATCTAACTAAAAAGCGGCTCCTAAGCCGCTTTTTTATTTCCTCTCCTTACTAAGGAGAGGGCCTGCCTGCCGGACCCAAAGGGTCGCCGTTGGTGCAGGCAGGTTAGGGTGAGGTCTTAAAAAATCATTTCCTTAATTTTAACTCCCGGAATCTTTTTCAATTTACTTTTTACTTTTTGCGATTCTTTAGCTCCGCCAAAAACCTGCAAAATTATCAAGCCATTCACAGCGCAAGTTTTTTCATCAACTTCGTGCAAACCGATACGAAGTTTGATACTACAACCGCAATCGGTCAAAGCTTTTTGTAACATCTGTGAACTTTTAACGCGATTGTCTACATATACCCCCAAGATATTAAATTTGGCCATATGTTTTTAAATTAATAATTTATTTGTCCATAGTTTTCAAAACCTTTTAACATCTCGGAAAAATCATCAAAAGTTATATCACTTGGCGGAACAAACAATTTTTTGTCTTCATTCCACTTATCACAGTCCATATTTACAGCTGTGTCAAAATCCACTTGCATATTTTGATCTTGAACATTTTCAAAATCATCCTCGTTAGCTATTCCCTCGCCTTCCATTTTCATTTTAGTCCCTCTTTTGGTACCATCTTCATTCCAAATATAATTATAACCGTCAACGCTTATCATATGGTTGGTTATTTGTCCTTGACCGGCCATTTTAGTTACCCCGTCCATTCTCATTTTTTCTCCGCTGATATATAAAGTATTTTTTTGATCAAACCCTTCCATAGTAACTTGGTATTCACATTTGACCGCCTCGCCTTTTTTCATCAAATCACGGAAAGTTCCCATAAATTTACCTTCTGTTTGTTTGTCCTGTTTCTTGACTTCGTTTTTAACATCGTCTTTTTTACCGCAACCGGCAAAAACCACCAAAGAAAAAACCAAACAAAAAACCAAAATTGTTTTTCGCATAATGTTTTATATTAAATAATTAGTTTTTTATATTTTAACATAGTTTTTTAATATTTGCGACTATCATAAGCCCAGTGCAAAAGCGCTTGTCTTTGACGACGATGGCAACTATAGTCTCTCGCACGACAACTGTTCCTAACTGCGCTAAGATGTCTCACAAAGGCCTTCCAACGCTTTATTTGCCGTTTATCATCAGAATGTCGTCTGCCCAGATAATAACGGCAATACCACTGGAACCAACCGCGCGGATCATCAGGGTGTATCCAACCATTTTGGCGCCAGACAGCCAAGGGCTGAGAAGCATTTATTTTGAAAAAATTCAATTTGGCATCGTGCTTTTGCGGACAAAGTTTGGCTTTGGCAAACCAACTTTTCGGAAATTCTTTTTTACAATCCGTCATATATCTTCCACCAAATACTCCGAGCTCCAACATTTGTTTAGGAGCCAATTCTGGTTTAAATTCCGGATCAAAATTCCGCCCCACAGGTTCGGTTAAAAAATAGACATATTTTCTTTGCATTTTATCTTTGACTACTACTTTATTTTTCATAAACTTATTTAACACCTTTTATTTCTTGATTAAATCTTTCAAAAAAATCTACCATATAATTATGTCTTTCCAAGGCTACTTTTTTACCAGTTTTGGTTAAAATTTTATTTTTTACTTTTTTTAATTTAAATTCATATTCCATTACCGGAGTGTCCTCTTTTGAATAAGAGTGGTCCCCGACATTCTTCGCTAAATATTTTTCTCTTCCGGTATACATGGAATTTTTAATATATCCAGAAAATAAAAAAGCTCTACCAACCCCGACCATGCCTATAGAATCCAATTTATCAGCATCAAATAAAACTTTTGCTTCTATGGTTTTGGGGATATATTCATTGCGAAAACGATGGCTGATAATACAATGTTTGATGTTTTCAATATCTTTTTTATCCAATTTTAATTTTATTAAAAACTTTTCTGCAAGCTCTGCGCCTTTTTCGGCATGACAAAATTTTCCATTACTATCCATTTCTTCTTTTCTACCAATATCATGTAATAAACAAGCTGCCTCCAAAACTTTTAAATCGGCTTTTTCTTTTTTCCCGATATGAAGAGCTAAATTTCTTACTCTATCTATATGAGACCAGTCATGACAACCGCTGGCACCTATAAAATATTTTTTAGCTTCACTTTCTATTTTAGTTAATATTTTTTTATTAATTTTCATAAAAATTACTTATTTATCTTCAAAATTTTTTCTACAAAATTTTTATTGACCGGATGAAAATAACGCACAAAAAACCAACCCAGTATCATCCACAAAAATCCATGCCATAAATCAATATGCCCGCCCAAATTGGCAAAATTTTGACTATAATCCCAAGCGCGATGTTGCAAAACACCAACCGTAAAAATTCCACCGATATATTCTACAAATGACAAAATCAGACCGGAAAATAAAAGGAGTAAAGTATGGCCCTTACTTTCCAAAAATTTGGAAAAACCAATAAGTGTCAAAGCGCCAAAACCGTAAATCGGCGCCAGCGGTACAGTAAGAAAAAAACTCTTAAACATTCCACCAAAAACCAAACGGCCATCAACGAAAGAACTATAACAGGTATCAATAAACCAACCTAACAAAGCATAAAGAAAAAAATAAAAAATAACGGTAATAAATACTTTAAAAACCGAATTTTTCATAAAATTATTTTAAAATTCCGACAATAGGAAATTTTTGCAGGATAGAACGACTGTGAATACTATCAAAATCTTTTGTTAGATCTTTACCTGCCAAATGTCCTTTGTGTATTCCATTGTTAAAAACTGAAGATAAATCATAAACAACACCTTCAACGGCTACATAAGCCGGTTGTCCGTTTAAACCATCGTATTGAACCAATTCTGCAATTGTAAACGTTTTTTCTGTTATACTTCCTGTTGTCGACTGATTTTGATTATTACTACTATTAAAACTTGTCGCTAAAGAAATAAAAACATCAAAATAAACAAAAGTGGTTATAATAATTAAATATACAATAAATAATAAAACTTTGGTGATTTTATTCCATATTCCCCAACGTATTAAAGCCAAATGAATAGCCCAAGCCGTATGAACGACAAAAGCCAACAAAGTTATAGGTCCGAGAATATACAAATGTAGCTTGGTGGCTAAATTGTAATCAATAATACCTTTGGTCATTCCATAGCCACTAATACCATAGGCCAACATACAAAAAAGCAATGCCCAAGCTGATAACCTATTCAATTTAATTAAAAATTTTTGAAACATATAATATAAAGATTTATTTATTCACTTTCTTTTTTATATAAATTTCCTTCTTTATCAATTTTGTAAACATTCGATATTTCATTGTTAGTTATTTCTTTTTTATAATTTCCGCTTTCGTCCAATGGCCTATATGCCCAATGTTTACCCGCTACACGCTTTCCTTGTTTATTTGTATCTCCTTGTTTATACATAAGAATATCGGATTCTAAAATATAATTTTCTTCCCCTTTTTTAGCATATCTTAAATCCGGAGCTCCTTTTGCAAACGAAGGAAACGGTGTTGATGGTTTTTCATTTATGGATTCTAAAATAGATCTTTTTTTAAATTTATCTTCTGGTTTTGCAACGCTTTTACTTCTAACCACTTTATTTAATACAAAATCTTTAAATCCTTCTTCATCTACAATCCTATAATACTTATTTTCATCAAACTGTTGATTTTCTAATTTGATCCATTTTATAATTTCTTCTTTGGCTTTCTCTCCAACCTTATTAATTTCTAAATCAATTTGTTCTGTAATTTCTTTTACTTCTTTTGGATCCCCTCCTAAATCTAAAATTTTTTTATATTCAAAAATCGTCTTTTCAGCCTGTTGTACCTTATCGTCTATAGAATTTATTTCTTCTACCCCAAACTCCTCTACACTTTTTTTATTCTCTATTTCTATTAAATCCTGTTGTTCATTATTATTGTTAAAATCTTTTAAATTTTCAAATTTATTTTTTAAAGATTCATTACTCATATTTTTATTTAGAATATAAAGACTTTCTTATTTTTTCTATTTTTTTAATTTCTAAGCTCTTTACATAATTAGAAATAATATCTTTACGTTTTTTAGCTAATTTATTTATTTTTAAAACAGCATCATCATATATATTTTTAATCTCTTTTTTTCCTTTTTGGTTATTATTAACAATATTCATATTAAAAAAGTAAAATATTTAATGATATTTGTATCTATATAATATACAAAAAATACTCTTTTGTATATAGTTTTTAACTGGCTTAACAATAGTGGATTTTTTATTCTACCTATGCTAAAGTTTTATAAATAATCCCATTTCCCCTATGAATAAAGTCAAAATTGCCTGGTACGGACTACATAAAGGAGAAGAACCGCCATTATCTCCGGCTGGTGGTATTTTTTTTAGTGGATGTAATCTCCATTGTGTTTTTTGCCAAAATTACCAAATCTCTCAAGAAAATTTGGGTAAACTTTATTCTGTTGAAGAATTGACAAAAATTATGCTGGAACTGGAAAACCAAGGTGCTAATAATATTGATTTGGTTACCCCGACTATCTGGCACAAACAAATTAAAAAAGCTATTTTATCAGCCAAAGAAAAAGGGTTAGAAATTCCGATTGTTTGGAATAGTAACGCTTTTGAGGATATAGAAATTATCAAAAGTATGAATGGACTGGTAGATATTTATTTACCGGATTTTAAATATAGCGACGATGCTCTGGCAAAAAAATATTCGGGAATTAAAAATTATTTTATTACCGCAAAAGAAGCAATAAAAGAAATGTTTAATCAGGTCGGTTATTTACAAATCAAAAATAACATCGCCAAAAAAGGCTTGATTGTGAGGCACTTGGTTTTACCAAATAATTTGGAAAATAGTTTTGGAGTTTTAAAAACTTTATCCGAAATAAATTCGCAAATTCATCTGAGTTTGATGAATCAATATTTTCCTCTTTATAAAGTAACTGATTTTCCTGAATTAAACAAAACTGTGACCAGGCAAGATTTTGCGAAAGTTTACGATTTTTTATTGGATTTAGGTTTTGAAAACGGCTGGGTACAAGGAGAAAAAAGTCAAAAAAATTTAATTCCGGATTTTACCAAATTGAAACCTTTTGTATAATTTTAAATTATACGCCCAATTTATTTTTTATTTTTTTGATAACTTCATTGATATTCCATTCAACTTTAACCAAATATTCGAAAGTGCCGTGTTCTACAGCTTGAGAAACTTTTTCGGCATCGCCTAAATTTGTCAAAATTATTACATCCACATTTTTCCCCCATTCATCTTTCCTTAATTTATCAAGCATCGTCATACCGTCAAGTTTTGGCATTGCCAAATCAAGTAAGATCGGTTTTTTAGTCTTATTTTACCTTTATAGTATGACATTTTCTTTATTTTTTGTAAAATAAGCGATAAAAATAAAAACCCACCCATAAAATAGGCGGGATTTTGCGGAGAGGGTGAGATTTGAACTCACGGTCCCTTGCGGGACACGGCTTTTCGAGAGCCGCACTTTAGACCACTCAGACACCTCTCCGTTTAAAAACTCCGCCTTAACGGAGTTTCGTGCGGAAGGAGTGAGATTCGAACTCACGGTCCACTTTCATGGACGACAGTTTTCAAGACTGTTGCCTTAAACCGCTCGGCCATCCTTCCTGAGATGTAGCATTAAAATACCACATTTTGGCGAAAAAATCAAGGGTCTAATATAAAATCATTTATCAATATTATTACTTGAGTAATTTTCTACTTTTGTCATTTTTCTTGTTAAATAGAGGTTTTTTTGTTATATTTAAGTGGTAAAAACAACTTAACCTTTTTATTATGGACTATCGCAAATTTGAAAAAACGAGATTTTTCCGCCATTTTATTTCCACCCCTTTTCTCTGGTTGCCTTTGCCATTCATTTTGTTACTCGATCTGGTAGCAGAACTTTATCATCGCATCGCTTTCCCACTATGCGGAATTCCTTATGTTAAACGAAAAGAATATATCCAAATCTTGGATCGCAATCGCTTAAAATATTTGAGGCTAAGAGAAAAGCCCGGCTGTATGTATTGCGGATATGCCAATGGTTTTTTTCTGTATGCCAAAGAAATCGCCGGACGCACGGAAAAATATTGGTGCGGAATCATGCATGAGAACAAGCCCGGGTTCAGGCCCCATGCCGACCAAACCCAGAGGAATTTTGCTCCTTTTGGCGACGAGCAGGATTTCTTGAACAAATACCCAAAAGAAAAATAATTTATAATTTATGAAAAAATATTTTTTGCTAATTTTACTAATACTATTTTTAATTATCTTGATCGGAATATTTTTTATCTCTTGTGGAAAATCAAAACAACCATCAGAAGAACCCTTAACCGACGCAGTGCCTGTTGTCACAAATAAAACTTTCTCTTATGACGGAACTTATTCAGGAACATTTAATTATGAATACCAAGATATAGATCGTTTCAGCGGAAAAATAATAAAGTCCTGGACAGCGGGATCTCTAACAGCAACCTTAACTCTAAAAACTTTAAGATCATCAGGTGACACTGTTTTTTTGGACGTAACCAACGCCATTGTTAGTGATCCGAGTTTTAAAACCGGAACTGAGGGGGTTGATCCTGTCAGTGCTTTCGGCGGACAAATTAGTGTTACTTTGCCGGCCAACCCTGCAGAACAACAAACAGATTCTTCCGCAAGCATAGATCTGTATTTTAATTTGGGAAATGATTATGAGACAAAAATGATAGAAATAAAATCAGGTTCCATTAAAATAAGTCCTGACGGAAAGACCCTTTCCAAAAATCCTGACTGGGGAAAAGATCTCCCTGCGGGAAAAACAGAGGTGCCTGCTTGGACGGCAAAAACTCCGGGAATGGATACAACTTTCCGTTTTGGTGGAACTTTTGGCACCAATGGAGTTTATGACCGTCACTTTAAATATGGTGATTGGTCTCTAACAAAAATTTCTCCTTAGTTGTTGATAAAATATAATTCCCTTTTTCCGCTAACTATAAAAATAATCCGGCAAATTGCCGGATTATTTTTTATTTACTATTTAATTATCCTCTTTTTATTAACTTTGCCGCCAGAGAAATTACCCCTTTCAAAACCGTTCCTCTGTTTTTTAGGAAAAACCCAAAAAATAATGCCGAAAATCCGCCAAGTGTAGCGGTTAAATAATTATCCGCTCTTTCTTTGGTCGTATTTACGCTTTTTATCTCCTTTTCTTCTAGATTTTCTGTTTCTCCCACCTTTTTAATATCCTCTGGTCCTCGTGGCCAAAGTTGAGGACCTTTGGAAGAGTTTTCTAAAATTCCGGTGACTTCTACTATGTCGCCGACTTTATAATTCTTTTTTTCTATTCCCGTATTCTTTTTGAAATAAACCAAAATTTCATCACTACCGTCATCTAGATAAAAATAATTTGTTTTTAAACTCGTAATCTCACCTGTTAGTTTTATCAACGCGCCAAAATTATTTTCTTCCACTTCATCCAAAATAAATTTGTTTGGTGATAAAGAATTTTCTTTTGATAAAATAATAAAATCATCTTTGGTTTTTGTTTTTATCCTTTTCACTCCAAGCGCCACAGAAATTTCTCCTTTGACTTTTATTTTGTCGCCGATTTTTATATTTGGCCAATCTTTCTTATTACTATAAATTTGCACACCATGGTTTCCATCAATCAAATAAAAATATTGTGATCCGAAAATATTTGGCATCACCGCTACATAACCCTCGACGATTACCAGATCTCCGATCGCACTGTCTCTGATTTGTTCCAAACTTTTTATTTGATAGGTTTTACTTTTTAAATTTACTAACGAAACTGTTTTTTGTCCGGCAGTTCCGTTTTCCTTTGTCAGTAATTTTCCCGGATTAATTTCCGTAGTCCAAAACCAACTACCTTCAAAAAAAGAATAGCTTTTCCCCTCCGGAGCTTTTTCATATTTTACAAAATCAATTACTTCATCCATTTCATCAAATAAAGTGATTTTGTCTTCCGTGTTAGTCAGGGTCAGTTTAGTGACTTCTTGATATAGAATCAAAAAATTTTTCGGTTCAATTTTGATGCCTTCAGGGATACTGTATGTTTTATTATTTTTATTTTTTAGCTTCCAACCGGACAAATCCACACCAATTTCATCCATATTATAAAGCTCTATAAATTCACCTTTATCCGCACCTTCCGGATTGGGTAAAACTTCACTTATCATCACCTTGCTTTGAGGTAAATTTTCCAGAAAATCTACTTTAATTTCTATGCTTTTATCCACAGCATCGCCCATTGTACTACTAACTATGAGTTTTGCATTAAAAATACCAGAGGTTGTAAACACCCGACTGATTTCTTCACCGTTTAAAGTCAAATTATCGCTAAAATTCCACAAAAAAGCGAGTTCACCACCACGACTATCAGAGCTCTCTGAAGCATCAAAAATAACCATTTCGCCTATTTCAGCGATTTTTGGGTATTTTATATCCACACTTATCCCCAAGTTGTCCACATTTATAAAAATGTTCTCATTTACTGGGGTAATTTCCGCTGTCCATAGCCAAATTCCCTCAGTGTTACGCATGTAACTTTTGCCCTCAAATGCCTTTTCATAGCTTATCTTATCAACTATTTTTCCGCTAGCATCAGCCAATTTTACCTCTTCAGGCGTAGTATTGTTGAGCGCAATACCTGTTTTTTCTCTTTTATATACTACTATTTCTCCTGATTTCAAAACCCCTGATAATTTATAGTTTTTTACTAAATCTCCAATACTCCACCCCTTCAAATCAACTGATTCTTCACCAATATTCTTGATTTCTATGAATTCATCTAAACTATCTGAGCCCGGCGGATCAGGGTAAATTTCATTTAAAACCACATTACCAGTAGAACTGGCTAAAACCTGTGTTTCCTCCTCTTTTTGTACTGTTTCTACGATTGTTGGCGGGGTATATGAACCACCACCCCCAGAACTGACAACCGGTACTGTAATAACATTGGCGCTGTTTTTGGTAATACTTGTAGTAATAGCCCAATCATTATTACTGTCTAAATCTTGCCCATCTGATTTTCGCGCTAAACTTTGGCCGGTTTTTGGTGTTAATATCCCTTCGTAAACTATTTTATCTATTTCTTGACCCAAAGGATCACGTAAAATAACACTATCTTTATCATTATTTAAAAAACTACGCGTATCTAAATCAAAAACAAACCAAGAAAGTGATTCTATGGTGGTGCTACTGGAAATTTTTTTACAACTGGAAGTTGAAGACCATCCTCTATCATCACAAAGATAACCGCCAGATAAATCCAAAGAAGTAGTAGAGAGGTTATAAAATTCCACCCATTCATTTTCATCACCCTGTGGTGCGCAAGCAAATTCATTTATTTTTATATTGGTCCAAAAAGAAAAATCTATTTCCGGAGTTGAACTTGGAGTAGTGCTTGGCGGATCAGTACCCGGATCTGTGCTAGTTGTGGTTGTCGGCGGATCACTTGGCAGAGTGCTGGTAGAAAAAATACTATTTATCAAACCTACGGTATTACCACTAACGTGTTCTTGCCAATTATCCCCAGTATAATCATTCAAAAAAGGATTTTTTCTTTCCAAAGAATATTCTCCCGCTGTTATATAAGTAAACTGCTCTACAAAATTTCCCTCGCCATCTTTCAAACCGATTTCTTCTCCGCTTTCATTGAGACTACTCCAAGAAGAATCAAAGACCGAGCCTAAAAAATCAGGATATTTTTCCAAAAACTTGTTGTCATCTTGGCAAATTACCGCATATTCACCAGGATCAACGATGCTGTCTGTGGTACTAACACTCAAACCGTGATTTGTGTCTTGTTCCCAAAACTTCCATTGTAAAATATCTATCGATTCTCCGCCTTTATTATAAATTTCTACCCATTCATAACCACTACTTTCATAAGCTCCGATTTCATTTATCACTATATTGCTATTAGTCGCTCTGGAAACTTGCCAAATAAAAAAACTGCCAACAAAGACAGTCAATATAAATAAAATTTTATTTTTCATACCCCCTTTTGAAATTTTTTTATTTAATAATGCTAAAATTATAACATCTTTTTTTACCTTTGACTACCTGACTAGCTTATCTTGACTCTTTTGACCTTTTTTTATATAATGCCTTTATAAGTCAAGATAATATAAGCATATGACTAATAAGAAAAGCCCCTTCTCCAAAGAGTTTGTTGAATCTATCAAAAAACAACTTTTGGAAGAAAAAGAAAAAATGGAAAAAGAACTTAATAAGTTCACCAAAAAAAACGCTCATGTCGGGGATGATTTTGATACTACTTTTCCCGATTATGGCGACAAAGACGATGAAAATGCTGCTGAGGTGGCTGAATACATTACCAACAAACCACTGGAAGAATCTTTGGAAAAAAACCTGCGCGATATTAACAAAACTCTGGAACGCATTGAAAAAGGAGAGTATGGTATTTGCAAGTATTGTGGTAAACCTATTGAAGAAAAAAGATTGGTTGCCCGCCCAGCATCTTCTGCTTGTATTGAATGTAAAAAAACCATTACTCAAGAGCTATAAAATTTATGATCAAAGGAGACCGCCGTTTGTTTTTATTTTTCCTCGGCGGTTTTTTTATTTTATCGGATTTGATTCTCAAACAACTGGCACTATTGGTTTGGACAAATCCGGTTTTTTTATTTGGTAAAGTAGGTTGGGCTCCGACACTCAATCCCGGAATCGCTTTTAGCCTACCATTGCATAATTTTTTGACAATTTTTTTGACTGTTTTGACTTTAATATTTTTTGTTTATTTACTTACGCAAACAAAAAATTTTTCAGCTCGTTTTGGTTTGTTATTAACAATTTTCGGCGCTGTTTCCAATTTATTGGATAGGGTTTTTTACCAACACACTATTGATTATCTGCAAGTTTATATCAGTGTGTTTAATCTGGCTGATGTGCTGATTGTCGTTGGTGTTGGATTATATTTATTAACTTTAAGTGGCCGTCATTCTGAGTGAAACGAAGAATCCCTTATAGTTTAGCTTTAGTGATAAACAATGTTTAAGGGATCTTTCGCTTTGCTCAAGATGACACAACGACATAAATCTGTCCTGGATCCCCGCTTTCGCGGGGATGACACTGCGGTGCCACTTTCAACTTTCAACTTTATAAACTTTATAACTCGGGTTTATGTTCTACAAACTCCCCTCCGCTGCTATCGTGGGACTAGATTGTCGGCCGGTAGAAGTAGAAATTGATCTCAACAAAGGCCAGACGGCTTTTGGTATTGTCGGTTTACCTGATGCTTCTATCAAAGAAGCCAAAGACCGTATCCACTCCGCATTAAAAAATTCCGGTTTCAAATATCCTTTTAATTTCCGTATAGTCATCAATCTTGCTCCAGCGGACTTGAGTAAAGAAGGTCCGCTTTATGATTTACCTATGGCTGTAGGGTTGGTGATTATTAGCAACGGTTGGAACATAGATTTATCCGATAGTTTTCTCATCGGTGAGCTGGCTCTTGACGGCACACTTCGTCACACAGCCGGGATTTTATCTCTTGCTTTGCATGCCAAAGAAAAAGGTTTCAAAAAAATGTTTGTACCCGAAGATGACGCGCCGGAAGCTGCTATGGTATCGGACTTAGAAATTTATCCAGTCAACAATCTCACCCAAATTATTTCTCATCTCAAAGGAGAGGTGTTGATAGAGCCAATCAAAAACAGACAATTTAAAGATGATTATGTCATCCCTCAATATGAAATGGATATGGCACTCATCAAAGGACAAGAATTTGCCAAGCGCGCTCTGGAAATTGCAGCCGCTGGCGGACACAACATCTTGATGAGCGGACCACCGGGGTCTGGAAAAACACTGCTGGCTAAATCATTATCTTCGGTTTTACCATCCCTGACAAACGAAGAAGCACTGGAAGTTACAAAAATTTATTCTGTCGCTGGCATGCTCCAAAAAAATATGGTTCGTGAACGACCTTTTCGTAGTCCGCACCACACAGTTTCCAATGTGGCGCTAGTTGGTGGAGGCAGATATCCGCGACCTGGAGAAATATCACTTTCTCACCGTGGAGTTTTGTTTTTAGATGAATTCCCTGAATTTCCACGAGCGGTTTTGGAAAGTTTGCGTCAACCACTAGAAGACGGAACTGTCACCGTATCTCGCGCTGCGGGTACACTATCTTTTCCCGCTCGTTTTATTCTTGTAGCTTCGCAAAATCCATGTCCGTGCGGATATCTCGGCGACCCTGATCATGATTGCACTTGTACCCCGACACAAATTATAAATTATAAAAAGAAAATTAGCGGACCATTGCTTGACCGCATTGATTTGCATATAGAAGTTCCTAGATTAAATTTTGAAAAACTTAGTTCCGAACGTTTGGGTGAAAGTTCAGCCGCCATTCGCACGCGCGTGGAAGAAGCGCGAAACAAACAAACCGAGAGATTCAAAAACTCTCCGGTAAAAACCAATGCGGAAATGCGCAATCAAGAAATCAAAGAATTTTGTCGCTTGGACGAAAGTTCGCTTGAACTTCTCAAAACCGCGGTGGAACAAATGAAGCTTTCTGCGCGTTCCTATAATCGCTTACTCAAACTATCTCGCACTATTGCTGACTTGGCGGGAAGTGAAAACATAGAGTTACCACATTTAGCAGAGGCGATACAGTATAGACAGAAGGAACAGGAATAATCCGAGTTGAAAGTAGAAAGTTAAAAGTATCAAGTACAATTGGATATTAAAAAACCCTCTGTCTTAAACAGGGGGTTTTTATTTTTTTATTTATAAAGTTTTCGTGAACAAGACCAAGCTCTCCAACTTCCATCTTTTAATCTTTTATCAATTGCCCATTTAGTCGCTTCTTTATAATCCATTTTACCAGCGTTGGTAATGTTTTTATGGATACTGTTGATTTGCCAAAGACCCACATCATAACTACCATTCTTATTTACGCCGATAGCATCTGGTTTCCAACGACTTTCACAAGTGATGATAATATCAGCTTCTTTGGTACTAAGACCAGCTTTTGCTATTTCATTCAACACCCAAGCCTTCATTTCTTCTTCTTCGGCCAAAGCCTCCCTTTGAGCACTATCCAAATCTATCATATTATTACTATTCATCGCCAAACGAACAACTTTAGTCTCAGAATTATTGATAAAATACTTTTCTTCGCTAATTTCAGCATCTTTTTCCTCGTTAAAGGCCAAAAGCAACTTGGCTTTAGTAGTTTGGGATCTTTTAGCATCACTTAAAACCACTGGAACATATTCAGATAAGCTATTTTTTTGGCTAAAAATAGGCAAAACAGTGTCTTTTTTGGTCAACACAGAATAGCTTTTTACCTGAGCCCTAGCAGTATCTATATAAAAAGGGTTGACTAAAGTTGAAATTATAGCTAGAATAAGCCATAAATGAACGATAGTCTTAATTTCAAGGTAAATTTTCTCAGTTTTAATCAAATTTTTCATATTTTAATTAAAAACGATACTCTGTAGAGTACCGCTGCAATATATTAACACAATAGTATAGCACAAAAACAGGTTTTTGTCAAGGGATGCAAAGTAATGTATAATATATTAACTAATCAAAATTTTTTCTTAATTTTTTAGATTTTTTGCAATTTTATGCCAGCCCCAGGTCTTCGAGAAAGAAAAATTTATGGAACTCCCAACCAAGACAGGGAGGAAAACAAGTTAGTACGCCGACCACCGCAAAAAATTTGGGTCAAAAAGGCGATACTTATTTTGGTTTGTCTATTTTTGGTCGGTTTTGTCGGAGCAACCGGTTTTGTTTTATATATTTCCAAGGAACTACCGGATCCGGAGAAAATTTCTGACCGCCAAGTGGCCCAAAGCACCAAAATTTACGACCGCACCGGCTCCAAACTGTTATATGAGGTTTATCAAGACCAAAAAAGAACCGTGGTGGATCTCAAAGATATTTCTCCTTGGGTTATCAAATCAACCATTATAATTGAAGACAAACATTTTTATGAACATAGCGGTATCCGCGTGGTCAGTATCATTCGTGCCCAGATTAGCAATCTACTCGGAAGATCAAGTGGTGGCGGCGGAGCTTCAACCCTTACTCAACAACTCATCAAAAATGCGCTCGTTGGAAACGAACGCTCTTATTATCGTAAAATCAAAGAAGCTATTTTAGCTATCAGGTTGGAGCAAAAATTTGATAAAGATCAAATACTTAAGATGTACTTAAACGAAATTCCTTATGGTTCAACCAATTACGGTATTGAAGCGGCAGCCCAAAGTTATCTCAAAAAAAGTTCTAAAGATTTAACTCTTGCCGAAGCCGCAACCCTATCTGCTATTCCGCAACGTCCCAGTCGCTATCTCAATGATTTTGAAGCTCTAAAATCCCGTCGCGATTATATTTTAAAATTATTAAAAGACGACAATCAGATTACCGCTCAGGAATATGAACAGGCTATAACCGAAGAAATTAAAATTGATAAAACTTCCGGTATTTTGGCCGCGCCTCATTTTGTTTTATATATTCGTCAATTATTAGCCGATAAATATGGTGAAAAAGCTGTTGACAGCGGTGGTTTTAAAGTTATCACAACCTTGGATCTAGACAAACAACTATTGGCAGAAAAAATTATTTCCGAACAAGGAGAAAAATTTGTTGCTGAAGCCAACGCCAACAACGCTTCTTTGGTGGCTATTGATCCTAAAAACGGACAGATCTTGTCTATGGTCGGTTCACGAGATTTTGAAAACAACGAAATTAAGGGTCAATATAATGTTGCCACTTTGGGTAGACGACAACCCGGTTCATCTTTCAAACCTTTTGTTTATGCTTTTGCTTTTGAAAAGGGATACACTCCGGAAACAGTGCTTTATGATGTAACTACCAATTTTGATCGTCGTACCGGAAGCGAATATATTCCCAAAAATTATGATGGTAAAGAATATGGCTTGGTTACTATGCGCAAAGCTCTCCAGGGATCACTTAATATTCCGGCGGTAAAAACTCTTTATCTGGTCGGGGTCAATGAAACCATAGAATTTGCCCGTCGCTTTGGTTATACCACCTTTACCGGAGATTACGGTTTGAGTTTGGTGCTTGGCGGCGGTGAAGTAAAACTATTGGAACACGCCAATGCTTATGCCACTCTGGCTAATAATGGTATTTATAATGAACCGGTATCTATTTTAAAAATTATTGATAATACGGGAAAAATAATTGAGGAGTGGAAATCGCATGAAGGCACTAAAGCCATTGAGCCGGAAATCGCTACTACCATCACCAATGTTTTAAGCGACAATGACGCTCGGGCTTATATTTTTGGATCAAACAGCACTCTGTTTTTAGCTGATCGCCCCGTAGCCGCCAAAACCGGTACCACTAACGATAACAAAGATGCCTGGACTCTGGGTTATACTCCTTCTTTGGCGGTTGGCGTTTGGGTTGGTAATACTCAGCCTTCCCCAATGAAAGCCGGGGGTAACAAATTGGCCGGCGTTATTTTCAATCAATTCATGAAAGAGGCGCTTGCGGGATCTCCGGCCGAAGAGTTTCCACCCATCCCAGAAAAAACAACCAATAAACCTATTTTAAACGGAGATAATGGCGGTGTTTTGGTAAAGGTAAATAGATTAAATGGAAAAATTGCCACCTCTTCCACTCCACCGGAACTTATTGACTCTCGTCTTTATGCTCCACCACATGATATTTTACATTATGTAAACAGAGATGATCCGCGCGGCCCAGAACCTACCAATCCATCTAGTGATTCCCAATACCAAAATTGGGAAGATGCTTTGTTGGAATGGACACAAAGACAAGCTGAAGCCGGCATAACTGTTGATTTTTCCGAACCGCCGACAGAATATGATACCAATTATAATCCGGAATTAGCACCAACAATAAATTTTATTTATCCAACCGATGGATTGATTTTAAATAATCGTCAACTTCAGTTTCAAGTAGAGGCCATCTCACCACGTGGTGTCGCTTCGGTTTATTATTATATAGATAATGTTCGCCTGGGCTATACCAATGATTATCCTTTTTCTCTAACCGCTTATATTTCTAAAATCGGAAACGGAGAACATACTTTACGTGCCGTAGCTATTGATGATCAGGGTAATGCTGGGGCGGAAGAAATAAAAATATTTTTGATGGCTGAAGCAGAACCGGCCAGTTTTGAATTTAACGATATTTCTCCGCTTGTTTTGACCAAGACGGATTTTCCTTATAAAGTTCAAGTAAAACCTTTTAAGTGGGATGAAATAAAAGAAATAAAAATTTATTTACGTGGCACAGAGACGGACAAACTTATTTACACCTTTGATAAAAACGATAAAATGGAAGATAATAAAATTTATTTTACTTGGCGTAATTTTCCTGGCGCTGGTAATTGGATTTTGGTTGGAGAAATGCTTGATAACTCGGGAAAAACTTATGAAACAAAATTGGAGATAGTTGCTTCGTTATAACCTGTCCATATTGACAAAACCGACTATTTAGCTTAAGCTATATAGTCGGTTCTTTATTTTATCAGAGGGAGGCGGATATGGACTTTATTTGGTTGATCCAAGAAATCGGTAAGAAACTGCTTGAAAATGGAGCCGCTTTTTTTCAAAGCGCCCAAGACAAGCCTGTGGCCATTGTCTGGATAATGATTGGTTTGTTTTTGACCGCAACTGTGGTCATGGCCAACCGTGACCATTCCAAAAAAAACAAGGATGATGAAAACAAAAACCCGCCGGAATAGGCGGGTCTTTTTTTATTGTCTTATCGGCATCACGATGTACAAGAAGCCGGGGTCTTCTTTACTACTTATCAAACAGGGACTGTCGGCATTAATCATTTTGATTTCTCCGCTTTCGCCTTCCATACTAGAAAGTCCGTCCAAAAGATATCTATGATTCAATAAAATATTATTTTTTTCTCCGGTAATCTGACTCTCTATTTCTGATTTATATTCTCCGGTTTGAGTTGAGGTGGAAGAAATATTTATCAATCCGTTTTCCGGATTAAATTGTACGTTTATCGCGTTTACTCCAACGGTGGTAAACAAACTGGCCGCTTTAATTTCTTTTATCAATTTATTAACTTCTACTTCGGCAATGGTTTTAAATTCTTTGGGAATTATCTGAGGATAGTCGGGATATTGACCATCAACTAGTCTAGAAACCAATTGTACACTACCGTAGTGCAAAGCTATTTGGTTTTCTCCGACCAGCAGTCTGGCGTTTTTTTCTTCTCCCACGCCGGAACTTAAAACATGGACTATCTCATTAGCCGTTCTCCCGGGAACGATTATTTTCAACTCTCCTTCCGCACTTTGCTCAAGATTTAATTTTTTTTCCGCCAAACGGTAACTGTCAGTTGCGGCTAAAGTCAAAACTTTATCACCGCCAACATTAAAACCAAAATATACCCCGGAAAGCTCCGGTCTGATATCACTCTTGGCAGTAGAAACAGCGACTTCGGAAAGTCCTTTTTTGAAATCACGCGCCAGTAAAGCAAAGCCCTTACCCTCGTTCATTGCTGGAATTACCGGAAATTCGTCAGCTGGAGCACCTTTTATTTTGGTAGCACTACGTCCGCACACAACGGAAAGTTCGTTGTCTTTCAATTCAAAATCTATTTTTTCTTCCGTCATTAAGTTGATAAAATCCAAAAGAGTTCTGCCTGGAACAGTAAAAACCCCCGGTTCATCAACAATAGCTCTGACGTTAACTACAATTGCCAATTCCAAATTAGTAGAAGAGATTTCCACTCTTTGCGCTTCCGCTTTTAATAATACATTGCTCAAAATTGGTAAATTGACGTTTTTGGTTGCCAACCCGGCAGCCAGTGAAAGAGCTTGTGATAAATTGTCCTTGGTACAAGAAAATTTCATATTATTAAAAATAAACCTCCTTAACTATTATAAATTTTTTGTTTGATAAGTTCTATCTCTTGTCGCAATTTCATATCTTTTTCGATTTCAGTTTTTATTTTTTCATGTGCATGCATGGCAGTTGTGTGATCTCTACCTCCAAGCTCTTCTCCAATAGAAGGATAGGACATTTTTAGATCTTCACGTAAAACATACATTATAATTTGACGAGGAAAGGATAATTTTTTTTCTCGACTTTTTCCCAAAATATCATCCACAGCAACATTATAAAAATCACTTATAATTTGTGTTAACTGTTGTGGGGTCACCATTTTTTGTCCTTGAGAGGCTTCTACACTGCTTAAAATGCTTTTTATGGATTCTGGAGTCGGAGACATATTTTTTAACTGATGATAAACTATAATCTTGTTCAGAGCTCCCTCCAATTCACGAATATTGCTTTGTACAGTACTGGCAATTAAAAATAAAGATTTTTCTGTTAGTTCAAAGTTTTTTTCTTCACACTTCTTTTTTAAAATAGCAACCCTGGTTTCAAAATCCGGTGAAGAAATATCTGCAATCATTCCCCACTCAAACCTTGATTTTAAGCGATCTTCAAGCATGGGAATGGCTTTGGGCGGACGATCAGAAGTCAACACCACTTGTCTGTTTTGTTGATGTAGTTCATTAAATGTGTGAAAAAAAGATTCTTGAGTTCTGTCCTTGCCGGCAATAAATTGAATATCATCTATCAAAAGCAGGTCAACATTACGATAGCGATTTTGAAATTCTTTTGCCTTACCTTCTTGCACAGATTGAATAAAGTCGTTGGAAAATTTTTCCGCACTAACATAAACGATGTTGGCGTCTGGATTATTTTTTAATATTGAATTGCCAATAGCTTGTAGCAAGTGTGTTTTTCCTAAACCCACACCACCGTAAATAAAAAGTGGATTATAGGCTTCACCGGGTTTATTGACCACCGCCTGTGCAGCTGCGTAAGCCAACTCACTTCCCTTGCCTACAACATAGCTTTCAAAAACATATTTTGGATTTAAAGTAAAAGAGGATGATGTGTTGTTTGTTTTTGTTTTATTTTCAAAACCTGTATTTAAATTTTCTGGTTTATTTTCTAGATTGGCTTTAGCCGGGACATTAAAATCTATTTCGTATTCAATAATATTTTTAATATTTTCAATTTTATATTCCAGTCTTTTTATCGGTCGTTCAGTAATCCTCTCCAGTGCTTTGATAATCATCTGGTGGTATTTTTTTTCAAGCCAAGCTTTGGCAAATGTGTTTGGAACACAAACTACTACCTGACCGTCAATGATAGTTACTACCCCGGTATTTTTAAACCAAGTTATAAAATTTGCTTTGGAAATTGAAAGTTCAAGTTCCGCCAAAACGGCTTGCCAAACTTCGGTATTATTCATAATTTCTAGAATTGAATTAAATAAAATTTATTTTATTTTAGACAAATTTTAACCTTTTTAATAATAGCAACAATTCCTTCTTTTTTTAATTGTTTATCGTGTACAAGCTGTGGAAAACTTGTGGATAACTTTTAGATCTTGACTTTATCCATAATTTAACGTATATTACTCGTACTTACATTAAATTTTATTCTTATGCCAAAAAGAACTTACCAGCCTAATAAAAGAAAAAGAGCAAAAACACACGGTTTTTTAAGTAAAATGAAAACCAAGGGCGGTCGCAACTTGCTTTCTCGCCGCCGCGCCAAAGGCAGAAAAAAATTGACTGTTTCTGATGAAAAAAGAGGAAAAAGAACCAGAAAAACTCGTTAAACTTTCCCCGCTTTTAAAGCGGGGAATTTTTTAAAAAATGACAATATTCTTTTTTCTTGTTAAAATTAAAACACTATGTTTCCAAAAGAAAATCGTTTAACAAAAATTCGCGACTTTAATTTGCTTTTTAAGCACGGTGTTTATATTTCCGGGCAATTTTTGGATTTAAAATTGCTAAAATTAGCAAAAATACCCGATTATTTCCCCAAAAAAGAAGATCCTGCGGCTTTTAAGAATCAACTTCTTATTGGAATTAGTGTCGGAGTAAAAATTTCTAAAAAAGCAGTCTTGAGAAATAAAATAAAAAGGCAAATTAGAGAGATTTTGCGCTTATCTTTGAAGAAAAATGAGATTATGTCTGGATATTATCTACTTTTTATTGCCAAAAAAGAGGCGGTTGGTAAGGAATATGGTGAATTTGAAAAAGAGATTAAAAATTTACTTGGAAAGATTCGTTAAAAAACAAACTTTGTTTTAATATTCAATATTTAATATTTGATATTGAATACTGAGTATTATTTAGAATTTAAAGTTTGTTTTATTTTATGAATTTTCTACAAAAAATAATTTATTTCCCCCGTCTCCCCTTTCTTTGGTTAATAAAAATATATCAGTACACCCTCTCTCCAGACCATGGGCCATTAAAAATAAAATTTCCTCACGGCTATTGTCGCTTTTATCCAACCTGTAGTGAATATTCTTATCAGGTTATAAAAAAACAAGGCCTCTTTATCGGTCTTCCTAAATCTATTTGGCGAATACTTCGTTGCAATCCCTGGAATAAAGGCGGTGTAGATTTACCCTAAACCAATCTTGACAAGAACCGATGTTTAATCTATAATGAGCCGTCGGTTCTTTTTTAACTTTATTTATCAGAGGTGTAACCAATGGAAAAAATTTTGAAGGAAAACATTTTTTATCTGGACAAGGGAAAGATTCTTCTGCCCTATAAAAAAGAAGACCATATAGAAAATGTAGGGAGGTTTATCGGTTTTAAACAGAAAAGCGGAGAAATAATTTCTTTTTGTTCTCCGACTTCAATAAATCACGAAACTCTTATTAATTCTCTTAAAAACCTGGTACCTGAAAAAATAAACAATGATCCAATTTTTATCGGAGTTGCTTATAATGGATGTATTTTAAAAGATGAAATTTGTTTTATGAAAGACGAGATCGTTTTTACAAATGACATAAACAATCGTTTGATCACACCAAAAGAATTCTGGAATTTGCCGGTTGAAATATTTGGCTTTTCCATAGTTTCGGTAAATAAATAAATTTATAAAACCCGTCGCTTTCATGCTGACGGGCTTTTTTTATTCTATTTCCAATACTTTTTCTCGCGAAGTAAAACCGCTAATTATTTTTATTTGGCTTTTTTTCTTCTTCATTTCTTCGCTCAAAAATTTTATCAATTCTTCGTTGGCCTTATTATCCACCGCCGGCGCCGTGATCTTAATTTTTAAAATATCATTGGCCATCGGTCCGACAATTTTATTTTCTTTTGATTTGGGTATAACTTTAACTTTTATTCTCATACTTTTCTATTTTTGTAATTTCGTAAAATTTTGTATTTCGTTATCTATTTTATTTTCTTATTTTTTTCAATAATTTTAAATCCTCCACCACCAAATCATGTTCTGTTTCTAAAATAAAATTTATATCTTTCAATTTTGTGTTTTTTATAATTGCTTCAAATCCAGCTTTTCCAATCAATCCTTGACCAATATGTGCATGTCTGTCTTTGTGCGAACCACACTGCGATAATGAATCATTGCAGTGAGACAATTTTAATCTTTTTAAACCAATAATTTTATCAAATTTATCAAAGGTGTTTTTAACCGCTTTTTCATCGCGCAGATCATAGCCACTAGCAAAAGCGTGTTGGGTATCAAAACAAACGCCAATATTATACTTTTTTAATTTTGGATGATAAATAATTTCTGCGATTTCTTCAAAAGTGTCCCCTATTATTTCTCCCGAACCAGCAGAAATTTCTATCAAAAATTTTGTTTCTCCTTTATAGTCTGTTAACATTTTATTTAAAGACTCTACAACTTGTAAGAGACCTTTTTCTTTTCCTAAATCTTTATAACTCCCCAGATGGGTCATAAGATATTTTGCTTTGAGTAAACTCGCTCGTTCTAACTCCTGACGAACCACGGAAATAGACGCATGTTTTATACGCAGATTGGCGGAAGCAAAATTTATAAAAAATGGTGTGTGCACATACCACTCTTTTTGTTTATATTTTTTACAGCTTTCCAAAAATTCTTTTATATTTTGATCATTTAATTCCGGAACATTCCCTCCTTGAGGTGAGCGGGTAAAAATTTGAAAAACCTCACAGCCAATATCTGCTGCATTTTTAGGAGCATTTTGTATTCCCCCAGCAACAGAAACATGAGCACCAAATAACATATATGTAGTATAAATTATGTATTATGTAGTATGTATAATATAACCAATTATCCTTTTTGTAAAATAAAAAGAAGCTAAATAGCTTCTTTTTATTTTAATACATAATACTTAATACAAACTACATAATACAGCCTACTTTACCACTTCAGCTTTCAAAAATTCCAATACTTTTCTATTTTGAATTGTTCCAATAATGTTGTCTAAAATTTCTGGGCGTTTTAAATTTTCTAAAACTTTTTCATCGTGAGCATAAGTTTTTTTAATAAGTTCCAATTCTTTATCCAAATCTTCTTTTTCTACTTTAATATTATTATCTATTGCCACTTGTCTAGAAACCAGAGAGGCTTTAACTCTTTTATTGGCCTGTTGTTCAAAATCTTGAAATATTTGTTCTTCGGTTTTTTTAATGTCTTTGAGATATTGTTCCATTTCTATACCATGGTGTTCTAAATCATGTTTTAATTCATAAAACATTTTTCTTTTTTCCGCATCAATAAGTATTTGAGGAATTTCTTCAAAATTACTTTTTTCTATAATTTGTTCCAAAATATCGGCTTCTAATCTTTGATTTTCTTTCATTTGTGCCTCACGCACCATATTTTCCTTTATTAATTCTTTGAGTTTATTTATACTTTCTTGTCCGAGTTTTTTGGCAAATTCATCATTTAATTCCGGTAAAGCAAGTTCATATACATCTTTTACTTTTATTTTAAAATCAACATCTTTATCGGCTAAATGTTTTTGATAATGATTTTTTGGAAAACGCAAATTAAATTCTTTAGTATCATCCTTACTTAAATCAATCAACTGTTCTTTTAATCCCGGAATGTAGTGTTCTTCATTTAAATAAACATGATGATCTTTTGCTTGACCACCTTCAACCGGAACTCCACCAATAAACATATCCATATCTATTAAAATCTTATCCTCTTTTTTTGCTTTACCAGATTTAATACTTTCTTTGGTTTGCATTTTTTGTAAATCTGTCAAAACTTTATTTAATTCTTCATCGGTAATTTCTATTGGTTTACTTTCAACTTTTATTTTTTTAAGATCAATTAATTTAATTTTTGGTAATAAAGCAACAGTCGCTTTATAAACAAAATCATTTCCCGGAACCATTTTTTCCACGTTTATTTTTGGCATACCAACCGAATCTATTTTTTCTTCTTTTATAATTTCAAAAAAAGTTCTTTGAATTATACTTTCTACCGCTTCTTCCATTATTTTAATTTCACCCATTTGTTGTTTAATAAAATCATAAGGAGCTTTCCCTGGACGAAAACCTTTTACAGCCGCTCTTTGGGAAAGTCTTTCTGCCGCTTCTTCCATATCTTTTTGATATTCCTTTGGTTCCAAAGTTATAGTAAGTTCTATTTCTGATTTCTCAAGTTGTTTTTTTTCGTGCTTCATAAAATATAATAAATTAAAATTTTATCTTAATTTAGATAAATTCTATTATAAAATAATTACTTTGTCAATCATTAAAACTTATCCCCTTTTTAGTTATCTATTATATCGTTATATATTTATATATAAAGTATAAAAGTAATAATAAGGGCTGTGGATAGCGGGGATAAGTTGTTTTTTTGCTTTAAATTAGCAAAATTGTTTGTTAATAAATTTATTATTACTGGTGTATAAAATAATAACAAAAAGTGGATATAAAAAATTTTAAATTAGATAACAGTGAATAACTTTTTTTAAGAGGGATAAGTTGTGAATAATAAAACAGATTATTAATAACTTAATCACAGTTTTTACACAGGGATAAAAAGTGGACAGATTGTGAATAATTTTATCCACATGTATGTGAATAAGTTTAAATATTGGCTAAAATAAAACAAAAAACCCACCTTTTTAAAGATGGGTTTTTATTAACTAAATATATTAAATCAAAAGTCCCACAATTAATAATGCAACAATGTTTGCTACTTTAATCATAGGATTTATAGCCGGGCCAGCGGTATCTTTATAAGGATCACCAACAGTGTCACCTGTAACAGCTGCTTGGTGTGCAAAAGAGCCTTTTCCACCATAATTACCACTTTCGATATATTTTTTAGCATTATCCCAAGCTCCTCCGCCAGTAGTCATAGAAATAGCAACAAAAATCCCGGTGACAATAGTACCCATAAGTAAACCACCTAAAGCCTCTATGCCCAAAAACCAACCTACTAAAAACGGTACTAAAACAGGCAATAAAGCAGGAATTGTCATTTGTGAAATAGCCCCTTTAGTAACAATATCCACGGCTTTACTGTAATCTGGTTTAGCTGAACCTTCCATAATTCCGGCAATTTCTTTAAATTGGCGACGAACCTCTTCCACTACTTTTTCAGCAACTTTTCCCACAGACTCCATTAAATTAGCGGCAAAAAGATATGGTAATAAACCACCAATAAATAAACCAACTAAAACCTTTGGATTATTTATCATAAATTCATAAGAGTCTCCTACTTTATGAGTAAAATCAGCAAACAAAACCAGGGCAGCTAAAGCAGCTGAACCAATAGCATAACCTTTAGTAACAGCCTTGGTAGTATTTCCAACTGCATCAAGAGGATCAGTAATATCACGCACTTCTTTTGGTAATTCAGCCATTTCCGCAATTCCTCCGGCATTATCGGTAATAGGACCAAAAGAATCAATGGTTACTATAATACCAGCCAAAGAAAGCATAGAAACAGCGGCTATTGCAATACCAAACAACTCACCCAAAGAATAAGCGACTAAGATTGCAATCATAATAAAGATTACTGGCAAAGCAGTAGACTTCATAGAAACAGCTAAACCGGAAATAATATTTGTTCCGTGTCCAGTAGTAGAAGCTTTAGCTATTCTTTTTACCGGAGAAAATTTGGTAGAAGTATAATAATCGGTTAAAGCCATAATAATTCCAGTCAAAATCAAACCAACTAAAGCGGATAAGAAAATACTAAAAAAGCTATAATTAAGGTCACTAACTAACCACTTGGTTGCTGGATAAAAACCAATTAAAGCAAAAACAGCGGTGGCAATCAATCCTTTATATAGAGCTTTCATGATTTTTTTATCTTCCCCTATTTTAATAAAGAAAGTTCCCAAAATTGAAGCTATGAGAGAAATACCGCTCAAAACCAAAGGATAAAGTAAAACCTTAGTATTTCCAGGAAAAAGTAAACTAACCAAAACCATGGCAGCAATAATAGTAACTACATAAGTTTCAAATAAATCTGCGGCCATACCTGCACAATCACCAACATTATCCCCTACATTATCAGCAATTACTGCTGGGTTTCTTGGATCATCTTCTGGAATTCCTTTTTCAACCTTACCCACTAAATCAGCTCCAACATCGGCAGCCTTGGTAAAAATACCACCGCCAATTCTGGCAAATACTGAAATTAAGGAAGCACCAAAAGCTAAACCGATAAGAGAACTAATATCTTTGGTAATTAAATAAAAAATAGAAACAGAAAGAAGACCCAAGCCAGCCACCAACAAACCGGTGATAGAACCACCACGAACGGCCATATTAAAAGCAGGAGTAAAACCGCTTTTAGCCGCCTCAGCTGTTTTAACATTGGCTCTCACGGAAATATTCATACCAATAATTCCAGCAGCTGCAGAGAAAATCGCTCCAATCAAGAAACCAATGGCGGTAATATAATTTGTCAAAAACACTAATAATAAAGTGATAAAAACAGCAACTACAGCCACTGTTTTATATTGACGAATCAAATAAGCAACTGCGCCTTCTTGAATAGCGCGAGCAATGGCTTTCATGCGTTCGTCACCATTTGGTTGTTTATTAATCCAAAGGATTAAAACAAAACCAAATAATACCGTTAATAAGCCCGGTAAAACGGCGAAAAGCAGAGTGATAATGTTTGCACTCATAAAGTTAAATATTAATTAAAATAAAGAAAAAGTTAAAGTCTCCACCAAGAAATAGCCAATAAATATATCTTAAACAAAAAAGAAGCTTTTCACTCCTGATTTTAATAACAATATATATTATTAGGATAGTCCAAGGAGAGGTTGCCCGCCAGTGGCGGGGTTTACTTTATCCTCTAAATATAATATGCTATTAAGGTTAAAAAGTCAAGTTATGAAATATCGCGTCCTGTTAAAAATACTACACGGACTTATTTTTATTAAAAGAATATTTTGGGCTATAGGTAGCCAATTTTTTGGTTTGTTTAGTAGTACAGCTTTGTTTTTTTGGAAAAATCTCGGCTATTTTGGTTATAAAATTGTTAATGCAATTAAAGGTGTCGGTTTGAGATCTGATAGCCTATGGTTTTTGCGTCGAGATATTTTACAAATTATTTTATTTCTTTCTTTGTTTATTATTTGTTTGCCGCAAACTAAATTGCTTGGCAAGGAAGATTTTTTTATTCCCGGACAACAGAGTCTTGCTTATAAAATTTTTGGCCCCGGAGAACAGTACAGAGGTGGTTTTGAAGAAGTATATCCAGAAACCTCTGCTGTGCCGGAAAGTCAGGTTTTGGCTTGGCGCATCGGGACAGTAAGTCGACAAACCATAAAAATAAACGAAAATATAGAAGAAGGGATTTACGAAAGATCTTTGGCGGTTTTAAACAATTCTTCTCTAAAACAACCAATTATTTTACCAGGAACGATTAATACGGGAGTTAGAAAAAGTATTGTTGAATATAAAATTGAAGAAGGCGATTCGCTCGGTGGAATTGCTTATAGATTTGGAATTAGTATCAATACCTTATTATGGGAAAATAATTTAACTTTACGTTCCATTATTAAACCAGGACAAACTTTACGAATTTTACCAACAAACGGTTTGGTTCATACAATAAAAAAAGGAGATACGTTGAAAAAAATAGCTAGCACATATAAAGCAACAGTAGATGAAATAATTACTTTTAATGGATTAGAGGAAGATGGTTCAAACTTAAAAGTAGGAGAAAAAATCATTATCCCTAACGGTGTTAAACAAGTAGTACAAACAAGTGCAGGTTATTCAACTACTGCACGACCGTCCTCAGGTATTACTCCCCCCTCTTCTTCTCAAGCACCAAGTACCAAAGGTTTTGTTTGGCCGTCAGCGGCAAAAATAATTACTCAATATTATAGTTGGCGTCATTATGGTTTAGATATTGCTGGTCCAAAAAATTCGGCAAACTATGCGGCCAAAGCCGGAGTTGTTGAGGTTTCACAATGTGGTTGGAACAGTGGTTATGGTTGTTACATTATTATTAATCATGGCGGTGGAGTAAAAACTCTTTATGGTCACAACAATGAATTATTGGTCAAAGTTGGCGACCAGGTTTCAGCCGGACAAACCATAGGTTTGATGGGTAATACCGGTAAAGTTTATGGTGTTACCGGCATCCATCTTCATTTTGAAGTTATAGTTAATGGTGGCAAAAAGAACCCGTTGCTTTATGTCCGTTAATCTTGCCAAAACACCTTTTTTCTGTTATCATAGACACAATTAAATAAAAATATTAGTCTAAAGTCTTATAGACTGAAGACTAAATTGGTACCATGGCCAAGTGGTAAGGCGAGAGTCTGCAAAACTCTTATTCGCCGGTTCAAATCCGGCTGGTACCTCAAAATTGCCCGCAAAATGCGGGCAATTTTAATATTGCAATATTAAAATATTTTAATATTTATAGTCAAACAATGAAGTTGCCTTTTTATAAAATTACGGGTAAAATAAGGGAAAGAAAAGTATATGAAAAAACTTGTAATTATTGATGGTAATGCCATAATCCATCGCGCTTATCACGCCATTCCCCCGCTAACTGCCAAGAACGGAAAAATGGTTAATGCTGTTTATGGTTTTACTTCCATGTTGCTCAAAGTTTGGAAAGATCTTAAGCCCGATTATATAGCGGCTTGTTTTGATGTGGCCGGAGGAACTTTTCGTCACGAAAAGTTTGAAAAATATAAAGCCACTCGCGTGAAAGCCGACCAAGAACTTTACGACCAAATTCCTTTGGTACACCAAGTGATTGAAAATTTTAATTTACCTATTTTGGAAATGAAGGGTCATGAGGCCGACGATGTTATTGGAGCAATTGTTTTTGATAAAGAAATTCAGAAAAAAATTAAAAAAGAAGAACTGGAAATAATCATTGTGACTGGAGATATGGATACAGTACAACTTATTTCACCCGGGGTAAAAGTGCTGGCCCTGCGTAAAGGACTTAGTGATACGGTAATGTATGGAGAAAAAGAAGTTATAGAGCGTTATGGTTTTGCACCAAATAAAATGGTTGATTATAAAGCCCTTCGTGGCGATGCTTCGGACAATATTCCTGGAATTTTGGGGATTGGTGAAAAAACCGCGACCGAACTTTTGCAAAAAGTTGGTGGAATAGAAGAAATTTATAAACAAGTAAAAAACAATTTGAAAAATTTGGAAAAAGATTTTAAGCCCGGAGTTATCAAAAAGATTTTAGATGGGGAAGAAAGCGCGAGGATGAGTTATGAGCTGGCGACTATAGAAAAAGAAATTCCCAATTTCAAATTTGATTTGGAAAAATGTTTGGCTTTGGAAAATTACGACCGAAAAAAAATCACCGAACTTTTTCAAGAACTCGAATTCATTTCTCTG
This sequence comes from uncultured bacterium, assembly GCA_937903605.1. GTDB lineage: Bacteria > Patescibacteriota > Patescibacteriia > Magasanikbacterales > GWA2-37-8 > JAKLGL01. Next base: position 298,593 of record CALCZC010000007.1, read on the forward strand.
TTGAAAAGATTGCCCGGTGGTGAAGAAACAATAAAAGATAAAGAAGAAAAAAATAAAAATAAAAAAGAAAGTTTTCAGTTTGCGGAAATAAAAACAAAAAAAGACTTTATCAAAATAAGAGAAGAAATAGAAAAAAATAAAATTTTTGGCGCTAAGGTTTTGTTGGGCAGCGAAGATATTTTTAGAAAAAATATTTCTGGATTAATAATGGTGGTAGAGGGAAAAACTTATTTTATTGATAAAAGCTTATTGGTAGAAACAAAAGATATTTTTGAGAATGAAAAAATAGAACTTTGGGGTCATGATTTAAAAAAACTGATAAAAACCCTTTTTTTGTTTGATATTAGCGTAAAAAATAAGTTATTTGATATTATGATCGCGGCTTATCTGTTAAATCCCGGGGCCAGGAATCATGAAGTCGCGCAAATAATCTTTACAAGCTTGGGAATAGAAACACCAAATATCTCAAACCAAGCTAATCTTTTTGGGATTGATCCCAAAATTGAAAGCAAAGAGCTGTGGTTACTCGGGTTGACGATAAATAAGTTCAAAAAAGAGCTAGAACAAGCTGATAATCTAAAACTTTTAGAAAACATGGAAATGCCATTGATTAAGGTTTTGGCTGAAATAGAGTTAAACGGCATAGCGCTGGATAGTAAAAAATTGCAAGAAATGGCCGAATTTGCGAAAAAAGAAGTTGATAAAATCAAAAAAACAATTTTTAAAATGTCTGGAACAGAGTTTAATGTTTCTTCAACGCAACAATTAAGAGAGGTTTTGTTTGAAAAAATGAAAATTTCCGCGAAAGGCATCAAAAAAGGTAAAACCGGATTATCAACTTCAGCGGAAGAATTGGAAAAACTTCACGGAATTCATCCGATTATTGAAGAAATTGAAAATTATAGAGAATTAACCAAATTGCAAAATACCTATATTGATGTTTTACCCAAATTGATAAACCCAACAACTCATCGGATTCATACCACCTTCAATCAAGCGGTGACAGCCACCGGTCGACTTTCTTCCTCTGATCCAAACTTACAAAATATTCCTATTCGTACGGAATTGGGCCGAGAAATTCGTCAAGCTTTTGTTGCTGAAAATGGAAATATTTTGATGTCGGCTGATTATTCGCAAATAGAACTGCGTATCGTAGCATCGCTGGCTGAAGATAAAAAGATGATTAAAATTTTTGAACAAGACTTAGATATTCATAAGGCTACGGCTGCTGCGATAAACAACGTGTCGCTTGATGAAGTGACCAAAGAAATGCGTCGAGCGGCCAAAGCCATCAACTTCGGAATTTTATATGGGATGGGATCATACGGTTTGAGCTGGCGAGCGGAAATCACTCAATATCAGGCCAAAGAATTTATTGATAAATATTTTCAAGAATTCTCCGGAGTAAAAAAATATTTGGAAAATACTTTGGAATTTGTAAAAGAAAACGGCTACGCCGAAACACTTTTTGGTCGTCGTCGTTATATTCCTGAACTTCTTTCCGGTAATCATCAGTTACGTAACGCCGCAGAAAGGATGGCTATCAATCACCCGGTTCAAGGTACAGCCGCAGATTTGATGAAAATGGCGATGATCGCTGTAAGTGATAAACTGAAACAATGGCCAAAAGTAAAACAACAAAAAGTAAAAATGATTTTGCAGGTACACGATGAACTGGTATTTGAACTTGAAGAAGATATCAAAGAGGAACTTGGCACAATGGTCAAAGAGGCGATGGAAAAAGTTTGTGTTTTGCGAGTACCTATAAAAGTAGATGTGAATTTTGGAAAAAGTTGGGGGGAGATGAAATAATATGATCATATTTATCCATGGCGAAGATACTTTTCGTAGTCGTAAATATCTTCAAGAACAAATTACAGAATTTAAAAAGAAAAGAGACCCCAGCGGTCTCAATGTTTGTTTATTGGATGGTAAAACGGAAAAAGCGGATAAAATATTTACAGAAATTACAGCTGCGCCTTTTTTGGCCGAACGAAGGCTTGTTGTTATAAAAAATATTTTAAACAATAAAGACGAAAATCTGTTGGAAAAAATCAGTGAAGCGATAAAAAACAAAACCTTACCAGAAGTGAATGTGATTATTTTTTTTCAAGAAGAAGAAAAAGGGAAAAACAAAATAGTGCAAGAACTTTTTTCCCTGCTTTTGCAACAACAATATGTTTATGAGAAAAACTTTTTGACAGAAAAGGAAATATGCGGTTGGGTGGAAAAAGAAATAAAAGTTCGCGGTGGAAAAATAAGTTTGTCAGCTGTTGGTGCCATCGTTAAGGCGACGGGAAACGATAGCTGGCTTTTGAATTCTCTACTTGATCAGTTGATAGCATATAAAGACGGAGAAGAAATAACCGTGGAGGATATAAATTTGTTCGTAGAAGAAAAAACCGAAGATAATATTTTTGCACTTGCCGAAGCGGTAGCTTATGGAGAAAAAAACAAAGCCTTCAAAATGATTGAAGAACAAAGAAAAAACGGGATCGATGACGGATATATTTTTTCCATGATTTTGCGACAATTTCGGATTTTGACTCAAGCGGCGGACATACTGAAAAAAAATCCGCATTTGGGTGCTGAGGCGGTAGCCAAAGAAATAAAACAAAAACCGTTCGTGATTAAAAAAGTTTGGTCATTGTTACAAAAAGACTACCAGTGGTTTGTTCGGGTCTATGATTTTTTGTTGGATATGGATTTGAAAGTCAAAACCGGGGTTGCCGACCAAGAAACACTACTTGATTTTTTGGTAGAAAAAATTTAAAAAATATCAAAATAAAAATCATCCGCCAGAGGCGGATGATTTTTTTATTTCTATTCCAGGAAACCCCGCATGGAGGTCAAAGCAGTAAAAGTCATCTT
>CALCZC010000008.1 GCA_937903605.1 uncultured bacterium
ACGCCCGCGGTATAAAGAAAGAATGGGCTGCAGTAGTGTTCTTCTTCTTCCGCTTGAATGATAATTAAATTGCATCTCCGCAATTAAATAATAAAAACAAACGCCCGTTCACGGGCGTTTGCTTTTATCCTCTGTTATTCAGCCCGCGGAGCGGGCGACACCTTGGTAGAAAATAGCAATTAAATTATTCAGCCCGCGGAGCGGGCGACACCTTGGTAGAAAATAGTAATTAAATTATTCAGCCCGCGGAGCGGGCGTCACCTTGGTAGAAAATAGTAATTAAATTATTCAGCCCGCGGAGCGGGCGACACCTTGGTAGAAAATAATAATCAAATTATTCAGCCCGCGGAGCGGGCGACACCTTGGTAGAAAATTATAATGAAATGATTCAGCCCGCGGAGCGGGCGATACCTTGGTAGAAAATAATAATCAAATTATTCAGCCCGCGGAGCGGGCGATACCTTGGTAGAAAATTTTAATGAAATTGTTCAGCCCGCGGAGCGGGCGACACCTTGGTAGAAAATTTTAATAAAATTGTTTAGCCCGCGGAGCGGACGATACCTTGGTAGAAAATTATAATAAAATTGTTCAGCCCGCGGAGCGGACGATACCTTGGTAGAAAATTATAATAAAATTGTTCAGCCCGCGGAGCGGGCGAAACCTTGGTAGAATTGCATTCAATCCTTTCTGAACAAATATCTCCGGTCAAACTCAATCTTCATACTGTCCATTATTCTTACATATTCCTCTTGAAACGATTCTTTTTCGTGATGCCTTTTCTGATTTAAAATATACTTCACCACTTTATCCACCTGCGATTTCGAATATGAAAACGCTCCGTAACCTCTCTGCCATTGAAAATTGCCAAATGTCCAATTATTCTCGTTAATATATTTTGACGAATTCGATTTAATTACTCTCACAATTTCAGAAACAGATTTGTCAGCGGATAATCCGATTAATACATGTAAATGATCAGGATTACAATATATTGCAATTGGCTTACATTTATAATTATTAATAATCCCGCAGATATACTTTTCTAATTCGACCCGATGCTTTTCCTCTATAGAATTATTGCGGCCAAAAACTGAAAAGCCGATATGAATGTGTATTTGTGTGTATGATTCGGACATAAAATCCTCCTTTGTTTAATGCCGAATTAATAATTATTCCACCAAGATTCCGCCCGCTTCGCGGGCTTATAATCATTTTGATTATCGCCTACCAA
>CALCZC010000009.1 GCA_937903605.1 uncultured bacterium
AATTAGTGGTGGTCGAAAGATTTTTAATGACAATTTCTGATTTTCAGCACATATCAACAAAAACCTATAGTCGAAGTTGATAACATTCTGTCATTTAGCTTGTTAATCTTATTTTTGGTTGTATTCTTTGTGTGATAAACCAAATATATATGTTTACCGGACAAAAAGTCAATATTCAAAAAGTTTTGGGATTGATCCCTGACTATCTGTTAAGCAGGCTGGCAAAGGACACAAAAATTGATTACTGTTCCAAGGTCTTGTATGGGCAGCGGATTTTTAACTTACTCCTATACGGACTATTGACGACCGACCGAACTAGCCAAAGAACACTGGAAGACCTCTTTGGCAGCGAGCTGTTCAAAACACTTTTCTGCTACGATGCGGGAATGAAAGTTTCGCGCAGCTCGATTTCGACCCGTCTTTCAACTATTGACACCGAATTCTTTAGGATGGCTTACGAAGCTATTTACAATGAGTTCTCTCAGTTGTTTTCAACCGAAGAGCAATTGAAGCACAAAATTATACGAGTCGATAGCAGCATGGTGGCCGAAACATGCAATAAGTTGAAAGAAGGTCTCTCGCCCGGAAAAAAGAAGACCAATGATGGGGCACAGGTTAAACAAATAAAGTTTACTGCAGCTTTTGATGGTTTAACGGCTTGTGCCTTCGATGTTTTTACAGACAAAAAGTATACGAGTGAAGATAGAGCTATACCAGAAGTTGTTTTAAAAAACGCCTTAAAAGAAGGTACACAAACCGATATTTATACTTTTGACAGGGGGGTTACAGCAAGCAAAACTTTTGCGACCCTAAGCCAAAAGGATATCTTTTTTGTGGGGAGGTTGAAAACCAACCGGAAGTTCGGAGTTGTAAATACAGACCAATGGACTGAGCCAGAAAAAGACTTGGGCGAACTTAACCTTTTGAATAGCCAAACGGTCTATTTGTTCAATGACAATAAAGTAGACACGGAAAACGTATATAGGTTGGTAATTGCCGAACGCAAACAAAAAGTTGATACGACCCCGCCAAACAACAAAGGCAAGTTTAAAAAGAAAGAGAACATCTTCTATTTTATCACCAACAATATGGAACTAAGCCCTAAGGAAATAGCCCAAATATATAAGCAACGGTGGGATATAGAAGTATTTTTCCGATTCATAAAACAAGAGCTTAATGCCAGCCACTTCATATCGGTAAGTAAAAACGGGATAACTGTAATGTTGTACATGACCCTTATTGCAGCCATGTTGTTGCAACTCTATAAAAAACTAAATGGACTGGGCTATAAAACAGCCAAACGAAGGTTCACCATCGAGTTATGGGAAACCCTTATAACCATTATAGTAAAAGAATGTGGAGGTAAACCTGAATTGATAAACAAAGGCTACTTTAGTAAATTTTCAGTCCCTTGATTTTAACATCAGTAGAAAGTCGTCCCTGTACACTTCTTTCGACCACCACTAATT
>CALCZC010000010.1 GCA_937903605.1 uncultured bacterium
AGATACGTTTGCGTAGCTCAAATGCCGTGGCTAGGAATCGAACCGAGCAAGGGAAAGGGTCATGAGCCCCGCCTGAGCCATCTCACAGCTTGATTAAGCTAGCTTTAGTGATATTCTTAACTTAGTTATAACACAGTTATCCATACAAACTATGCAGTTGTTATACTAAAAGCCTAAAACTATTTGTACTTTATACTATCAGTATGGTGTATTAGAATACTTTTAATAACTATAAAGTGTTGTGGGGTCACAGGAAAAAAATCCTATTAAAACATTCAAAGACTAAATTAAAATAAAAGACCCTTACAGGTAGTATATAAATTATATAACCTGTAAGATAGTACCCAGGTTATGAAGAAACTTTTATTAAAACACATAAAAAAGATCTTTGGTTACAAAGACGCCTATAATTTAGTATACATAATATTAAGCGCTTATGGTTCATAGACTTGAAGAGCTATAACGCGATCTCTGCGGACGTTTCTACATTAATTATATCTGCATTGAAACTTTTCTATAAATTGTCTTTTGTATATTCTTTGATTCCAACTATAAGTTTTCAGTCCTTTTTTTATTTGCCGTACTACCTTTAATAAAATCTATTAAAAAAATTAATTAAACGATTTATGTTAAGTTTTATTACACATATGTACGTGTATTTTTCTGTTGTGAAGTATATTAATTTATTGGTATTATCTGAATGCTGGTTGATCTGTAAAGTTGGAATAGGAAAGTTTTTATAAAAGCTTGTGTATGTTTGTGAGTATGATGAGTTGTATAGAGTGAATATTTATAATTCTACTAAAGTAAAATTTACTTAATAAACATTTATTTCGAGTAATTTTGAGTCGTAAGTTCAGTGTTTACCTTGCTGAGTGGGTCATATTCACAGTTTTTTCTAATAGTTGTTATATTATAATTTTTGAAGAGATTCGTTATTTTAAACGCCTTCTCTATCTCTATCTCATGGTTTAAGATAAGTTTTTATTGAATTTTCATTTAAGATAGTTAAGTAATTGTAGTTAAGAATTAATTTTTAAGGTTTGTTGAAGTGTGATATTTTCACTATATACCAGTCTACCTAGTCTTAAATACCCCATTTTGAAAAGTGGTTAAAAATTACGTGTTTTGAAGAGAGTATTTGGTTAATTATTTGATTTTAATTATCAATAATTTAAACATTTAAATTAAATTTTTAACTAATTTGAATTTTGTCTTTATAAATAATTCAAATTTATACACTTACTTATAACTTCGACAAAAAAAAAGATAGTTATATATGCACCATAATTATTTAAAACATTAACTATCTCTTCAAACTTTAGAAGAAACACTTTATTAGCTTAAAATGTTAATTGATAAGCTTATTATTAAATAAATTTTATCAACTAGCAACCTAATAATACTCTCTGGTTAAATTATCAGTTGTTATATAAATTAACTTAGTAAAGAAAAATTATCTAATTATTTCTTATAAATAATTAATCCCAATCAGCATTACTACCAACAAATAAGTCTAAACGTACTGTTAAGGGGCACTTTATTAAAGAGACTGAAATCTATAATAAAGTTAAGTTTTTTATAACTGATATAGTATAAGCTATAATAAAATGATCAGAGATTACCTAATACATTTAAGGTACAGATTACTACTTTAAAGCTATAAAGTTTGTAATCTATTAGTATGAAAAATTAGCTACATATAAATTATAACGAGGATTTATAGTAGTTTTATAAAACAAATAAATTTCATGGTGTTTTTTAGTGGTGTTTTTTTTTTTTGACATCTAATTTTTAACTTCTTTTTAGAAGAAAAAATATAAACGCTTACTTTTAGACTTCCGCCTAAATAAAGCCTAAATAAACAATTAATATTTATTTTAAAGTATTTGCTATAACTAATTTATTCAACTGTTTATTTAAAAAAAATCGCGAATAGTGATAACTTTTACTAGGTACTTTAGGTGATAAACTTATAAGACAAGTTAACTTTTGCAAAGTACATCATTTGTGGTAAAGGTCATTATAGTATGAGTCTCGGCTGAAAAAACTCAACCTTTCACCAGGTTCAAGTAATTGATTACTACTTAAGCTTAAATTAAATAATTTCTCCAAAAATAATCTTCTATAATTATGTTTTAAAAAAATTTGTTTTTGTAAATTATATTTTTTTTTTAACATTTTTTTTTTTAACGATCAACTTCTCCAAACACTATATCTATAGTCCCGATTAGAGCTGCTATATCAGCTAAATAATGTCCTTTTGCCAGTACTGGTAATGCTTGAAGATTGTAATAACTTGGTGATTTTACTTTACACTTATGAGGTTTTGTTGTATTATTAGCTACAAGGGTAACCCCAAACTCGCCCTTCGGTGCCTCAATATACGCAATTTGCACATTACTTGATATAGAAATACCCGAGTGTCAATGAATAAAATGATTAATTAAATCTTCCATTGACGTATATGAATCTTTATGATTCTTATTATAATAATTATTACTTAAAATATTTGTATTTAGATTATTTATTTCACTTTTAGATACTAACAATCTTTGAGTTACCAAATTAATAATGTGTAAACTTTCCCCCATTTCTAACATTCTAATTAAATATCGGTCATAACAATCCCCGTTTACACTAAAATAGCTCTTAAACGAGATTAAATTATAATTTGAATACACATCTTTATTAGATAATCGTAAATCTCTTTTTATACCACAACTTCTAGACATCACACCTGTTAAATTATAACTTTCGCATAAATCAGATGTAACTACCCCAATGTTAATTAATCGTTGTTTTCATATTTTATTAAATGTCAAAACATTATGCATTTCGTTTAATGTAGTATAACAATTTTGGACAAAATATAAGATATCCTGTAGTAACTCTTGATCAATTTGTGGTGAAAATAAGTTTAATGGTTTATGAAAGGCTGCATGCATACGCGCCCCACTAACACGCTCATAAAATTCCATGATTTTCTCCCTCTCCTCAAAAGCTCAAAAAATGGAAGACATACTACCAACATCTAAAGCATGACATGCTATAGCTAGTGTATGATTTAAAATTCTTGTCAACTCATCAAATAAAATCCTTACTAAATTTATATAATAATTACTTTCTTGGATTTTCATTAAACCTTCTATTGCTAAAACAAAAGCGTGCTCTTGCGTCATCATTGAACAATAATCCATTCTATCAAAATAAGGTATAGATTTTTCAAAATGCTTTGTTTCCATTAAAGATTCACTACCACGATGTAATAAGCCAATATGAATATCACACCTTTGTATAACTTCACCCTCTAATTGTAAAATTAAACGTAATACTCCATGAGCAGCAGGGTGTTGGGGCCCAAAGTTTAAAATAATATTCTTGTTGTTGTGTTTTTTATAAATATTCCAGTTAAAAAAAAAACTTCGATTCATTTACAATAACTTTACTAACTCTCGTCGCGGTATTTTTGGTAATTTCTGATTTGAAAGATTACATATGATACTATACTGAGAATTATAATATGTTAAAAAAAATATTGTAGGTTTTAAATTAACAAATTTTACACGTCTCCGTAAAAAAAATCGGTGATAAAAAGTAACATACATTTTTTATTTGCTTTATATCTATACATATGTAATTTTACTAAAAGATTTGCTTTGAACTGATTACTTGGGGCTAACGAGTGGGTTCTTAGTGTTTCATGTGTAAAAATAAACCCCGTCATAAAATCTCAATATGACATGCAGTTAAAGTAAAATAAATTAGGTTGTATGTGCTTATGAATTTTGGGAGTATTTTTTTTTTTTTGTAATCAAGGACATGTTGATCGTCTAAAATTTAAGTAAGATCATCGCCCAACTTTTTTTCGTAAGATAAAGCTTCTCCTCTTTAAACTTTTCCACTTAAAAAATTGTGTAAAAATCATAGGGATTCTAGCTACCTGCTTACTGTAAGTTACACTATAAAGTTTAAAGAAACTTTCCAACTTATCCAAACGTGTTCAAGAAAACTTTAATTTGGTAAATAAATTAGTTAAAAAGCTTAATACATAAGATAACTTTTCTGGTTTCTTAACAAACCTTTCGATAAAACCCTTATACCGTTGTTTTCTGAGTGTTTTATGAAAAAATAAGTTTCAGTGTGCTATTCTAGCTTTTCTAAATTTAAAATACGGTTTTTGATGATAATTCCGTAAATAAATAAGTAAATCTTCCTCTTCATCTATGTTAATGGCAAAGTCGTCAATAAGGGCTTCGTCCGTTTTTTTGTTTAATTTATAAAAAAACTCCACTGAAGCAGCTTCTAAAACGCGCTCACTAACCGGAATTCTTTTAATTAAAATTTTTTTAGGAGTATTACTAAAATTCAAAAGTAAAGTATCGTTAAAGGCGGTATTCTGATAATATCTTCTTTTAATTTTTCTGAAGATGATAATCCTCCTTGCTTTACGTAAGACATACAATTTTCTAAGTTTTCTTTTTTTAAATTTATAGCGTTTTTTCTTTATTTTAAGTTTTTTTATTAAAATAGAAAATTTATTTGAGTACGATTTATACAAAAATAAAAAAAAAAGAGGGTCGACTCAGGCTCTGATAGTTAATTTATTAAAAAACTTGTCTATACCATAGATAAACTGAAATCGTTCCCTTAGAAGAGAATCAATTAATGCATCAGTCAGTATATAATTCTTATATAATTCAAAAAAATTAATCTTTAATCTATCCAAATTAAGCTCAGATGAATAGACTTTTAAAAAAACTGAAATAGAATAATTTTTTGCAACTAATAGTTCTGCATTTAATTCAGCTACTAGTTGTGCCTTAAAAGCTTCTAACTTATCCTGTTTGATTTTCTGAAGTTGCTCATAAAAAAGTTCTTCAGTCATAATAGGTTCTAAATTATCTACCTCGGTCGTTTCTTGATCAATTTCTACATTAGCTTTAATAGTTTCTTGAAATTCTTTAAAAGCTAACTCCAATTCTTCTTGAAGTTGGATATCGTATAAGTGTAATTGTGTTTTATGAAACTCCTCCCTCAAAAATCTCAATTCGACTAAAAGAGCCCCATGTAAAAATACTTTAGAATTCATATATGTAGTTATTGGTAAATTTTTTGTTGACATTTCTTTCTTTTTTTTTTCTTTCCCATTTTTTTTCTAAGCTCGTCTGCAATAGTTAATTTATATGGGAATTCTGCTGGAAGCATCTCTGCGTATATATATCTAGTAAAAAATACTGGTACACCAATAGTACACTGTTTAGTTATTTTCTTCGCCTTTCCTATCTTCGATGCATTACCAACACGTATATAACCGTTTGTTTGTCCCTTAGACAAACTAACGGGATCTAGTGGTATAGTTTGCTTTTTCGGATTAACTAAAGAAAACACAAATTGTGTTGCTTGTATTCACTCATTAAATCAAATATCAAATCAAAGTCTATTATTATACTCAGCTTGTATTAGTGTAGGAAATATATTACGTTTTTTTTTACCAAAAAGAGCATAAAATTGCTCCAACCTAAAGTTTAGTAATAGTTTATTCTTCTTACTACTATTTGCGTTGGTATAAGTCGTCTGCCCATTTGCTGGATACCCCTTTATATGACGCCACATTTTTAATAATTGTAACATGTCTAAAAAAACTAGATATGCAGTTTTAACTTGTGGATCAACCTGCCTAATTCGTAGTAGGCGAGTTTGAGTGACAACAGGTAAGGTATTAAGGTTTAATTGATATGGTGTCTTTTTTTGTAACATTTTTTTTTTTTTTTGATCTAAAATAAAATGGTTTTCTATTTTTAGTAAACTGACCTAATTTAAAACCAATATGGTACTTTGTAAAAGTTTTATCTACAGATCACTTACCAGTATATAATACAGCTGGTATATAATAGTTTAACTTTGTTAGTGTAGTTCTACGCAAAAACATTGGGTTATGTGGTTTGATGTCATCTGTTAAATAGTTTAAATAATCAACAACCTCTGTATTTTGAAAAAAGTGATACTTTCAACTTGCTCTTGCCAATTTATTTGTTTCTTTTCGCAATTCAGCCTCAAGGACTTTTTTCAGGCTGCTTAGCTTTAGTTCTACCACCATTTGGGTGATCAACTGGATTCATAGCAACTCCCCTAACATGTAAAGTTTTTTTTTTATGTATACTAAAACCTCATTTACCTTCTACAAATTTATTATTAAAGAAGTTATAGCTTTTACCTATAAAACATTTTGTATTTTTAAGGAAAAAATAGTTTGATTCTGATGGTAATTTTACTAAAATAAGTTTTACTGTTTTTTTTGCCTTTAATTTAATAGCGAAAGCTCCGCTAGCCTTAGCAAATGTTCGTTTTGAATTATGATAATTATTAATTGAACTTATAAATAAATGATACGGTAAAAGATCTATAATAATTTGACTATTTAAGTAAAAAATATTTTGAAATGAACAGTTTTTAGACAAATCAAAAATTTGCTGCCCAGGTATTACACCTTCCATTCCAGGAAGAATAGTATAGTTATTATATATAGATTTTACTGTTATCATTAATTGATAAGGTCTTTTGTTATAATTATAAGAGGTAACTACACCACAGTATGTCACACCAAGAGAATCTAAAGATGTATTTAAGGTATTTGAATAGAAAACCTTTCGTTTTGCATTTAAAGATTTTTTTTTTTTTAAATAAGTTCTAAGTTGAGGTTTTTGGTTATCTATTAAATAAATGACACTTGCATGCCTTGTTGGAGGTGTAATGTAGTTTTTTTTTTGTAACATTTAAGTAGTGTAATTGACTGGTCGTCAATATGTCTAAAGGGGTCATAGTCACCGAAACAGTTTTAAATAATCCAATATTTTTGCGTCCTATATAAGAAGTTTTTCTAAAAAACATTTGGAGTCTACCAGTAGTTTTACGTTTAAATCTTTTTTTTTTTGACAAATCCTTTTAATATATACTGCTGTAATTTTAAAACACCAAAAAATAATGCTTCAGCTGTCGGAGGACAACCTGGAACATATAAATCAACTGGTATTATCTTGTTACAACCCCTCACAACAGAATAAGAGTAGTGATAATAACCCCCACCATTCGCACAACTACCCATTGATATCACCCATTTAGGGTTAGCTACCTGTTCATAGATACGACGCAAAGCTGGGGCCATTTTATAAGTTAAAGTACCCGCAACTATAATTAAATCAGCTTGCCGTGGGGAAGCTCGAAAAATAACACCAAATCTATCAAAATCATACCTGCTAACGGTTGCGTGCATCATCTCTACTGCACAACATGCAAGGCCAAAGGTAAGAGGGTAAAAGGAACCATGTCTAGCTCAGTTTATTAAAGTTTTTGTTTTACTTTTAATTAAATCTAACGATAACATTTTTAAATTAAATTTCTAATACTTCGTCTTACATGCGTTCTTAAATCTGAGGCTAACTTTAAACCATAAATAGATCGTCTTCGCCGTTTACCCTTTAATGGCTCAAAATCGTAAACACCTCTCAAGCACGTATAATTAACAACTGGTAAATCTCTAGCACCAACTCCCTTTATCAGTGTACGAGAGTGTCTTTTCATAGAATGTCCTGCCCCAGGGATGTGTGATAAAGCTTTTTTTTGAGTTGAAAGCATAGCTTTTACAACTGGTCTACGGGCAGAATTAGGTTTTCTCGGCGTACAAATTCTTAATCGAAGTACTATCCCTTTTCGTTGTGGGGATCCATTAAACTTTGGTCTTTTATAAACAGTTGTACGTTTATATGGTGATTTTACTCGTTGATTTATTGTTGACAATTATAAAAGGTTTATGATTAAGTATAAGTCGTTAAAAAAGATAACAGAAAAGATAGTAAAAAATAAAACATTAACCACAAACAATACCAAATAATATGTCGTGTATGTCGATGCACTAATTATATTATAATTAGAAAATTCTAACTTAGAAAACAAAGAACTATTAAATTGATTATAAATATTTTTTTTAAAATTTCTGAAATTAAACAATTGGGCGTAGTATAACATATTAAGGAAGAACATTAAAAAAATAATAATAATTAAAAAAATATGAGTTTGATATAAAATAAAGGTAAGTAAATTAAATTTAACAAAAAATAAACCAAAGGGGGGCAATCCTGTAAGAGCAAATATTAAAAAAAAAATTAAATTTTTTATTGGTATATATTTTTGAATAAAAATCATTAGATTAGTCAATGAAAGTTGTGTTATTAGATAAACTGGAATTTGCGTCAAAATTAAACTAAATAAAGATAAAAAAATAAAGAGATAAATTATAACATATAATAAACTAAAAGTAAACATCACCTGTTATTTATTAATAAAAAACTTCCATTTTTATAGAAAAAACTCCCGTTAAGGTTCTAATTATATTAGTTTGGTTTATTAAAGCTATCTTTTTGGTAGTATATGAACACTTTCCTTTTTTGATATATCGTCTTGATTTTCGAACACTTCCAGCTTTACCGAATTTTCCGATTAAAGCAACCCGAAGACCTTGCAACCCTAGAAATAAATTATAACTCCAAATAAATCTCCCAATTAACAAATTCAATAATAGAAATAGTTTTTTATGTTTTTTTAAATTAGTTTTTTCAAAATGCTTTCGCATTCAGTCCATAAATAGATTTAAGTTTTTAACTCAAAGAGATATAAATAAAATCTCAATAATCTCATTACTATGTGTAATAAAATATTTTTTTCACTTAACATGTTTAATAGAATTTACTAAATATTTTAAAATACTATAAGGTACAACATTGAGCGTATTAATATTTTGTAATAACACAGGAGTTTTATAAATTGAGCTAAAATATTGTTGCTGATATAAAAAAAACAAAAAATCATAACATCTATACTCATCAAATGTTTGCGACGTCTGAAAATTTTGAAACAATCGAATCTTCTGATCATACTTTAAGTATTGTAATGCTTTTACCGATCGCATTATCGGTTTTTTTGGTAAATATGGGTACAATCTAAAGCGGCAATTAATAATTATCACTCATTTTTTTCTAGAATAGAATGTTTTAACGTCTGGAAATTGACAGTATAAATTCAAAAACATTTAATGCCAATAAAAGGAATCGAACCTCTCACCCCCAGATTTTCAGTCTGGTGCTCTACCGATGAGCTATATTAGCGTTATTAATTATAATAAAAACAAATTTATTACTAATAAATATATATAGAAAATAACAAATAAAAAAATTGTATATTTTCAATTCAAACTAATAACTTGGTCAACACGGTATCGTGGTAATGTTCCACGAACTAGAATTGCAAATGATACAAACAAAACAGTTTTAAATAGTAATGCAAACATTTCAACTTTATAAGAAGAAAGCAACAATTGCTACAACAAATGAGATGAAAACAAAAGTTTCAATTAAAGCGAATGCCATTAAAGTAGTATTAAATAAGTTATCAGCTTCTTCAGGATTTTTTGCAGCACTTAAAGTATAACCTGCAAATAATACACCAGTTCCGATAGCAGCACCCGCAAGGGTAATCATACATGTTCCGATTACTAAGATTTTAACCGCTGTAATCACGAGCAGGTATATTACTACATTAATGATTCAACCAAATTATTTTTAACTAACCACGCATCATTCGAAGTCTGTATATTTTAAGCTTTAAACTAAAAATTTCATTAACATTTTTGTTAGTATACACAAATTTTATCAAAGGTTTAAACAGCTCCACGTTACAATTATGATAATCATTTTTTGCGAGCTTTATTATGTTTTTTAATCAGAGTAAAACAACAACTTGACGACGCTCTTTTGGCAAATAATATATAAGCTTTTTTTTCTTTAATTTCTTCAAATTAAATAAAGAATTTATAGACATTATTTTCCAAAATAAAATTCTATCAAAATCTCTAAAAGAAAAATAGCGTAAGTATAAGTTCTTAAATTCATTATTAGGTGGCAGGTGATAAACCATAGTTGAGAGATATTTATGAAATGATTTTTTTGTTTTCTTATAAAGCCGCAAAAAGTTACCGTCTCTAAATAAGCGAGATGTTATTGCTGTAGTCGGAGTTGTTTTTAAAGTTAAATGTTTTAAAGATTCCTTAAAACACATTTTATGGCTAAAGGTAATCCTCTGTTTACCTAATTGTTGTACGGAAAATTTCGCTATTAATTTAAGTAAATACATTTATTAAATAATATATATAGTTAAAACCGTTGTTAAAGTAAAAACACTACTGAAAGCAAAAAACTGTAACAGGTTAGTTACATTTAAATTAACAATTGCTAAAAGAATAGAAAATATAAATACAACTATTAACCAATTATGTAATAAGAGTGTATTTAAAAAAATAGGTTGAGAAAGAGTTAGAAACAATATAATAACGTTAACAAGAGTTGTTAAAATAGAGAAGAGGAAAACATTTTCACGTAAAAGATATTTATATATCTCTAACTTTAAAAAGTGAAATACCGGTAAACCCAATTTTCAAAAAAGTCCAATTAAATAAATATATAAGGGCACAAAACTAGTTGTTATCAAATTTAATTCATAAAAATCTGTTGTCCCACAAAATCTGATTGTTAAAAAAGTTCCTAACACAAGAAATATGCTTGTTAAAAAATTATTTCATAACAAAAATAATAATCCATTTTTGTATTTTAGTAGCGTTTGATTGGAAAAGTTATAAGATGTTAAAAATAAAAAATAATACATAACACTATACAATTCAATAAAAAAAAAAAAACACTAATAAAGATTTTAAAAAAAAAATAAAATATAAAAAGATAGCAAAAGTCGGTAGTACCAACAATAGTGTATTATTGTTTGGTTTTTGTAAATTAACTTTAGAAAAAATACTATTAACAATATATAAAAAACTGATTGCCAAAAATACCAAATGACAGTTTTGAAGAGTATTATGTTTATAAAAAAAAATAGATATAAAAAAAAAAAGAAATGTAGCATTGTTTATACTTCTAAATTGAGTTTTATTGTTTCTATTTGTTGCCGCAAGTTTTAGTGCCTTTGTAAAAAAAATAAAATTGTTATAACATAGATACATATAACTTTCAATTTGTAAAAGTAAAACAAAAGCTATTAACACTATAGAATTAAAAGATACTTCAGCCACATTATAATTGCCAATCTAAAGCGTTGAATATATAATCTAACAAGAGAGTAATATACAACCATATTAAAAAATATATTAAAATAATAAAAGCAGAATACTGTGAAATTAAAACATTCAAAGAGAAGGGTATAATGATCAAAAATTCTCCATCATATAACAATAGAAATAAAATCAACAGCAAAAAGTTAATATTGTAGTTAATCTGAAATTGGGTTAACGATTTAAAACCACACTCATAAAAATTCAATTTTAAATTAAAATATTTATTAGAATAGTAAAACTTACTAACAAAAGTCAAAATTCAAAAAATAAAAGAAAAAGTTATAGCATTAATAATTATAATAAATACTAGATTTCCAGCCACGTTATTTGAAATTTTGTTTTTATAGTTAATCTAATAGAACCAATAACTGTAACTGGTGTTAATTTAGCTCTTCTCAGCAAAATACTAAAGACTATATCTTTTTTAGTTAAAAAAGTATTTAAACTAATGGGGGTATCACTAGGAAGACGTAGGTTGGGCATTTTATAATTTAAACTTAAAATCTTTTGCTTACCTATATTGAAATGTTTTGGGGCACGAAGTAAGATAGTTGACGTCTTTTGTTTTTTTACCATATAAGAGTTTTTTTTACTCTTCCGCCTAAATAAAAATATTAAATTATATTTAGTAAATATGAGCTTTGAATTTTTTTTTATTTGTAACATTTTTTTATTAAAAATTTATTAGGAATTTTGAAGGTTAAATATTTACAAATACCCCTAAGAAAAGTAAATGTGTAATATCACGTTTTTATGATAGATTTACCAGGTTTAACAATGCTAGTAAGTCGGATAAACTTACCCACACCAGCGCCCATCCGCGCATTTTTTGATTTTTGAGTCAATGTATAATTAGGTAAAAACAAAATTCAGTATTTTGGTTTAAAAAACCTAGTTTTAGCTTTAATAAATCGACGCCTGAATATTTTCTTAAAAAGCCGAATATAGACAAAATCAAGCCTCAATTTTTTAACCGTATAAATGTATTTATACTTTTTTAATTTCATCGTGCACAAAACAAATTTTGGTAGTGTTCTATTTTTCATTAAATGTTTTTGTTGCATATAATAATCTAAATTCAAACCTTTTTACAAAATTACAAAAAAAAAAAAATAACATACTACTCACAATAATATTAGTTTTATATTTAACTTAACTCCAGCAATTAGAGTAAAATTTAAGTTAATAAACCGCTCACTTTGACCAAAATTAATTACTACAGATTCTAAGAGACTAAATATACGCTGTTTAGCATAAAATACTTCAGGTGAAAGTTGTAGGTTATTTATAAATATAGATAAACTCAGATTTAGTATATTCTCATATGTGTAATAAATAAAGAAAAATGGAAAATAAATATTTCAGATTAAAAAAAATAAAAAAATAAAAAAATGTAAAACTAACGTATTTAAAATTAATTTCGAAGTTATTTTAAAAATAAAGAAAGTCATCAAATTTAAAAGAAACAATTTCCAAAACCACAACAAATTACCTATTAAAAAGAGAAAAAACACTATAGAAACTAATTTAGCATCAATCTTTAGTTTTAAATTTGACTGGCACAGAATAAATAAGCTTACTATATATATACAAATAATATACAGAATGGTGTTGGGGGTTATTATAAAGCTATGCCTAGTAGGTAACAGATTTAAACGGACAATAATAATCATATTAATTATTATCAGAAAAAATAAAGATGGACACTGTATAGAAGTAAAGTAACGTAGGGAGTGTAATCTAAATAATATATATGTGATATTAAACAGTAATAATCACTCGATTGTATCGTTCACTCAAAAATATCCTCAAATTGTGGATTGGAATCCTCAAAAACCCCCAAGAGCAAGTGTAATTGCAAGTAGAAACTGTATGACTGAATACAAAAATATTAATGAATTCGCAAAATAACTGCCTTTCATTTGAAAATTTTTTATACTCAAGTACAATAAAGAAAAGTAAAATAAAAAAGGATGTATAATAACCGTACCTATGTGTAACGAGGTAATTAAAAATTTTTTAACACAAATATCTTCAAGTATTTGAAATTTAAATAAGATACATCAAATGAATATTAAAAAAATCCTATACTTTATAGGGGCAATAAAACTGTAAATAATAAGTAGCGCTAAAGTATTAGAATTTCAGTAATTTAAACTAAATAAATAGTCTAAATAGTATGTATTACAGTTGTGTTGCAAAAGAATATCAAATGCTAATAAAACTAAAATTAAATAGTAAAAACTTACAATTAGCATATAAATCATTTTACATATTTTTTAATAGTTTTGTAACGCGCCGTTTTATCCTCTTAACTGGCTTAGATGTATATTCCCAGGTTTTTTTAAAAAACATAAACTTAATATCGCTCGTTATAGAATTTAAAAATTTTTTAAAAAACATAAACTGTCTTTTACTATAGTTAAGACATTCAATGCAATACATTTTTCTAAAAAATTCTACAAAAGAAAAGCGAACTGTCATAACGAGAGGATTAATATTAGTTATAGACTTTTTAAAAAATTTAAAAAACTTTACTTGTGCCCTCAAAATAACGCCAGTACTAAATAATTTTGTAAAACTTGTAGATAAATTTAACAACGAAAAAAATAATTGTCTATAACTAGTAGAAATTCGAAAAATATTTTGAAAAAATAATTCCTTTGCATTTAAAAGATATTTAGTAGTAGCAATAATGAGAAAGGTAGAGTGTCATAACACCATTTGGAGATTCAATTTTAAAAATTTTTTTTTTTTTGACAATTTAAAGCAAAAGTAACAATAGACTTAAAGCCAACTCAAGGCCACCCATTATTAGAAATAAGTACGCTAAACCAAACAGTAAATTAAGATTTAAATATACAGAAGAATTCAAGAGTAAACAAAAAATTACAAGAATAATGAATTCACTACTAACTAGTAAACTCATTAAATTTTGAGAACTAAAAAAAATACTTCAAAGTGTCAAGCCTAAAAAAAATAAGAAACTAAATTCCCACAGTAACACCCTTAGTGAAAGCTCGTAACATAAATTACTAATAAGACAACATTATATCGTAAAGGACTTCATTAAAATTCTTATCATTGTTAACGTGTGTTTGCCAATTAGATTTAATTTCAAAGTAATCTAAAAGTAAACGTCTGGTATCCTTTAAACCGAGAAAATTTAAATTGGTAAAATCTGAAAGTTCTCGCTCAAGCCAAATACAAGATTTATAAACTGTTGAAAGACTAGGTAATGAATAGTCACCCACATGAATAGTAGTGTAAACACTTAAGCGGTTATCATTTAGCATATGTACAAGATTGTATTGTACAACCCACGTATCTGCATTTAAATTAAATTGAGCGCCATCTACTAATATATTTAACTTTGTTGGAACATGAATTTTACTCACAGCAAAAAAACGAGCTCAACATCGCTTATCAACAAAATAAAGATAATTAAAATAGTTATTACTATTAGGTGATAGAATGTAGAGATGTTGGTTAAGTAAAAAATACGGTATAAATAAATCGCCAAAATTTGAATTACTTGATTTATTATTCATCAGTTCTTAAAAGAAAAAGAGATAATATCTAAAATATAAAAATTACGATAAATAATTTGTATAAATTACACTGAAATGACTAAAACGAAATACAACCATATACCCGTTAAAAACAAAAGTATTGAGCTTTTTTTTTTTTTTTTGCGTTCAATAAAAAAACTATACAAAAACTACAGCCAATACAACAATACAAATATATAACGTTATAACGTTAATATATACTGTATATATCATATATTATGTATATTATATATATTATTATATATATATATATTATATGTATATTATATATATATATTATATGTATATTATATATATATATTATATGTATATTATATATATTATACATTCACTATATAGCCCAATAGTGTATATTTATTTAATGCGTGACCTTAAACTATACCCCCCTGAAGTTAAGAAATTTTAAAAGATTTAAGAAATGTGTAGAATTTTTTAGTTTTATACAAAATAATTATCGTTAAAAAAAAGTTTTAATTAATAAGTTTCCTCTATATAAGAGAGGGGTTTTTTGAGCTAAATTTTTTAACAAATTATTTATTTTTAAGTTGCGAATACTAGACGGTTTTGCGCGATGTTTTGTTGGTGGGTGCTAGATGATACTCTGTAGGAAAACCTTATTTTTCTCTTAATCTAACTAATATACTAGGTTATTTTAATTCTTTAAATGTTGCATTACATGACCTTGTAGCTCTTTTTGGGTTCATGGTATTTTTAATTATAGCTAATCAATTAGTGAGTGGAACTATGCTTTCTTTTAGTTTAATTACAGAACCTATGCTTATTCCACTCGATAGGGAGGAGGAAGATGCAGAAAATTTATATATTGATGATTTCTTTTGACTTCATGAGCGGGGAGTTGACTTACTTTTTATTTTTGTTTTTTTACACTTATTTAGAAAGTTATATTTAAATATTTCTAATTTGGAAAAAGACTATTCATGGAAAAGTGGCGTTTTTGCTTTTTTAATTATTCAACTTACTGTTTTTTTAGGTTTAGTTCTATGTTGTACACACTTAAGCGACGTAACTTTAACAATCGCAAAAAATGCTTTTAGAACTTTTTTTTTATTCATAGGTAAAGTTGAATGACTTATTTTTACAGATGGGATGCTAAACAGTGATACAGTAATTAGGCTTGCTTATGCACATTATGTAGTAGCTTTTTTCTTGGCTTTTTTAGGGTTAATTCATGGTATTGATATGCATTATGATTGACAAGCTAATGCTACTGCAGATGGCATGAAACAAGAGTTGAGTTGAAATGACGAAGTCTTAAAAAACGAGTTAGCAAAAACATTTGAAATGTTAGTACTTTTTTGATGTCTTTGCCTATTAATGTATTCAAACACAGAACCACTTAGTTTTGAATATTTTATGTGGGGGGATATTGGAATGATTACTGATGTGAGGTTCTATTCCGTCGCACCTCATTGATATTTCAGACCGTATATGGCATGGCTTATTGCATGTCCTTATCATTATTTAGGTATTTTTGGCTTAGTTTTTTTTTTTGTAGTATTTTTTTTCCAATTAGATATCATTGGCCATAATGATTCTGGAACGGATAAGAAACTAAAAAGTGCTGGTCTGGGATTTATTTTAAATCGAGGCTCTGATAAGTACTTAATTCAATGAGAACGTATTCAAACAGAAGTGAACTTACAATGACAACTTACGTTTACTTGCTTTTTGCTGGCTGTTGCTTACGCTTGTTCATATTTACCTTATGGGAGATTTTATCATAGTATCGGTGGTAATCAAATGACTTTGATTTCATACATGTATATTTTCTCTTATCTAGGATTTACCTTTTTTAGGTATTCTTGGATTTATTCATCTACAAAACTAGATACAGCTAACTAATTTTTAAAATGTGTCGATTATCTATCTTTTTTAGTTTATTTTGGTTTTATACTGTTTTACTTACTACATTAACAATTTTTAGAAAAAATGTTACATACAAGGGTATTTTTTATATGTTAGTTATCTTTTTGGGAGTTTTTGCTGGTTATTTATGTAGTATTTTTTCTGATGTTATATTGTTTAGTGGTACATCTGAGTTTAATTGATTATTCAATAGTATAAATTGATTCTCCTTAGAGGTTAGTTTTTCTTTACGTTTAGATACACTGAGTTATTTATTTACCCTCTTAGTTCTTATTATTGGGCTTGCGACCAATTTCTATGTTTTAAATTATCTAAAATATGAAGCTAATGAGGATATTTTTGCATTACTCATTAACTGATTTATGTTGAGCATGATTATTTTAGTCTTAGGTAATAATTTATTTACTCTTTTTTTAGGCTGAGAATCCATCGGATTATCTTCCTTTTTTCTTATTAATTTTTGAAGTACTAGGCGCGGTACTGTTAAGTCAAGTTTTAAAGCGTTTTTTTTCAATAAAATTAGCGATGTATTCTTATTCCTTTTTTTAATTATAATTAATTACTTAACATATTTAAATAATTTAAACGTAATAAATATTAAAATTTTTACAATATTTACAAATCTTTCTAGTATGTACACATTTGCTGGTTTAGCATTATTTGTCTGTACTTTGTTTAAATCGGCGCAACTTATTGGACACTTATGGTTACCAGACTCAATGGAAGCGCCTGTTCCTGCTTCAGCCCTTATCCACTCTGCAACGCTAGTATCTGCTGGTATCTATTTACTACTTAGGTTTACCCCTCTTATTACTTTAACTCAAATTCAAACTATCGCTGTGATTATTGGTAGTATTACAGCCGCTTATGGTGGTCTTGTATCGGCAGCCCAAACGGATATGAAAAAATTGTTAGCTTATTCAACAATAAGTCATTGCGGATTTCTATTTGTTACTGTTGGTACACAAGTTTACTATGCCTCAATTATATACTTATTTTTGCACGGTTTATTTAAGGCATCAACGTTTTTTTGCGCTGGATCTTTCATTCGCGTAGCTGGATCACAAGATACCAGAAATATGGGTGGTTTAAATAGGTTACTCCCAGTTGATACAATTTTTTTAATCATTTGCGCATTTAACTTAGGAGGTTTACCTTTTTCTATGGGTTATTTATATAAAACTACGTTAATAACTTCTTTATTAACAAGTTCTTCATCATTTATCGTGTTAGGTTTTTCTGTTATAGGATTACTATCAAGTGTTGTTTATGCTTATCGATTGGTATATTATAGCGCTTTTGACGTAAGCAAAGAATTTTTCCCAAATTATGTATATGAACTTCAACAGAAACATTTAAATATAACAAAGTATTGATCTTTGACAACAATTGTACAAATTATAGCGGTTTCCATTATTTTAATCTTTACATTATGAATTTATATATATTTTAATAATTATTTTATTTATTCTAATTTGATATTGGATAGTTTGCCAATCAGTTTAACAATGAACTCTGATGTTATATTTTGTGCAAACAATTTTTATAAATCTTATTTTGAACTGTTCTACTCTCTTTATATATTAGTTATTGCTATTCTATGTTTTATTAATTGACGTATAGAATACACATTTAACTTTAAATTAAATTGACTAGTAAATCTTACTTTAACTACTCTATTCGGTACTATTGCATCAATACTATTAAAATGTGGGGTCATATTTTGACAGAAGCATCTACACAACAGAATTTTAACTTTGGTTTTTCAACCTATAAATCAGAAATTTTAGTTCACTTATCACAATGACAATATTGATGATGGTTTTGGTTTAGCATTTGATGAGCATTATATTATTTTATTATTTTACGCATGATTAATAAGAGAACTTTTAATTTTAATGTTGTTATGAATACAAGTGTGAGGGGACGAGGTAAGTGAGGTGATTTTCTAGTTGCACTCATACCTATTAGCTGATGTTGTAATATTTTGATTAATTCTAACTTTATCTTAAGAATGATAGAGTGACAGAATGAAAGTTCTTTATTTACTATTCGAATTCAAGGTAAACAGTGATATTGAGTTTATAAGTATGATCCAAATACTGCTCAAGCTGTTATGAGTACACCAAAAAATGTTGGACATAATAGGTGAAGAGTGACTGCAGGACAAGAATCATATAATGCAGATACTTATTATCAAGCTATTCATTTAGCTGCACATTTAGAATTCCAAGATTCATATAGTAAATTTATTAAAAAGATAGATACCCATCGAAAAAATTTATCAACTCTATCTTTGGGTAATGAAAAGATTTTTTTTAAAAATACATGAGAAACCGGGGAAAATATCAGCGAGAAGACTCAATACCCCGAATACGAACTTCAAGGTTTCGAAGATACAATCTACCCATTTGTGCTTAATTCTAAATCTTTTGATATTGGGTTAGAAGAAATCAAGGGGTTAGACGATACTAGGTTACAAAACTTTGAACTGTTAAGCGAACCTACTGTTTCTTACAGTAAAGTATCACCACATTTTTCTGCTCAAAGTAGTTTAACATTACATGATATTTATTATAATAATAATGAATTCTTTAACGGGGAGTTTTTCGAGTCCTTTTTAAATACAGATAATTTAAACTTTAATGCGTATTATGACTTTCTACAATTAGATGAAACAACTGATCCAGATAGTAATACGCGTCATTTCCTTACTACTCAGCCTTTTAGGTTGATTAGGGGTATTTTAAACCAACATGTTGTGGATATTTTACAAGCTGAAAAGTTCTCAGCAATAAAACTTACTAAGTTACTATTTTTTAATACAAAGTTTAGTAATTCTGGTGAAGCTTTAAAGGATAAAGAGTTAATGCCGGAAACTCTTTGAGGGTTTAGGCAAAAAAAATATAAGCGTACTAAAAAGTTTAAATTTAAACCAGAAGTAATATATGATCCTGTAACGTTTGAAATAATTGGTCAGAAGAATGTCCCTTTAAGTCCTAAAGTCGATATCGCAGGTCTTGAACTTCATAATATTAATATTTCTTCAGATGTAAAAACCACCCCTACGAATTTTACTTTAAAAGATAGAAGCAAAAATATTGAGGACACTTTTAACTATCGAGTTGCAGCACGAATTAACCGACATAGATCAGAACTAGTACCGGTAACTTTAGCTAGACGTCTACTTCGTACAAAAAGAACTCTGGTTTTACCAGCACATGTAAATTTAACCTTAATTACTAACTCTTATGATGTAGTTCACTCATGATTTGTTCCAGGATTAGGGTTGAAGATAGATTGTGTTCCTGGCCGTTCAACTCATCATACTTTTTACATAGATAATATCGGATTTTATTATGGTCAGTGTGCGGAAATTTGTGGTCGTTACCACCACCATATGCCTATAAGGTTGTGCGCATTACCATTTGAGCACTTTGTTGTATGATGACAATCGAAAGGAGCTGCGCGAATGAATAGAACTTCTGAAATCAGTAAAAATAGATTTTTGAACAGTGATTTTAATAATGCTGTAACACGTGAGAAATTAATATATCGAATGAACTAATAGGTGGGGAATTTATTTATTGAGTGTGATCTTGGCTTGGAGTTAATGCTGGCTAAACGTCTAACACATGCAAGTTGTACGGGTAATTCTAGTAAGTTTTATCAGTAGCGTCGTGGTGAGTAACGTGGTTATGATAGGTTCTTTTATATTAAATATATATTTAAATGTTGAAGAAACGTTATACCGCATAGGATTAAGTATACCCGACCTAGTCGGGTGCTTATGATCTTTAGTTGATTTGAGAGAAGGATCAACCACATAGGGTATGAAAACCACCCTACCTAATGGCAGCAGTGAAGAATATTAGGCAATGCACGAAAGTGTGACCTATCGAATTAGCGGGAATGAAGAAAGCTACAGTAGCTGTAAAGTTTATACGTATACAAGAATTATGATGTAATGTATAAGGAGAAGTCATGGCAAATACAGGTGCCAGCAGCCGCGGTAATACCTGAGTGATAAGCATTATTCGTAATAACTGGGTGTAAAGGATGTGTAGGAAATTTTAAAAAGTAACTGACTAAATTCTTGGAAAAGATGAGCTTTTGCTGATTATAAATATTTGAGTATCTGGAGAGAGTTGAAGTGTGTCTAAATAGTGATAAAATACTAAGATTTAGCCATTCTTGCCAATTGTATAATTAACGGCTCTTACAGATTCTGACTCTGAAACATTAAAGTAAGGGAAATAAACAGGATTAGAGACCCTGGTAATCCTTACCCTAAATGATGATTATTTAAAGTTAACGCTAAATAGTCCACCAGGTGAGTATAGTTGCAAAGTTCAAAGTTAACAGAATTGGCGGGGGTTAGCACGAATGGTGGAACATGTGGTTTAATGCGATAATCCACGTAGAACCTTACCACAGTTTAAAAAGCATGATAGGAGTTGTTGAAGCTACTAACTCTCAAGTTTTTAGTGGATCTCTCGCACTGGCATGTACATAGGTATTGCATGGCTGTCGTCAGCACGTGTTGTGATGTGTAGAATTAAGTTTTTGTAACGAGCGCAACCTTTGGGTCTTTGTTAAATTTAAGGCAAATTGCAAGTTTTATTTTTAACTACCAAAGCTGAAGTCAAGTCCTCATGGTCTGTGTATTGTGGGCTACACACGTGTTACAATGGTAAAAACAAAAAATCTCGAAAAAGAAATTTTAAGGAAGTTTGAAAAATTACCCTAGTACGAATACATTTCTGAAACTTGAAGTGTTGAAGGAGAAATCATTAGTAACCGTAGATTAGTATGTTACGGTGAATTAAAAAACTAACCTTGCACACACCGCCCATCACATTCGGAAAATTTGTAATTTAGTAAAAATATTAATGTAGCTTGTTTTATTTAGTAAAAATTTTTTACAAATGTAGATTTTTTTTTTTTTAAATTAAACAACTTTTAGGAAATAATTTTCTTAGAAAAAAATGAGCGTATTTCGCTAAATTACAGGTAATTTGAATTAAGTTGACACAAGGTACCGGTAGAGGAATCTGTAGGTAGAATATTTACCTAGAAATAGTTGCTTGGGGAAGCTTTTTATCAGTTTGTTCCTTATACTATCAATTTTTTCAATCGTTTAACTGAATTAGGACCTAAACTTATTGATCTTGATTATAAACTTCTTTTGATTAGTTTAGGTTATATTTATTATTTCACAATTTTTTTTATATTAGCTAGGGTCTTGGTATACTGTGGTTTGACATTGATTACGTTAATTAACTCAAAGCACACAACAAACCTAAAGTCCCACACCGTTAGAACAAATTTAAGCATATTTATGAAATTTTATTCATATATGAGTTTTAAATCGCAATATTTAAGGATAGTTACATTTAAATGTTTATAGTTTGCACTAATGGCCAATTGAACTTTACTGGACCATATTTTTAACGTTTGTCGAACTGTTTCAGATGTACTACATATTTTAAGTTACTTATTGTTAGTAACTGTTGCTATTATCTTTGCTATTTATAGAACTGATAGAGGTGTTTATGATCGACACATATATTTACCCACCTTACAGTTTTTAGCAAAATTTAATATTTTCAAAGTTGTAAAATCAAAGCGCAACATATCGAGACGTAAATATATTGTATATACTGTAACTTGAGGTTCTAGTAGCAACAGGTTACCTTACATTATAAAGGCAATTAAAAACTGATTTAATCAGTTTAAATAGTTATATTTGCTATCAAGTTTATACTAATGGTTTTTGTACTTGAGCTTTTTTTTATCGCGTTATGTTTTTTTCTTGTTTTACTATTTTTAAACAATATTTTTTTTCAAGACTTAAAACGACTTACGCCGTATAAATTTATTTTACAACTTTTCGGTTCTGAGTACCGAAATTCTGCCTTTATTATATTATTTATATGTTTATTTTTGTCTAATATCAATTTTTTAATGTATTTGAGTATAATATTATTGGTAGCTATTACTTATTTTCAGGAACATTTTTGATTGCTAACGATCGAGAATAAAATAATCGATTTAAATGCTCAATTAAAGGAAGTTGCTGGAACAATGCTAGACAAAGATAAATTTATATTAACTTTTTCAAATATAAAAAAATATATTTATATTTTTATACAAGATGAGCTGAGTTATTTTGAGGAATTAATTTCAGAATCTGTAAATGATATTTTGATTTTCTTGAATTTTAGGCAACAAGTCCCACAGCTCAGTAAAAAAGCAAAAAAAATTATAAAAATGTTACAAGAGCTATTTATTTTTGTTAAATTAGACGTAGAAATACCTTTTGATACTATGAGTGATAAGGAGATTTTGGTATATTATGAACAAACTAAGCGTAACAGGAATCCTAAAGAAATGTTTAATAAGGTTAGAAGGCTCCCTATTTTTTTTAAGTATAAGATAGATGAGAACATTTTAATGAATATTTTCATAAAAAATATTTTAGTATTTTATAATTTCTTTAAAACGACTTTAATAGCATTAACCTTAAGTGTTTTATATTTTATATATACTTTATTTTTTTTTAAAATTCAATTTTTAAAACAATTATCAGTATGGTTTGTTATTGGTATGCTATATTTTTGATTAATGAGTGGTTTTAACTTCTTTGTTAAACGTTATCAGTTTGGAAAGTTTACATCTCAAATACAGCGATTTTGGAAAAGAACGAATAATGCTTTTTGACTTATTGAAGGCTTTTTAATTTTACTATTTTTTTATTACTATTTAAATAGTAGCCAGGAACCGCTATATATGTATGATTACTCTGCGATTAATCAAGAATTTCTTGTGTCTTTACAGGTTATATTTATTAATATTGTTTTACTATCAGTAGTTATTTACTTTATGTATTTTACCCTTATTCGTCTTAACTCAAATTCTTGAACTCAGATAAATATTTATTTAGTTGTTATTTCGGTTTTTATTTTTTTTTCTTTTTTTGTTGAAACCTATCAATTTTATTATATTATTAGTAGTTTTAACGAGCGTTTGTGAGTATTTAATGAAGAGGAGAATTTATGGGCAATCGATATTGAAAACCCAATTATGCGAACTAAACATCAATATTTATTTGTATGTTTAATTGCTAAATATTGACATTTTTTATTTATTTTTCTAAGCTGAATATTTTTTTTAATAAAAAGCTATGAAAAGAGAAAAGTCACATACGTATTGTTTGGAGCTAATGTTCAAAATATGGTTCTTTTATATGTATTGAATTTTGCATGTTATATACAATGAGTAAAATGATTATATAGACGTTTTTTTGATTTACCTTATACTTGATTTTTCACAAATATTGATAATAAAGCCTTGTTTAGAGTTTTAAACGAAATGATTCTTTTAGTCCAAAACCTCGTTAATATGAATGAAGACTTTTATAAATTTAATAATATTGTTTACAAGTCAATTAGCTTTTGAAATGTAGATTCTTTAGCTATGTGAAAATTTATTTAAATGTTTTGAAAAATCTTAATAAGTTTACTGCTCATAGAGTATACAAGAAAGTTTGAGTTTTTAATATTTAATCACATATTTCTTACTAAACTTCTTTTAATATTAATGCTTCTAAAAGTTTTAGTGGCGTATAAGACAAAGATAAGAATAATCTCCTTTCTAGTATCTGGTATAGTATTTTATTTAGTTCTAATATATTGACAAGTACCATACATACATGTCTCGTATTTTTATTATTTTTATAATTTGATATTTATAACAAATGTTAGCACATTTTTTTAATACTATTAAAGCTTATGTTATAACGTTTAGAGTTATTCAAAACTATACATTCATAAATTATATATTCATGTTAGTAATCTTTCTAAGTATAATCACAACCTTGTTAATTTTTTAATTGTCCTGGAAGCATCCAAACTATCATACCTATGTCGTATCTACAGTTACGAAGCTTTCTGAAAATTTTTATAAAGTAGTTAACATAAATAAGTACCTCATTAAAAAATATCTATACACGATTAATCATAAGAGATTAGGTTTGAATTACTTTTACTTTTCACTATTAACAGCAGCATCTGGCGCATTGCTTGCAACTGCTATTCGTATTGAAATGGCTTATCCTGGTAGCCCATTTTTTAGTGGAGATTCTTTAAGGTATTTGCAAGTAATTACAGCTCATGCGCTTATTATGGTTTTTTTTGTTGTTGTACCTATTTTTTTCGGCGGTTTTGCTAATTTTTTATTACCTTATCATATCGGCAGTAAAGATGTAGCTTTTCCAAGATTAAATAGTTTAGGTTTTTGGATTCAACCATGTGGTTATCTCTTAATAGCGAAAATCGGGTTTATCCGTACTGAATATTGAACAAATAATCAAAAAATAGCAAATTACAGTAATTTGACGCAAAGTAGTCATTTTTCTCAATTTTACACCTATGATGAAGCACTTGAGAAAGTTAATCCTGAAATATTTGATTACTCAACAGACTCAGCTGAAAAAGCGGATTTGGAAAAAGTATTTGATACTAAAGTATCTTTCGGAGGTAGGGATTCATGAAAATTACTCTTTTGAAAAGAATTATATCTAATGCCTGAATCCTTTTGATTTTTAACAACTAACGCAAGTTCCGTAAAAAGACGTAAAAGACATTTAGTGAAGTGTTCAAACGCAACCCAAACCGTTTCGGGTTGAACATTTATTACTCCATTTTCTTCAAAACTTCAATTTACTGGAGCAGGTATCCAGGATATGCTTGTTGTTGGTGTTTATTTTGCAGGAATTAGTACAACTATTTCTATCACGAATCTCTTAGTGACACGAAGAACATTAACAATGCCGGGAATGAGAAATAGACGTATAATAATACCATTTATTACCATCACTGTTCTACTTATGTTGAGAGCATTGGCTGTCATTACACCTGTATTAGGATCGGCTATGTTAATGCTTATTTTAGATAGACATTGACATACATCCTTTTTTGATTTTGCCTATGGGGGTGACCCTATTTTTTTTCATCATCTTTTTTGATTTTTTGGCCATCCAGAAGTTTATGTTTTGGTCATTCCTGCATTTGGTGTTATTAACTCAGTATTACCTTCTGTAAACTATAGACGAGTAGCATCTAAACATCATCTTATTTGGGCGATTTATATTATGAATTACATGGGTTTTCTGGTTTGAGGACATCACATGTATTTAATTGGATTGGATCATAGAAGTAGAGCATTATATAGTACAGTTACAATTATGATTTCAATGCCTGCAACTATTAAAGTAGTTAACTGAACTTTCACACTTGTAAACGGTGCACTAAAGGTAGACATTGTTTTTATTGGTGTAGTATCTTTTATCTTTTTATTTTTAGTTGCTGGTGTAACAGGTATGTGGCTTTCTCATGTAAGTTTAAATATATCTATGCATGATACCTTATATGTTGTCGCTCATTTTCATCTTATGCTTTCTGGTGCGGTTGTTATGGGTATCTTTGTAGGATTCTATTTCTATTTTCATGTTTTTTTTTTTGTTAAATATCCAAAAACTTTTTCCTATTTTCATATAATTTACTACTCTGCTGGACAATGATTAGCTTTTATTCCATTGTTTTGGGTTAGTTTTTCAGGGCTTCCTAGAAGACTTCATGACTTTCCTGCAGTATTTATGGGTTGACAAAGTATGTCAACGGTAGGGCATTTTATTACAATGCTTGGAGTTGTTGCTTTTTATACAACTGTATTCGAAGCTCATTTAGAAAAAAAGATAACATACTATTTGTTTTCGTTAGTACCACGTCTCAATAAAAGGATTTGTTACTATTTATTGAAACTTATTAATTTACAAGCACAGCAGTATATTTTAAGTTTCATGCCAAATAAACGAACACGAACAGCTATTGTTGTTGGTTTAAGCTCTTACTAAAAAAAATGGTTGCACTGTTCTCATATATCCAAATATTAATTACGAATATTATTATTTTTTTACTATTAACCTTAATCATTGCAACAATTACGTTAATGGAGAGAAAAATTTTATCATTAGTTCAGCGCCGAGTAGGACCAAATTATATTGGATACAGGGGACGTTTACAGTTTATTGCAGATGCTTTGAAACTACTCGTTAAACATATTGTCATTATAAATAAAGTTAACAAATTTTTATTTCTGTTGTTACCGGCTACTGTCCTAATTATGTGTTATCTTTTTTGAGTAAACTTAATTTGGGCGCCTAACTTAGCGATTTGTGAGGTTGAGTATAACTTATTATTTGCAGGTGTGCTGTCGATGTTTTTCTCCTTTTTAATGTTTTTAGTTGGTTGAGTTAGCAAAAACAAGTATGCTATTTTATCTTCAACGCGCGTTTTAATTACAACACTAAATTTAGAGGTTTTTATTAATTTTTTTTTAATATATTTGATTGTGTTATTTGAGTCATTTTCTTTTTTTCAAATTGTATCCTTTCAACATATTTGAACATGATCTGTATTCCTTTTACTTCCTATTTTACCTTATTTATTGATTATATTTTTTATGGAAACGGGACGAATACCTTTTGATTTGGGTGAAGCTGAATCTGAATTAGTTGCGGGGCACACTACGGAGATGGGCGGATTCTTTTTCGCCTTATTTTACCTTGGGGAGTATTTCCATTTATTTTGTTTTTCTTTAACTTATATTTTACTTTTATTTGGTGGTTGGCATATTTAATTGTTGGTAAAAACTTTTTTTTTTACACTGTACAGTTTACTTTCTAATTTTTCATTTTATATTTTACTTGGCATGATTTTAGTATCTAGTTCAATGTTATTTGCAAGTTTACGTAAGAGATTTGCTCTGTTTATACTTACTATTATATTATTTTCTGTCTGAGGTTTTATGTTAGATTTGGATGGTATGATGTTAGTATTACTTACAGCTGAGTTTACAATTGTATTGTTATTTTTAATGACTTACATTCAATTGTATAGTAATTACGAGTTTTTAAATTCTAAAAATTTTTTATATTACACCCTAATATGTTTAATCTTACTACCTATTTTTTATTATCCGCTTACTAGTTTTTTTTATTATACAAATTTTTATAGTGCAATAAACCATGTCGTTGCTAGTGATTTTTATATTCTTTACTACTTACTTTTCGTTAAGTTACAAATTTTGGTCATTTTAATGACTCTTATTATAAGTTTTTTTAGTTTGTTTTTTATTGTGGTTTATTATAGCTTAAAGTTTACTAAAAACAAGGCAGCATCAAATGTAAAGAATATTTATTTTTTACGTAAACAAATTTTAACAAAACAAACTAATTTTACTACTAAATTATATACATTTCAAAATTAAATTGTTTCAAAAAGAATCCTTTTCTATCCCCAGTGATTCCAGTGGTATACTATTGGTCCGAATTATTGAAATACGGCGTTGTAGTACACGTAGGCTTGCAAAAGTTGGTAGATTTTTAAAAGTAGTTATTAGAAATACAAAACCTATCTTATTAAAACGACGTAAAAAGAAACTAAGAGCAATCGCTATTCGAACTACACATACTTTAAAAAAAAGTGATGGGTTATCTTATGTTTTCACTGACAATGCTTTAGTATTGTTGAAAAAACGAATGAACACAGTTGGTAAGGAATTATTCGGCCCTATTTGTAAAAATTTAAAAATTCGAAAATTTCGAGTTGCATTTAAAAAAGTTTTTTAAACTTTAGTCGTCTAGCGGTTAAGATAACAGGTTTTCACCCTGTTGATCTAGGTTCGATTCCTAGCTAAAGTATTTGAGCTTTTTTTTTAATATTTTTAAAAAAATTCTAAATAGATCATCGTATAAATTTAAATTAAATATATTTTTTTTAAAACATTCTTTGAACTTTCAGTTCAAACATTTGATTTATATGCACAACTTTCTAGCTATTAATAAGAACTTAAAGGTAAAGCTTTTTAAAACGATTAATTTTTTAACTCTTAGCAATTTATATTGGTATATTTTAACTTTAAATCTAGTTTTATGTGTATTTTTTATATTTATTTAAATGTCTCGAAAGCGATCTTATAAACTCCATAAACTTATTTTATTTTCAACATTATCTACAAATACTCCATTACCGTCATATGCTATTCACAACCCAGTAACTACCTCTTTCGATCCAACTAAAGTTAATAACTTAAATAATACCGCATTTTTTTTTAAAAAAATAGCATTTGTTGGTTTAGCAATTTCACAAATAACCTTAAAGCAATATAAAAGTACTACACTAAAATCTACTTTAGTAGTCGTTTGAAACTCTGTAGCTGCATATAATTTTATATTTTAAAAAATAATGGGTAACCTGTTTTTTTTACGTAAAGTAAGAAGTTTTAACAAAAGTCGTTACTCTAGAAACAGACAAATTGCTAGGGTTATTTTTTATTTTGCATTATATATTAATATTTTAATTATCTATGGAAGTTTTTCTATGTTATACGGATTCGTTTTTAAATTTAATTATTCAACTTGGATTACATATGTTTTAATTGGTTCTTTTATAATGCCTTCAGTTATTAGAGTATTAAAAAGATATTGACGAAATTAAAGGGGATGTTACGGTTTTTATTAAAGTGACAAACATACAGAAGCTTAAAAAATGGTTTTTTATTAGATTTTTTGGTAAAGAGAATTTTTCATAAAATTTCAACGTATTTATTTTACACATTTACAATTTTTTTTGGTGATAAGTTTTTGTTAGAGTCTTTCTATTTAAACTTCAGCAAATTTTTAAGACTATTAACAATAAAAATTAAAAACCTCAATAAAGAATCTTTTATCACTTTTTTCCGTACAACGTTATTTATTCTTTCCTATATATTAATAATTTATATAATTATTGTTGTTTAACAAGGATGTTGCCTGACCTATCTTTTTCAAATTTTCTTTTGGAAGGTTTAGGCGCAACTCTTGATAATTTACTAAATATGGCAAATTTGGTGATTTATAACAGAGAAGCCCTAACGTTTGAAAACTTAAAACTTATTTTAAATCTTATGCACCTTTGACCTAGCCATGAAGAATTTTTATCTACTATAGACGCTGTGTTATTTTTAGTCTATTCTAATACTAATTATTTTGAAACTCTTTCTCAAGTTTACGATACTTTACCTTATTGATATTCTTTGGACTATTTACATGCATTTTATCTTAGACAAGCTATTTATAAAACTTATATTGAGTTATATACGGAGTCAAGTTTAGGTAACCTCAAAGCAATTACTATTAACTTACAACTGGATATTTTTTTTTTTAAATTAATGAATAAATGAAGCTACGCATTGATTATGTTTGGTCTTGCTTATTTTTTTAGCCATATTATCAAGTATAGGTATCAATCTGGTTTTAATTTCTTTTTTACTTACTTTAAAACTTTAACCGACTTAACAGAACAAGAGTATGGTTCATATGACGATTATAAATTTTTTTTACTTTTATTAGTTCAAATATTAGCTTGATATTGTTGAGTGTTTTTTATTGGTTATACTTTTTTTTTACAGTCAGAGAGTATGATAATCTTAATGACTTTTTCAGTAATGGTAACTATCCTTACTATTCCAGTTAGACTATTATGAGATTTTGGTTTAGCTTTTGGAATGTATGTTAGAGGTGCAGCGAGTTCTTCTAATTTAATTGCAGAAGCGTTTTTTGATATTATTGGGGTTATTATTATTTTTACACGTTTTATTGTTCAAAATATTCGTTTTTTGTTAGTATTTGTAGCATTTTTTGAATTATTTGAATGGATTTTTTCATCTACAGATACTGCGTATGTTTTGAAGTTAAACTATGATTTAGCTAATAGTATTGATCTTTTTACAAATTTTAGTGCTTTTAACATATACGCCTTCATTATTTGCTGAACAAAAACTTTCCTTGTATACTTTTATCACTTACTGCATTTAATTATAGTTAGTTTTATGCAAATAGGCGTTTATTTAATGGTATCCTTTTGATTGTTTTTTTTCCTATATACATCCTTTTTTAAATTAGCTACTGATAGTTACTTTTCAGTAAGAAGAAATTAAAATGTTTGTTCAGGTTTTCGATTTTAGCTCTCCCAACACTGTAAACTTTTCAAACATAGAAATTTTTATTTTATTTTTTCAACAAACCATTGTATATTCGGCATTTATTTTATTAGCAGTTTTTTTAATTACTATTTTATTAATAAAATTAAATCTTAATACACAAAAATTTGACCCATTATTTAATTTAATTAAGTACATTAATATTACTTTTGTTGGATTAATCTTATTATGTATATCCCTTAAATTTATTTTATTTTTATGGAATTTAAAGTTTTATAGTTTACTTTTAATGAGCTATAGTCATATTTCATTAAAATTCAATTATTTATTATTTACACCCACCTTTGATTTAAACAATTCTCTATTTAGCGATGCTATTATTTTACTAGCATTTAGTTCTGGTTTAATTTGTTTATACCTATTAGGTGAAAAAAATTTAGCATCATACCTTTCAAACGTAAGTATTTTTAGTATATTTTTAGTAGCAATTGTTGCTATGGTTTATACAACTAATTTGCTAGTTATGTTTATCGGTTTTGAATGTTTATTTCTTCCTACACTTTATTATGTTTGAGGCCATGGTTATGTTCAAAGAGCGGATAAAACTTTAAGAATTTTATTATACTGAACTTTATTGGGAGCATTTTTAGTTTTAACAAGTTTAGCTTACATAATGTATAAATATAAAAGCTTACACTACTTTCATTTGACTACTATTAAATTTTCTTCAACAGAATCTTTAATATTATACACGTGTATCTTTTTAGGATTCGGGATTAAAGTACCGGTTTTTCCATTTCATTATTGATTAACAAAAATTCACGTTGAAGCACCAGCGGGTTTTTCTATTTTTTTAAGTGGTTTTTTAGTGAAAGCTGCACTATTCTGTTTTTATTATTTTAATTTAATTTTTGAGTCTAAAATATCTAATCAAGCTGTTATTACAGTCGCTATTTTTGGGGCTGTTGAGGCGTCTGCTAAAATGTGAACGCAAACAGATTTTAAAAAACTTATAGCTTTTGCAACAATACAAGAAATGAACTTAATATTATATTTATTAATAAGTTATCAAAATATGTTGGATTATAGTTTAATCTTATTTATTTTAGTGCATGGATGACTTTCAACTTTAATGTTTTTCCTAGTAGATATTATACAAAAAAAAACTAAATCACGTAATATAGTTGAGATTTCTGGTTTAGCATATAAATTTCCAGAAATTAGATTTATTATTTGATTTATTATTCTTATTTTTTCCGGCTTTCCATTAACAGTAAAGTTTGTAATAGAGTGAGCGATTTTAGCGAATATGGTATTACAGCACAAAGTAGTATTTATGGTGATTTTTTTTTTATTAATTGTTTTAGGTGCGGTAGGTTTTGCTAAACAAATGTTAATTATACTTTATGGGATGGCACGTTATAATATAAATGTTAACCATACATTATCAAAACGAGATAAACATTTATTCTATTTAATAACTTTTATCCTAATCGCTTTAAATTTTATAAATTTTTTTTTAAGTTAAAAGTAAATCTTTAAGATTGAATGTTTTATATAAAACCTGCTAATAGAGTTTGAGTTTGATAGCGAATAGTATTGCGAAAGAAAGGTTAAAAGATCATTAATGTATGTGAAAAAATTTTGAATTTTAATACAAAAATCAAATAAGATTTAATCTTATTGTACCTTTGGTATAATGGGTTAGCGAGTTAATTTTATAAGCAAGCGTAAGCGTAGAAAAATCAAGTCAGTTTATAAAATTAAACCCGAAACTAAGCGATCTAATAATGAACAAGTAGTAGACTGAACCCGTAAATGTTGCAAAATTTTGGGATGATTTGTTATTAGGGGTGAAAGGCTTATCAAGCTTAGTGATAGCTGGTTCTCCGCGAAATCTATTTAAGTAGAGTAGTTTTTTTTTAAGTTATTAGGTAATGTTAAATATGAGAGTCGCGAGACTTGACTATAATCTATGAAGATGTAACTTTTTTAAAACTAAACAGACGTATAGTGCAAAGATTGTATGTCAAGAGGGAAACAGCCCAGAATGTCGGTTAAAGTAGTTAAACAAATCTTAATATAAGGGGGTGTCTTTTAAAAGTACAGAGGTAGGTTTGGAAACATCCATCCTTTAAAGAAAACGTAAAAGTTCAAGTACTTTAGTTATATTTATTTACTATTAATAAATTACAGTTCCATAAATTATAGCAAAGAAAGATTTTACTGAAACCACATATAAGGTAGCGGAGTGTGCTTTATGTTTGCGAAGATTTTTTGTGAAAAAAGTTGGAAACATAAGTATTAAATATGCTAACATGAGTAATAGACTACTTGTAAAAAAACAAGTACGCCGAATGCTACCGTGGTTTTTTAGTTATGATAAACTGACTAAATTAAAATCGGTTTCTAAAAACTTGTTTGACGATAAGTTTGATGACCAACTAGGAAACTTATAAATTTTTACTAAATTCTTGTGACAGTAAGTTTAATAGAAAATTTATAATAGAAAAATACTAGTGTATAACCGTACTAATACCAACACAGGTTAGCTAATTGAGAAAATAAAGGCGAAAAAATGAATAGTATTAAAGGAACTCGGCAAAATGTCTTTGTAACTTCGGGAGAAAAAGAGCTTTTCAAGTATAATAAAATAGGGGGTAGCGACTGTTTATTAAAAACATAAGACTTTGCAAAATAGCAATATGATGTATAAGGTCTGACACCTGCCCAGTGCTGTAAGGCGAAAAATGGACACATGTGTGTTTATATAAACCCCAGTAAACGGCGGCCGTAACCCTGACGGTCCTAAGGTAGCAAAATCCCTTGACGGGTAAGTTCCGTCCTGCACGAATGGTGTAACGACTGCCCCACTGTCTCTAATACTATTTTTATGAAATTGAACTAGACGTGAAGATGCGTTAAGATACAGCTAGACGGAGAGACCCTATGTACCTTTACTGTTATCTATTTTATTTTTTTGAATTATATAATATAGATACGTAGGAAATTTTTAACAATGAAAAACTACTTTATATTTTTTGAAAAAAAAAAAACTAAAAACTAAGTTTCTAGGATGTAGAAAGACAGTTTAGCTGGGGCGGCTACCTCCCAAAAAGTAACGGAGGTAAACAAATGGTTTATTTTATGAAATTTTTTCAGAGAAAGAGGAACGATAAAAATAGGCCTGATTAAAGTACCAACAAGTATTTTAAGGAGGAAACTCTGTCATAATGACCCGATTTTTTTTAATGTATAAAAAATCGTTCAATGAATAAAAGGTACACTAGGGATAACAGGCTGATGATTTCTGAGAGTCCCTATTGAAGAGATCGTTTGGCACCTCGATGTCGGCTCATCATATCCTAGTGGAGCATACGCTGCTAAGGGTTCGGCTGTTCGCCGAGTAAAATGGTACGTGAGCTGGGTTTAAAACGTTGTGAGACAGTTTGGTCCCTATCTACTGTATTTCTAAATAAAAAATTTACTTTTACTTCAGTACGAGAGGACCGAGGACAGAAGGCCAATTGTTATTAGTTACGTAGTCGACGTATGCTAAAAAGCTACGCCTTATAATATAACCATATTTATTGGGAATTAAGTAATTTTTTTTTTTTAATAACAATGTGGATGATTACCACTTTAAATACTAAATATATTTATAAATTATAAAAAGTTAGTAATAACCGGAATATATATATGTAGTATACTGTTAATTAAGCTGATGTAAAAAATTTAGGAGCAATGGCTGAGAGGTTAAAGCGGTAGACTGTAAATCTATTGGGAAACCACCGTTGGTTCGAATCCAACTTGCTCCAGAAAAAAAATTATCAGCTTTAAAGTTGTATTAAAAGGATACCTATAACTCAAACTTACGTAAAGATGTTATAACTAAAGGTTTTGAAAAAACTAATAATAGTAATCTAAAAAAATTATAACAATAATTTAACTGTTGAATAAAAATATTTTAGTAAACAGAGTAGAAAAATCAATTGAGAGAACTAGTAGAGATGATCGAAAAGTTCTAGCAGTATAATAAGCCTGTAATTATTTGAAAAAATAAACGTCATGGGTGATAGTCCCGTAACACGTATTTAAACTGTAAATACCTATTGTATAACAGTAAAACCTTTATGGCGGAATGGTAGACGCGTGTGACTTAAAATCACATCCTGCGGGGTAGTCGTTCGAGTCGACTTAAAGGTATTAAAATATGAGTGTACCTAAGAGGTTTAAGACAAAAACACAAGTAAATTTTAATAAAAGAACTTCACGTAATTTTTTAAGCGGTAGTGTTTATCATTTATTAGATAAAAATTTGTTATTTATATATACTGTTCATAAAAAATCTATAAAAAGTCATAAAGTAAACTATAACGTTAAGTTATAGCGTAGTAGTATAGTGGCAATACCGTAGCCTTCAAAGCTACTCACGTCTGTTCGATTCGGGCCTACGCTGAGAAAAGAAAATGTCAAAAAACAAATTTCCTTATTTATTTTCTATGTTTAATTTTACTGTATTTTATTCCCCCATACAAATTATATGTCAACATACACTTAAACCAGGTTATTATTTAATGACTAGTCTAAGTAATTTTTATGATAAATTTGCTAGTAAAAAGTTATTAATGTTCAATAGTTTTTGTTTAAAAACGTTTTCTATGCATTGAATGCGTATTTCTTTTCGTGGTAAGGGCTATAGATTAAGAAAATTTAAAAAACTAAGTAAAGTTACCTTAAATTTTGGACATTCTCACTGAGCTAAAATAGTTTTAAATAGAGTTTTATATTTTTTTAAAAAAATTAAAAGGCAAAATTATATATGTCTAGCAAAAACTTATAGTAACTATAAGTTTTTTAAAAATAATATAAAATTTTTTAAAAGTTTAAATATATATACAAAAAGAGGTCTCCGCTTAAAAAAACAATATATTAAGAAAAGATTTGGGAAAATTTCTCAAGTAGTATCATCACTTCATTAATTAATAAAAAAAAAAAATGGCACAAAAAAGTTTACCTATACTAAACAAAGTAAATACATCTATGACTTGATACACGACCTATTATTTTAAACATTATAAATGATTAGCGTCGCAAAATCTTTATTTATTATATTTTTTTAATAAACTTTTTGTTTATCTGGATTTTTTATTTTTTAAATTTTTTTGGGTAGAATTTTACGATACACAATTATACGGTTATAAACCTAAGGGAAAATTACCTAAGTTTTTAAAGGAAAGGTTTCTTAAACCAGTTACTTCATACTTAGTTAACATACACACAAAAGTAATATTTTTTAACTTATATTATAAACCTAATTTCGAACATTTTCAATCATTTGATAAGGTTGAGGAAGTTATTATTACTAATTTTAAAACCGATTTAATTGAATTCCAACGAATGTCGCGCTTGGCATATTACCGTTAATACTTACCACTTAATATAATTTTAAAGTAAATAAACGCGATTATAAATTCATGAAAGTCATACTGTTATGTCAAAATAGAATAAAGTTTTGTATTACTAAATACTGTTTGGATCGTATTATATTTTTTTTTTAAATAATTTCTCAATACTAAAATATAAAATTT
>CALCZC010000011.1 GCA_937903605.1 uncultured bacterium
TTGGCGTCCCCTGGCGGACGCACTTCGAACTTTATCGCAGGATGAAATGACACGGATTCTGCCCTGAATCAACTTTGTGTGCCAGTCTACAACTCGGCCAAAGCCGTTCGGAGTGCTTGCGCATGATCGCGGTCATTATTTCTCATGTTGGTGAAAAGGCGGCGTAGACTTTCATCTTCAAATTCAACGATAGCATTCATGTGATATTCGCCTAAGGTTACTTCCAGGTTCGCTGAAAACTCTAAAGCCTTTTTCAGTTCAGGGGGATTTGCTTGTATACTATCAATTGTTCTTCTTAGTTTTTCGTGAACGTCGTTGATTTGCTTTGCATCAACTTTAACACACTTCATTCCAGCCCCTTGCATACGACAAGCCAACATAAACTGGTTGGCATGATCATCCTCTTCGTTTGCAGTCTTTTGAAATAGCTTAACTGCCATCTGATTTTCAGCGTAGATCTTTGCAAAAGAGCGATACAGCGTTGCAACAGTTTGTTCGACTTCGGCGCACGTTGTTAGTATGTCTTTTTCCAAAATGGACAATTTACTAGTCGTCATAAGTCACCTCACAAATCTGAATTGCTGCTAATTGCGGAGGTTCTTTGATGCGTATAAAGAACCTTCATGAAGGGGAGGGGAATATCAAGTTTGTTACTTAGTATATCAATAAGGGCTGTCAATGCAACAAAACTGCCTGTTTTGGTGCCAGATATCTGGCGGAATATCGATTCACGCTGGCATCAGTTACCACCGAAGATAAAAGACAAGTCGTATTTTTGGGTAAATGGCACTGTTGTCCCATAGTTTTCAAAGCAGGGCTTGTCGTGTGTAGTTGTGTGCCTGTAACATGCGCCCCCTGGTCTTTCAATAGCTAAATGGTAGTAGAGTTGGTTATGGCTGGCTGTTACTTGCTGGAACCGTTGGCTGAAACAAGCGTACAGCGTCTCGCCCACTTTCTTTTGCCAGATACATTGCCGCATCAGCATGTTTACACAACTCAACCTCGCTGGCACCATGATCAGGAAAAATTGCAATACCGATACTTGATGATATGCCGAGAGAAAGGGTACTGAGGACAAACGGCATATTTAGCGTATGACGTATTTTTTCGGCTACCAGAAGTGCATCTTGTCTGTCTTTTATATGTTTTAATAGTACTACAAACTCATCTCCACCTATGCGTGCCACTGTGTCAGACTCTCGCACAGCTTCCCTAATCCGGTGTGCCACCTCTTTCAGCAACAGATCACCAACCGCATGGCCGTAATTGTCGTTCACTGGCTTGAATTTATCCAAGTCAATAAACATAATG
>CALCZC010000012.1 GCA_937903605.1 uncultured bacterium
AAAAAAATGGAAAAAGATCAAAAAAAAGCAGAAAAAATCGAAGAAATATGCAAAATAATCGAAAATATTGAAAAATTTACGAAAAGCACAATAAATAAATTAGATAAATTATTGATCTATATGGAAAAAGAGGTATAAATAATGAAATTAAATAAAAATTGGTTAAGGCCACAAGCAAATCCGTTATCAGCATTTTTAATAGAAAAACCAGAACTAGAGGCACCTAAAATGCATGAGGTAGCTAGGCGCTTACGTGAGCAGATATTAACGCAGAACGTATTTGGTGATATGGATGACGGATTTTACGAGACACGGCAAGTAAATGACCACGGACAGCTTAATTGGTAATAGATATAGATAATGTACCGCCGCACCCCTCCTTGCCGCCCCTTCCCCCCGAACCCCCCTACCCAGGCGCTCCCACCCCGCTAATGTTGCAGTCTTATCTATCGGGGGGCAGGGCTCTCGTCGGCAGGGGTGCTAACCCGCCAGTTCCCCCGCTCGCTTACTCCTCCCGCCGCCATCCGTCGTGCGCTCGCTCTGCGCCTCTGGCGGGGTTGCGGTTTATAATTAATCCCCGACCACCCACCCCTGTACCGCCAGTGGCGGATAAATCAAGGGCAAGCAAGTGCTGCGCACCCTTGACTTATCCACCTAACGGCGGTGTGTGCAAATTATCCCCCAATGGGCAGGTTTGCCCATCGGGGCAAAAAGGGTCAAAAAAAATTTTTTTCCCCGAAAATGTTGACAAGCATATTTTCGGGCCTTATACTATAAAAAAAGGAGGAAAAAAAATGGGGGAAAAATTACCGCAATACCAGCAAAAGTACAGTAATAAAAACACGAATATCACTGTAAAATGCACACCTAAACAAAAAATGAAGTTCGACGAAATTGTTGAAAAAACAAACAAGTCTAAAACTGAATACATATTAGGTTGGATCGAAGATACTTACCGTGAATTATTTTTAAACAAATAAAAAAAGAACCCCCCGCCAAGAGAGTTCAAAGAATCTAAAAATGGACAAGGTCGACCATTATTTAAAATCATTAACACAATTATACAGCGTCAAAGAGCGACTGTCAATATGATTTATTGCTAAACGACGGACAAGCAATCGAAACACCGTCAGGTCTAGCCCAGCCGATGTAGGAAGAAATAGGGTGCGGAGGTATATATCCCTAGTTATATACCGCCGTCAGCCAGCTTAAGTGTAACTGGTTAATCAACAACACTGGTGGATATCTAGCCCCTGACGGGGCAGGGTGGTTAATGCGGGGTAGATACGCAACGTTTAGTAGCCATGCGACTAGGGCACTGTGCGACGGGTGACGACTAACGGTCGTGGCAACGTCTTCCCCCCTTTTGGGGGGAAAGCTATGCTCAAAGATCGGATCTTCAATCATGGCAATCAATCCACTAATAAGCAATGATCAAGTAAATAACATCAACAGACATTTACCCCAAGTGCAGACGCGGGAGAAAAGCCCAAGATTATAAGCTACAAAAAGAAGTGAGTTGCGAAGCATAAATAA
Organism: uncultured bacterium; assembly: GCA_937903605.1. Taxonomy (GTDB): domain Bacteria; phylum Patescibacteriota; class Patescibacteriia; order Magasanikbacterales; family GWA2-37-8; genus JAKLGL01. Next base: position 1,537 of record CALCZC010000012.1, read on the forward strand.
GCTTATTAAAACTGGAGGCTAAAAATGTTATGTAATAAAACACTGTGTAAATATCAATCGTACAAATACCTCTATGACAACGATACAGTATGCCCATATTATTACGACTCAACAAAATGCGATAAAGGAAAAAAGATAAAAAAAATGGAAAAAGATCAAAAAAAAGCAGAAAAAATCGAAGAAATATGCAAAA
>CALCZC010000013.1 GCA_937903605.1 uncultured bacterium
CCGACCTCTACTTAATGTTGCTTCTATAGTAGGGGTGGATAACAAGTGGGAGATAAGTACCGAAGGGCTACTAACTACAAAAGTTATCACTACCAAAGGGGAAAAGAAATTTTACAATATTACATCTGAAAATGCTGAAATAACTTTGTCCGGAACTAGTACTTTAGAAAACGGAGAAGCCCGAGTAGTGTTTGATACTAGTACCGTTGAAATGATTGACGAAACTTCGCCGATGAAAATCATATTTTCACTTACCTCTCCATGCGATAAAAAAATATATGTAAGTGAGAAAAGTGCCAAAGGTTTTGTTTTAAAAGAGGTTCAAGGAAATGACAGTGGAGTCGGTTTCGATTGGATGGTTTTGGCAAAAAGAAAAGCAAAGGATCCGTTTATTGAAAATATTATTAGTGGTGAAACAATTACGACTACAGAAAAACAAACGTCAACATTAGATTTGGTTGTGGAAACTGTAAATTTTTAGAATATCCTTAAAGAATATAATGCTATAAAAAAAATAGGCGCCAAGTAGGCGCCTATTGAATTTCCTCAAAAGTTCTTTCTTTGTCTTCAGAAGCTATAAAGAAAATAATTTCGCGGTTATTGCTTCCTAAGGATAAAGTGTTGGAATTATTGTCAGAATTCAAGGGGAAATAAAATCCAAAAAAAGATTCCCTATAACCTTCGTCTGTCAGTATCATCTCTGTTTCACAGCGACATTCAGTTGGAGTCATATGGAGACGGATTCGTTTTCCATTTTCTTTATCTTTTCCATAATAACCATCGTAGTTGTCATAAAGAAGAGTGCATGGTTGATCACAAAAATCAGCATCAGGGACAATGAAAGCGTCGTCTGTAATTTCTGCATCTTCATCCGACAAGAACTCTTCTGGATTTTCTTCATCTGGTTTAAGATGTTCTTCAGTGACCACTTCGCTATCATCACTCACAGCGATATTTTCGTTATCGCTATTTTCCGTAACATCCTCAATCTCTTTCTCTTCACCATTGTCCGGACGAGGATCTTCCTCTACCTGTACCCACTCACCATCAGCATAAACGAAATAATACTTCTCTACATTGGTACAAGCAAAAATCACGATAACGATAGCAAAAAAGAATAAGCTCTTCATAGCTTTCTCCTCTTATGTTGTTAAGGAACTAACAGTATAAAATACTATATTTTTGGGGTATTGTCAAGATTATAAATACAAAATCAAAATAATGAAAAATATTAAAATATTAAGATATTAAAATATTATTAATTTATACCCTAGAATAATCAAACAATATTTTAGTATTCTAATATTATAATAATTAAGAAGATATATGAAAATAAACAGTATCGCCGTCCTGAATAACATAATCTTTTCCTACCAATTTTATCTTTCCGCTTTCTTTGAGTTTCTCGCCCCAACCGCCAAAGGCAACAAAATCTTTCCAGTCCACCACATCGGCTTTAACGAAACCTTTGATAAAATCCGTATGAATCACCCCGGCTGCATCCGGGGCTTTGGTATTGCGTTTTACAGTCCAAGCGCGAGTTTCCGGTTCGCCGGAAGTCAAGAAAGTCACTAAATTGAGAAGTTTATATCCGGCTTTGATAAGTCTGTCCAAACCGGTTTCCGTTAACCCGAGAGATTGTAAATATTCTTGCGCTTCTTGCGGACTAAGATCGGCTAATTCAGCCTCCATCTTTGCACAAATTTGAATTTGTTGAGTTTTGCCTTCTTCACCCAAAGTAGGTGACGGGGTCGTCGGAACTTCCTCGGTATTTACCACATAAAGCATTGGCTTCATTGTGAGAAGGTGCAAATCTTTTACAATGGACATTTCTTCTTCATCAAATTCTAAATCTCTAGCTGGCTTTTCCGCTTTGAGTTGCGCGTCAATTTTTTCTAAAGTAGAAATAGTCTTGGCTAGTTCTTTGGCATTGGCACCTTTGGCGTCTTTTTTTGTGTTACTTAATTTTTTTTCAACCGTTTGCATGTCAGCCAAAATCAATTCCAAATTTATTACATCTGCGTCATTTTTCGGATCTATTTTATTGTTGACGTGGATAATGTTGTCGTCTCTAAAAGCGCGCACAACTTGGGCGATAGCGTCTACTTCTCGGATGTGGGATAAAAATTGGTTTCCCAATCCTTCGCCCTTACTGGCCCCGGCGACTAAGCCGGCAATATCTACAAATTCAATAGTGGTCGGTACTATTTTTTTTGATTTGGAAACTTCTGCTAGTTTGTTTAGTCTTTCGTCAGGTACCTCAACTACACCGACATTAGGGTCGATGGTACAAAAAGGATAGTTTTGTGCGTTAGCTTGTTTACTGCGGGTTAATGCGTTAAACAGCGTGGATTTTCCGACATTGGGTAAGCCAACGATACCGATAGATAAAGACATAACGAATTTTAGATTTTTGATTTTAGAATTAAGATTGTTTGGATATTATTAACTAAAAACAGATAAAAAGCAAGCCCGATGAGGTATTTAGTATATAGTATTAAGTATTAAGTATATTGACAAACAACTTAAAATAGGGCATACTAATAACACAAAAAGGGCCTGTAGCGTAGCTGGCTAGCGCGTCTCCATGGCATGGAGAAGGTCAGGGGTTCGAATCCCCTCAGGTCCACAAAAAATTCCCTAATGGGAATTTTTTTAATATTCAGTATTCAGTATTCAATATTTACTTTTCTAATTTGAACCTCCAAATTTCTCTCCCGACTTTTTGGTCAGCGCGGGAATAGAGTAAATACGATGCTTTCTTTTCCCCCAAATATAACAATGGTTCGGCTTTGAAGCCGAGTTTCAAAAGCTCTGTTTCTAAGTTTATACGAAGCCAAGATGACCCTTGTTTGAAACAGGGAACGATAAAAATGACTGTGCCGTTTTTTTTCAAAACTTTTTTAAATTCGGAAAACGCGCGGACGTAGAGTCCTTTGAGTTCATCAGCTTGATTTTCCAAAATACCGCGTGTCTCATTTCCTTTGAGCGGTTTTCCCAAAAACGGTTCAGTAACGATTTTGTCTATGCTGTTTAACTGTATATTTTTAGTTAGGTTTTCTACAGGCAAGACGTGATATTGAATGTTAGATATTGGATATTGATTGCTGCTTTTTAACCAATCAACGTTCTTTTGAGTGTCTTTTACAGCCCTTTCAGATAGATCAGAAGCAATGGCGTTTTTTACCCCCAAAAGGAGGGCTTCGGTGAGAATGGTACCAGAACCGCAGAATGGGTCGAGTAACGTGTCAGAAGGGGTAAATTTAGCCAAATTTAGCATCATTAGGGCTAGCTTTGGGGGCAACATACCACTCAAACTATCTCTACCTGGACGGCCAAAATCCCTAGAACCAAAATCTTCAAAAGGTTGAACAGCTACAGTTTTAGCCAAGGAAAAACCGGAGTTTTTCCAAATATAAATATATTCACCACCTTTTTTTATCAAATCATTTTTATCAACTGAAACCGAAGAAAGAATCTGTTCATTATTGAAAGCAAAACGTACGGATAGTCCCGTTTGTTTTAATATTTTTTTACTTTCCAACCCGATTTTTTTCAAACGATATAAACTTTCATTATTTTTTGGCGAATAATCGCTTAAACCAAAATGTATTTTACCTGTCTGATTTTTTAAATCATTAACAATAGTTTCTATCATTTCTTTTTGATTTAAATTTTTTCCAAGTTCAACAGCGATTTTTATTGTTCCACCAAGCTTTTTTATGAGGTTTGTAGCCTCTATTTCTTTGTTGACGAAGAGAAACGGGGTAGCAAAATCGTTTTGTTCAATTTTTTCCAAATTTAAAACCGCGCCGATTTCGGCGGCGGATAATTCGGGGTTATTTCCGAGTAAAAACCAATATTTTATAGAATTATTTTTTGACATGTCAAAAATTATTCGGCTGGGCCGGCTGTTTTGATAACAGAAGAAGATAAATCTTTATTTATTTCTAACGGTTGATAAATAATGTTTTCGTATTTCTCATAAAAAAATACATTACGTATTTTTGACGGAATTGTCAAGGGGTTCTTTTTATATTCTATCAAGACAGTTGCTTTTTCCAGAGCCGTCATGTCAATATTTTCTATACTAAAACCGGATTTATTAACTACGGTTTCGCTGGTTTTATCAAGCAAAGCGTTAGTTTGATAATAACTTAAACGAAGAAAATAAAAAATTGATAAAGACATTAATAAAAACGTAAAAAGGACCACAGCTTTCCAAATAAAAATTTCATCTTTATTTTTAACCGTGATTTCGCTGAGATATTTTGCCAGTTTTTTTGTCAAAGGAATTTTTTTAGGGGTTGACATATAATTTTATGCTTAAACGTAAGTCGGATTTTGAATTTTCCGAAGATTCCGGATTGGCAAGATCGTAAATTGGGTTAAAATCCAAAGAAGTTATTTGTAAAAAATAATTATAATTTTCCAAGTCTGCCAAACACTTTAAAACATCGGGATATTTCCCAGTAAAGCGCAAGCTCATGACAATTGTGTTGTTGGTTATCTTGTCCAAGTTCGATGACTCTATTTTTAGAGCAGATTGATTTTTGATAGCGATTTTTTCTAAATCGGTTATTAGATCCAATTCTTTTCCTGGGCTGAATAAATATTGTTTATAATCACTCATGGTAACTTTGGTATAGCGAACCTGGTCAAGGACTTCTTTGAGGTTTTGTGAACCGCGACTTTTTTCTTCCATTTCTTGAATATAATTTCTAATCTCTTTGTCTTTTGCCCTAATCATGGTTTCCATTTTGAAGACACCGAAAGCAACGATTCCGTCCAAAAGAATAAAGAGAAAAATAAGTAATTTTATTTGTTTGAGAAAATTTTTATTCATATATTAATGCAATTCAAGCCCGATATTAAAAGAAATATTTTCTTTTTGTAATAATTGCGATTTTGGTATATCTACATTTTTAATCCAAGGTATATTTTTCAAGATTGTTTCATAAGCAAGTAACGCGTCTCTGTCTTTGGCAACCCCAGGTAAAAAAAGAGCTTTTTTGTCCAAATTTAAAGAAAAAGAAGAAATCTTAATATTAGAAGGCGCGGTTTGGAGTAAATCTAGAAACTTCGGAGTAAGTTCTTGATAATCTTGTCCAGCGACATTTATATTTTGTATGCTTTGATTAAGCTGACGAATTTCTTTGTTGTATTCCACAAAACTATTATCAACCAAAGATTTGCTTTGATTGAGATTGTTAAGTTGTTGGTTGAGATTGTAATAAAAAATAGTTAAAAAACAAAGAAAAATCAAAAGCAAATAAAAAGAATTGCTTAAAAAATTCTTTATCAGATTTATTCTGGTCAAGATTGCTAGTTCTTTCTTTTTATTTTTTGGCAATAAATTTAAATTGAGAATCATCATAAATTTAATTTTTGAAATTTTTTAGTTCTTCACAAGCTCTCAAACCCAGCCCAATGGCCGAGGCGTAAGAAAGCAATTCATAGCGATCGCGACCGATAAGCTTTTCATTATAAATATTCTTCCAGGCGTTTCCTGGATACGCGCCAACCGCTAGTTTTTTGGTAATAATTTTATCTAGATTTTTTAAAGAGGAAACACCGCCGGACATAGTAATGTGAGTTACCGGATTTGGTTCTGGGAAATGATTTTGATAATAATTAACAGTGCGAAAAATGTCGGAAAGAAGTTTTTCAATAAGTTCGCTAATAGTTTTTAAATAGAGAGGGTAGGCCGGATCATAAGTTAGTCCGTTTTTAATTTTTAAATTTTCAGCGGTTGTCCGATCTATTTTTAGAGACTGCATCAGAGCGGTATCGATAAGATCGCCGGAAAAATTTATTCCTTGGCTGAATTGGATACTGCCTTTGTCATAAATGATGATGGTTGATCGAGAAGCTCCTAGATCTAGTATAGCCCGCGCTTCGCCCATATAAGTTTTATTTCCGGTGATCATGGCACGAGCAATTGAAAGATCTTCAACTTCCGTGGCGATAGGACTTAGCCCGATACTATCCAAAACACTAAAATAAGAATCAGCGATGATTTTAGGAACAGCTCCGATAAGAACTTTTGCACTAACAGCTTCTTCATCTTCTAGATTTATGATTTGCCAGTCAAGATAAGTTTCTTTGATATCAAAAGGTACATGGTTAACAGCTTCCAATTTTACATCTTCTTCAGTGAGTTGTAGTGGTGGAGTTTTGATTTCTATTAATTTTAAAAATGTTTTAGTAACCGGTAAATCAAAAACCACCCAAGGAGTACTGATTTTTTTAAATTCATTTCCTTCATACCCCAACAGATGAAGAATTTTTTGTTTTATTGCTTCCGGTTGTAAGATTTCTCCCATTGCAATACAGCCCGGCAAAAGATCGACTTTGCGTAGGTGTTTGAGTTCGTAGGTAGGACGACCGCGCAAATTGAATTTTTTGAGAATTTGCACTAATTTAATTGAGGAATCCCCAAAATCCAAACCAAAAGCGCCGTAAAAAGGATTGTTGATAAGCATAATATTAAATATTTTGGGTTAAGGAATACATAGGCATTATTACCGCCACGGCTACACCCGCGACACCCAAGCCTAGAATCAAAATTATTATCGGTTCTATCACAGAAGTAAAATTGGACATAGTTTCATTGACTTCAGTGTTGTAATATTCCGATAATTCGTTGAGCATTTGTTCAATATTGCCGGTTTGTTCACCAACCATAATCATTTCTGTAACCATGGGGGGAAACACTTCCGGATGACGAGAAAGAACCTCGGAGAGATTTATCCCTTTTTTTAGAGATTCAGAAGCTTCTTTTAATTTTTCTTTATAAATAACATTACCCAAAACTTCTGACGAAATTCTAACCGCTTCTATAATAGGTATTGTGCTATTGAGCAGAGAACACAGAGTTAAAGTAAAATTGGCTAAATTAATTTTTTTGATAATAATTCCAAAGATCGGTAGTTTTAAACGCAGTGCGTGCATAGCTTTTTTGAAAGAATAAATCTTCATCGCGCGTAAATAAGCATAGACAAACAAAACTGCGAAAATAATAATCAAATACCAATAATTCTGCATAAAATGAGTAATAAAAATCAGAATTCGCGTAGCCAAAGGTAATTCGGTTTGAGTTTCTTCAAACAAAACCAAGAGTTTTGGAAATATATAAAGTACGACAAAAAAAGCGATACCGACCATGACGGCAAAAATAACCGCCGGATAAATCATCGCACCGCGAACTTTACTCATGAGCTCGTGAGATTTTTTCATTTGCGAAGATACTTCAGTCAAAGCTTCTTCAAGTTTTCCGGCTACTTCACCGGCAGCGATCATACTGACATAAACAGGTGGAAAAACTTTTGGGTATTTGGCCAGAGCCACACTCAACTGCTGACCCTTTTCAACTTCCGCTTTGATTTCGGCGATAATAAGTTTTAGTTTTTTATTTTCACTTTCTTCACTGAGAATTTTCAAAGAGGTGATGATAGAAAGTCCGGCTTTGGTCATGATCTGTAGATGATGTACAAACATCATCTTGTCAACAAAAGAGATGCGAGTTAAATAGCGAGAAAAGAAATCGTTAATTTTTTGTTCCAAAGGTGAAAGTTTTTTTGCCTCCATACAAAAACATTTAAAAGATTGAAAGATTGAAAAGATTTAAAGATTATTAAAATCGGAATAATTTTTTAAATCTTTTAAATTTCTTAAATTTTTTTAATTTAATTTTACTCTTTCGTTACCCTGAGTATTTCTGAAATAGTAGTTGTGCCCATTTTGGCTTTTATAAGACCATCTTCACTCATCGTAATCATGCCATTTTTACGCGCCGTGTCTTTGAGTGTATTGGCATCGGCATGTTCATTGATTTTGTGAATTATTTCTTGATTAACTTCCAAAACTTCATAAATACCTACACGTCCTTTGAAGCCGGAGTTGTTACATCTAGAACACCCGTCACCTTTATAAAAGACCATTTCTTCCAAGTTTTTTTCTCCTTCTTTAAGTAGGTTGTTTTCTTTCAAAATGGTAGTAATTCTTTCCGCATCAAAAGCTTTGAGTAGCGCATCAATAGAAGCGCGGTCAAGCTTATATTCTTTTTTGCAATATTGGCAAATTTTACGCACCAAACGTTGAGCCATCACAATGTTGGTGGTATAGGAAACCAAAAAAGGAGGAACGCCCATGTCGGTCAAACGGGGAATAGTAGTCGGAGCGTCGTTGGTGTGTAAAGTAGAAAGTACTAAGTGTCCGGTCATGGCGGCATGTACGGCAATTTCCGCAGTTTCTTGATCACGAATTTCCCCAACCATGATAATGTTTGGATCTTGACGCAAAAAAGCGCGCAGACCGGTGGCAAAAGTAAAACCAACTTTGGGATTTATCTGACTCTGATTGATCCCTTGGATACGGTACTCAATAGGATCTTCAATGGTGGAGATGTTTACACCGGGTTGATTCAAAATACCAAGCACTGAATATAGGGTGGTGGTTTTTCCAGAACCGGTCGGACCAGTAACCAAGATCATACCGTTTGGTTTTTTGATAGCGTTTTCCACGACTTTTTTGACACTGGGTAAAAAACCGAGTTGTTCCAGGGTTAGAGGCTTGGCTCCTTCAGGCAAAAGACGCATAACTATTTTTTCCCCGTCATAAACCGGAATTATAGAAACACGAAAAGCCATTTTTTCACTTTGGGTTTGGATTTTGAAGCGGCCATCTTGCGGAATCATATGCTCGTCAATCTTGAGGTTAGCCAAGATTTTTATCCTAGCCACAATACCGCTCTGGAAATTTTTTGGTAAATTCATGACCAGTTTTAAAATACCATCAATGCGGTAGCGAATCGCCAGCTCTTTTTCATTGGGCTCTATGTGAATATCGGAAGCTCCTTCATAAACAGCATGCTCCAAAATACTACCGACAATGTTGATAATAGGTAATTCTTCAGCGGCTTTTTTGAGATCACCGGTATCGTCTTCATCCTCTTTTTCTTGAATAATTTTCATTTCTTCTTCCAATCCTACATGATAGCGGTGTAGGGCGTCTTTAAGATCGGAAAAAGTAGTAATATGAATTTTTGGTTCCAAACCTATTTTACGACGAATAAATTCCGCAGTTTGTAAATCAGTCGGATCGGTCATAGCCAAAAATATCTCTTTTTCATTTTTATCAAAAGCTATCACGCTGTTGGCATTGGCTACCGGAGAGGGGATAAGATTTAAAATGTCACGACGAATATCGCGGCCTTTTAAAGAAACAAAAGGAACACTCAATATCTCTCCGACTTTATTAAAAAGTACGCTCTCTTCTACTAAATTTTTAGCCAAAAGAAGTTCAATAAGCGGAGTGTCTGTTTTTTCCGCCTCGGCTCTCAGATTTTTACAAGCATTTGTATCCGGGCCGATTTTGCAACTAATTATTATTTTTTCCACGATATTTGCTGGAAGCATAAACAAAAAAATAATTTTTTTGATTGATTAATACCAAAAAAAACCGAACAAAGTATCTTTTGGTTGTTCTTGTTTTATTATAGCATAAATTTTCAACTGTGGATACCAACTGTAGATAACACGTTCATAGGTGTTGACTAATTTGAAAAATGTGCTAATATTTAGATACTTTAATCAAGTTTTATATCCCAAACTTTAAACCCCCCATGAAAAGGGTTGGTTTTAAAGGTCTAATTTTATTGTAAATTATGCAGAAATATGAACTTTTATTGGTTCTTCCAGGTACTTTTGATGAAAAAGAGTCTGAAAATGAAGCCAATAAAATCTTAGCCGTTGTTAACGAAGTGGGCGAAGGAGCTACCATTTCCGAACTTGGCAAAAATCGTTTAGCTTATCCTATCAAGCAAATTCGTTATGGTTATTTTTATACCATAGTTTTTGAAACTGAAACGGAAAAATTAAAAGATTTGAAAAATAAATTAAATTTGGACAAAAACATTTTACGTAGTTTTATCACCAAATATAATGAAAAAATGTCACAAGCTCAAAAAATTTCTTATTTTCAAACCGAAGCTAAAGAAGATCGTGAAGAAGTAGAAAAAACAGAGGAAAAAACCGAATCCCGCACTGAACGAAGTTCCAACGTTGCGGAAGAAGAAGTAAAACCTCGTGTTGAACAAGGTCCAAGTATCGGGGAAAAACCGTTGGATATGAAAGATATTGATAAAAAATTGGATGAAATTTTGGCTGACGATAACTTAATGACCAAAGTTTAATCAACAATAATTTTAATAATATGGACTTAAATCGCGTAACATTAATTGGTAATTTGACTCGCGACCCGGAATTGCGCAACACACCAAACGGAAAAGCCGTGGCTTCAATGTCTATCGCCACCAATCGCTTTTGGACCGATGCTCAAGGTCAAAAACAAAAAGAGGCTGAATTTCATAATATCGTGATGTGGTCAAAATTGGCGGAAATCGCTTCACAATATTTACATCGCGGATCCAAAGTCTATATTGAAGGTCGATTACAAACCAGAGAATGGACCGGACAAGACGGTATCAAACGTTACCGCACAGAAATCGTAGCCGATAATATGATCATGTTAAATGGACCCTCTGATAATGCCGGTAAAACCCGAACAAACGATAATGTTCAAACTTCTTCTCCGGCGGAAAATTCCGACGAAGTTATAGAAGAAGAAATAAAAGTTGAAGATATACCTTTTTAAAAATAAATTATGCAAGACCAGAAAACAAAAAGTTGCTTTTATTGCACTAACAACAAAATGGTTGTGGATTATAAGGACGTAAACAGTTTGAGAAAATTTGTTTCTTCCTATATGAAAATCGCGCCTCGACGCCGCAGTGGACTTTGCGCTAAACACCAACGTCAAGTGGCCAATGCCATCAAACGTGCGCGCCAAGCCTCTCTCATGGCTTTTTTGTCTAAATAAAAACAACCATCATCCCGACTTTTTGTCGGGGTGATTTTGAATATAATAACTATGGCTTCTACCAATGAAATTAGAAAAGGTGTAGTTATCAAACACCAAAACGACCTATTTGTGGTTGTAGAATTTCAACACATCAATCCGGGCAAAGGCGCGGCCTTTGTGCGTACTCGCATGAAATCTTTGGCCACTGGTAAAGTGATTGAAATTACTTATAAAACCGTAGAAACAGTAGATATTGTCAGTGTTTCTTTTGTTACTATGCAATATCTCTATAAAACTGGCGACAACTATGCTTTTATGAATATGCAATCCTACGAACAGATTGAAATGGACGGTGATTTGATAGGAGATGATGCTAAATACCTCAAAGAAGGATTGGATGTCATCATCGGACTTTATGAAGAACGACCGGTCAGTATCCAAATTCCGAAAAAAATTCAATACAAAGTAGTAGAAGCTCCGCCAGCAGAAAAAGGCAACAGTGCAGCCGGAAATGTGACTAAAGAAATAGTGCTTGATAACGGTTTGCACATTCAAGCGCCGATATTTATCAAAGAAGGTGAAGAAATTTTGGTAAATACAGAAACAGGGGATTACAGCGCTAGAGCGTAAGGATGGATTTTGGATTACAAACTTCAAGAATTAAATAAAAAAATTGTCCGTTTTTAGCGGGCGATTTTTTGTTTTTGTATACACTCTTGACTTTAACTAAAAATCATATTATAATTTTTTTACAATTTTGTTATATATTATATATATCTCGCGGGTACTATATACTAAGGTATATGCCACCCTCGTTCAAAAAAGAAAGTAAATTTTCTTTTCGCTCACTGCGGGTATCATATAACGGCTATTATCCCAGTTTTCCAAACTGGTGACACGGGTTCGACTCCCGTTACCCGCTCAAAAAATACTTCCGATTTATCGGAAGTATTTTTTTGTTTTGTAAGTAACGGGAGGAGAACAGGAAAAGGGAGAAAACGGGAGTTTTCTCTTGTTGAGGAAAGGTATTGGAAAACCTGAAGGTTTTCCAAAGAGACGCAAAGCGCCGAGTGAGATTTCCCGTTACCCGCTCTAAATAAAGGTACTCCAGTTTATCTGGGGTATTTTTTTTTGAATTTTATGTTTTGATATTATGATTTATTTGTTATTTGAAATTTTTAATTTGTAATTTATGGCGTTTATTAGTATAATTTAAATTAATAAATTTACTTATGGATATTGTTTTATTTTACAAAAATTACCCCTGGCTTATTTGGTATCTGATAGTTATAAATCTCGTCACTTTTTTTATCTACGGTTTGGACAAAGCCAAAGCCGAGGGACGTTCTTGGCGGGTTAAAGAAACTCGACTTTTGTTTTTAGCATTTATTGGCGGATCTATAGGAGCTATCGCCGGGATGAAGATTTTTCGTCATAAAATCAAAAAAATTAGGTTTTTATTGCCGTTTATCTTGATTTTAGCCGTTCAAATTGGTTTGCTTTATTACTTCTTGACGAATTTTTAGAAGTTGTTATAATATTTTTCAAAATAGCCAAGTTTTGGCTTGTAATAAAAATTTAAAGCACTATGCTTAACAATATTAATTTTATTGACGATGATGCCAATTACGACGAAAATGACGCCGTTTGGCAAGAAGAAGAAAAAGATGAATTAGATGAATTTGGTTTTAAGACTGAAGACGAGGAAAAAGAGGAAGAAACAAAAGCAGAAGAAGGTGATGATGATGGTGATGAAGATGAGGAAGATGAAGAGGAAGAAGAAGAGGAAGAAGAAGTTGAAGGATTTGGTCTGGAAAAAGATGTTTAAAGTTTTCCCGCCCCGACGTGAAGTTGGGGCGGGACTTTTTATAATATGTTCTAAATGCGGTTGAAATAAAAACCAGGGCTAAATTGTATTACCAATATATGGTCATAGATCTCAATTTAAGCGACGAACAATTGGCGGTGGCGGTTCGCGAAGTAGACAAAGAATTATATGGTGAATTAATAAGGCGCTATTCGGTCAAAATAGGGCATTATTTGCGTAAATTTATTCGAGACAATGATGAGCTTGAAGATGTCTTACAACTGGTTTTTATCAAGGCCTATCGTAATCTTTTTGATTTTAATTCAAAATATAAATTTTCTCCTTGGTTGTATCGGATAGCCCACAATGAAGCCTTAAATTTTTTGAAAAAATATAAAAGAGAAAAAGTTTCTTTAGATGAAACGGAGTGGGAAATAGTCGATGAAAAAATGAACCTTAATGATAAGATGGATGTAAAATTTTTGAAAGAAGATATTGAAAAAGGTTTGGGTAAGATGAAAGATAAATATCGAGAAGTTTTGATCCTTTATTTTTTTGAACAAAAGACTTACGAAGAAATAGGAGAAATTATGCGTTTGTCACGTAATACAGTCGGGGTTTTATTAATGCGGGCAAAAGAAATTTTAAAACAAATTCTAAAAGAAGAAAAATATGTTTAAAAATAATAAAATCGAAGAAAAAGTGATGGCTGAAATCAAAAGTGGTAAAGTAAAATTACGTTCCCGCTATGTTTTTTTAGCTGAAAAGCTTGGTATTGGCAGTGCTTTCATTTTTAGCGTATTTTTGGCTGTTTTATTTTTTACTTTAGTTTTATTTTACTTGCAAGCATCCGACAATTTAGGGTATTTGAGTTTTGGGAGCCGTGGAATGTTCGCTTTTTTGGAAACCTTCCCTTATTTATTGGTAGCCACATTGATAATTTGTGTTTTTATAGCCGGATTTATTTTGAAAAAAAGCGGAGTTTTATATCAGAAGCCGTTTGGGCGTTTGGCTCTTAGTCTTTTAGGTTTTATTGTTTTTGTCGGAGTAATTTTAACCTTTACCTCCTTGGGGGAAAATATCGAAAAAAGATCTTATAATCGCCGTGCTCCAAGCAGAGTTTTTCACCCTCTATTACATCAGAGTTTTGGTGAACGTCAAAGAGGTATCGCTGGCAGAATTGTAGAAATTGGAGACAATTTTATAAACATAGAAACTCCGATGGGTGTGAAAAAGATTGATTTTTCTTCTTTACAGGTAAGCAGCACCACTCCCGCCTTTGAAACGGGAATGTTTATTATGGCCGTTGGCAAAAATAAAGGAGAACTTTTTTCAGCTGTTGATATAAAAGTAGTAAATGAAAATGAAATGCCGATGATACGTCGAGGAATAGACGACCGCTTTGGATCTTTTGAGGGTAGAAAAATTCCTTTGCCGGGTGAAGAAAAAGTAAGGTGTTTTGAAGGGTGTGTATTTGATAAAAACAACGCCAGTTCTTGTGAAAAAAATTGTCTAATAAAATAAATATATGAGAAAAATATTTGGTTATTTTTTGGCGCACAAAATTATAAGTTCCATGGTTTTGATTGTTTTGATTGGCGGAGGTTATTGGTCATATCAAAAATGGTTTACTCCGGAAGAAGCCGTGCGTTATCTTACCGCTAAAGCGGAAAAAGGGGTTTTATCCTCTTCTATTTCCGGCACCGGACAAGTTGAAGCCGAGAGTCAGGTTGATATAAAAGCTGAAGCTTCCGGAAAGATTGTTGGCGTTTCAACCAAAGTCGGACAAGAGGTAAAAACGGGGCAGTTGTTAATTACGCTTGATCCAACTGATGCATTGAAATCCGTGCGTGATGCGGAAACAAATTTGCGTTCAGCACAAATATCTTATGAAAAGTTAGTTGCGCCGGCCACAGAGTTGGAAATTTTACAAGCTGAAAACTCCCTACTTTCGAGCAAAGAATCTTTGCGTCAAGCACAAGATAATTTGGACAAAGCTTATGAAGATGGGTTTAATACAGTTTCTAACGCGTTTTTAGAGTTGCCGGGATTAATTTCAGATATGGAGGATATGATTTTTGACAATGATTTTGAAAAGTATCAGCCAAATATTGACTGGTATTTAAATCAAGGTCTTTCCTATGACAGTGATAATCAAAACAAGATAAGAAAATATCGTCAGGATGTCTTGGATGCTTATGATATAGCCAGAATAAATTATAATAACAATTTTGAGGATTATAAAAACACATCGCGCGATTCCAGTACTTCTACAATCTCTAATTTGATTTGGCAAACCTATGAAACAGTTAAGTCTTTGGCGGATACGGTAAAAAATATGAATAATTATGTTGATTATATTCAAGACGCCATGTCACAAGCCGAGTATAAGGTAAATATACCGGCTTTGATGAGTACTCATCAAAGTTCTTTGGATACTTATACGGGAAAAACGAACAGTCACTTGTCTTCTTTATTACAAATAAAAAATAGTATTGAAAGCACTAAAACAAGTATTGAGAGTACATCGCGTGCTATTGCCGAAAAAGAGCTTTCATTCATCAATCTTAAAGCCGGACCAGATGCTTTGGATATAGAAACTCAAAAATTATCTTTGCAACAGAAAGAAAATTTACTTTTGGAAGCTAGAGAAAAATTGGCTGATTATTATATCCGCGCCCCGTTTGACGGAGTTATTGCTTCGTTTAGTCTCAAGAAAGGGGATACGGTTTCTTCCGGAGGCGCTATTGCTACCATTATTAACAAACAATATACAGCCACTATTTCACTTAACGAAGTGGATGCGGCCAAAGTTAAAATTGGACAAAAAGTCATTATTACTTTTGATGCGATCGAAGATCTAACGCTTACCGGAGAAGTAGCGGAGATAGATACTTTGGGCACCGTGAGTCAAGGAGTGGTAAGTTATAATGTAAAAATAATTTTTGATATTCAAGATGAAAGATTTAAATCAGGAATGACAGTTACAACTAATATTATTTTATCTTCTAAAACAGATGTTTTGATGGTTAAGACATCGGCCATTAAAACACAAGGTAATATAAATTATGTTGAAGTTTTGATAGACGGGGTGCCTCAGCAAAAGACAATAACAATTGGTGATAGTAACGATACAATGACGGAAGTTTTGAGCGGGATTGACGAGGGCGATGAAGTAGTAACGCAAAAAATAACTGCTAGTTCCGTAACCGCTTCACAGACAAATGCAACAACCGATAATAGGAGTTTTGGGGGAGACCAGGGAGTAATGAGAATGATAAGAGACTAATTTTTTATGTTGATCAAATGTGAAAATATAAATCAGGCTTATCAAGTTGGACGCTCGCTAGTACCGGTTTTAAAAAACATCAATTTTACGATAGAAAAAGGAGAATTTGTGGCGATAATGGGACCGTCCGGTTCTGGTAAATCCACTTTAATGAACATTTTGGGCGCTTTGGATAAGCCAATATCTGGAAAATATTATTTGGAAGGAAAAGACGTTTTTTCCCTGTCTGAAAAAGATATTGCTTCTATTCGGGCTGAAAAAATCGGCTTTGTTTTTCAATCGTTTAATCTTTTGTCACGTTCTACAGTAATACGCAATGTTATGTTACCGTTAGTTTATAATCCACTCATTAAAAGAGATCAAAGAAAGAATCTGGCGATTAAAGCTTTGAAAAGTTGCGGTTTGGAAGAAGATCGTTGGCAACATCTAAGTAATGAACTTTCGGGTGGTCAAATGCAAAGAGTAGCTATTGCCCGCGCGCTTGTCAGTGAGCCGGATATTATTTTAGCCGATGAACCAACCGGCAACCTTGATTCAAAAACAGGACAAATTATTTTACAGACTTTTCAAAAGTTAAATCGAGAACAAGGTCATACGATTATTATTATTACTCATGATAAATATGTAGCTGATCAGACAGACAGAATCATTGAAATCAAAGACGGAGAAATAATTTCCGATAAGAAAAAATAAAAAATATGTTAATAACCGATATTTTTGAAGAAACAATTTTTTCACTTTCTTCCAACAAATCACGCTCGGCTTTGACTATTTTAGGCATTGTCATTGGGATTGCTTCCGTCATTGCCATGATTTCTGTGGGTCAGGGTTCGGCACAATCTATAACCGACAGAGTTGAATCGCTCGGAACTAATTTATTGACCATAATGCCCGGTTCACAAAGACGAACGATGGTCAGCGGGGGTATGGGCTCGGCCACAACATTAACTTTGGATGATGCGCAAGCTCTTAGAGAAATTAGCGGGGTAGAATCCGTTGCCCCAACCGTCAGCAGTCGCAAACAAATAACCGTAAAAGGAAATAACACCAACACTTCTATCAATGGGATCGATGAAAATTATTTTTTTGTTAAAACAATTGAATTGGAAATGGGTAGTGAATTTACTGCGGTGCAATTAAAATCAAAATCAAAAGTCGCCATTATTGGTCCGACTACAAGAAATAATTTGTTTGGAGAAAATGTTGACCCTATCGGACAAAAAATTCGAATTGCCAGCCAAGAATTTACAGTTGTCGGAGTAACTAAGGCCAAAGGGGGAACTGGATTTGGCAGTGCAGACGATCTTATCTACGTTCCGCTTGGCACCGCTCAACAGTACATCACCGGTAATAGCAATTTAAGCAATATTAACGTTCAGGTGGAATCCGCCGATTTGATGGAAATAATAGACCAAGAGATTACAGCTATTCTTTTGGAAAGACACAATATAAGCGATGTCACTAAAGCCGATTTTAGTATTATGAACCAAGCTGACATGCTTTCGACCATGACAGAGGTAACCAATACGATGACGATGTTACTTGCTGCTATTGCCGGTATTTCTCTTGTTGTTGGCGGAATTGGAATTATGAACATGATGTTAACGACAGTCACTGAACGCACGCGGGAAATAGGTTTGCGTAAATCTATCGGCGCCAATAATGAAGATATAGTCGTGCAGTTTTTGATGGAATCGGTGGCTTTGACTTTTCTCGGCGGAATAATAGGAATAGTAATAGGGTGGCTGGCGGCTTGGGTTATGCAGAATTTTTTTAGCATTACTACGTCGGTTAGGCTGTGGTCTATAGTAATGTCTTTTGGAGTAGCGACTTTAATAGGAATAGTTTTTGGATATTATCCGGCGCGTCGGGCCGCAAAATTGGATCCGATAGACGCTTTACGTTATCAATAATTTATTAATTTATTTAAACTTTATGCGAAAGTATTTTTTTCTAATTTTATTTTTTGCTTTGGTTTTGACGGTTGCCGGTTGTGCAAAAAAACAAGGAGTGACCAATGATAATATTGGTAAAAGAAATTTACAAACCGAACAAAACAGACAAAGGAACGGTTTTGCCAGTAGTACCTGGCAAAATTTGGGAGAAAAAGGAGGTGTAAAAGATTTGGATTTAGGAGAAAAAATCACAGTGATGGGATCAACAAATCAAGACGGTAGTATAAATGCCAGCAGGATTATGCTTGGCGAAATGCCAAAAATGGAAAGACCTAACACTACATCGGAACAATTTCAAAATAGGGAAGGAAATCAGGCTCCCGCAAATATGGACAGGGGGGACAACTCTCGGTTTGGAAACAATGGTGATCGTCCAAGTGGAACGATGAATAGAAATTTTGGAGCAGGAATGTTTAGCGGAGAGATATTAAAAATTGACATTAATAATTTTATTTTGAAAACCGAAAAAGAAGGCACAAAAATAATTTATTTTACTCCGGGAACGGAAATTTATATTTTTTCTTCTACAACTTTGAAAGAAAATGTAAGCACAGATTTGGTTGAATAAAAAAGCCCCCGCGAATGCGGGGGCAGAAAGAACGAATTTTAGGCCGTAGCTCCCGTGACCTTTTCCGGCAGGGGCTTGGAACTTTCCGTTTTGAGCGGAAGATCCGGCTTTTCCTCTTTTGGAAGTTCAAGCATCCTCACCTCACCGATTATTTCTAACCGGAACTTGGTGTTGGGACTGTTGATTTCCTTGAGACGAGGGAATTCCAGGAGCTCTCCGCCATCCAAACCACGCATGCCGTCGAGCTTGTTGATCGGGGTATTGTGCCAGTGAATCCTGGCCTGACCAAGCTTGGTCATGACCGTTCCCCATCCCATTGCCCGGTTGTACCAGAGCACGAACGCCTGGTTGTTGCCGAGTTTCGGGATTTTTACCTCTGGTTTGGTCGGGATCTTGTGCACCGGGCGCAAGTTCTGTTCGGGTTTGGTAATCCCGAGTTTGCGTGCTCCGGCCGTGTCCTCGTTGATCAGTTTGTCCAGAGCCGGCCAGTTGAGTTCCGGAACCATGAGCGTACCCCAATGGATACCGATCTCTTCACGACGAACTTCCTGTTCGGTGATGAAAAGTTCACCGTAGTGAGCCACGACCGCGATTTCGGCCATGACAATGTTGCGTCCGTCGCGCGCTACGATCCGCAAGTTATTCTGCGGGTACTTGGTGTAAATGAACGGCACACCGTCCACGTACGTCAGCTGGGTAGCGATCTCAATACGATAAACACTGTCCTTGTTCTCCGAACGGATCGGTTTGAGGATGTGGATGTTTTTTTGCTGATCCACACTCACCACGATCTTGAACTGATCGAAAAGCTGAACCTCCAGGGACAGCTTGTCTTCCAGTTTCAAATCTTTCCCGTCAAAGGGAAGGCCGTTTTTCAAAAGTTTCAGTTTCATCTGGCGCCTCCTTGTAGCTGTTGTTAAAAGGTACAAAACATATGATTATAGCACATTTTAGCCTTTTTGTCAAGCTTGCTAATTTACAAACATTTATATTAGACTAATCATCTTAAATATATTTTTTTAATATTTTTTAATATTCAATATTTAATATCCAATATCCAAGTTTATACCATTGACAAAAACCATTTTTTGCCTTATTTTAGATATAATAGTACTTTAACAATGGAGGACACCATGGGATTTTTTAGGAAAGATGGAAGCCTGGACACCATTTTGGCCGGAATGTTTTATCCGCCGATCGCTCAGATAGACAAGATGTGTAAAATCATCCTTAGCTACGGCGGACAGTTTCACAAGAAACAAGACGGCGGGGTAAAATTTTATTTATTGGAAGAATCTGACGCGGAACTTGAAAAACAAAACGGTAGATTATTTTTGATTCCGGAAAAAATTTTAGAGTTCGATCCAAACCCAAAGGTATTTGTGGAAGGTGCGGAACATGTTGATTTTACAAATGGCAAAAAAGAAATGGCACACATTTTTGCTGACAAAATGGGAAATCCATTAATGTCATTTTTTATTCCGCATGAGCAAAAAAAAGAAAAAGCCCACGCCTTATTCTCTTTTAAAGACGGATATGAATTAATCGTTTTTGTGGAAAAAGAAAAGGTAGAAATTCAGATCGTGGATATCAGATGTAGATTGTTGTCATCGGGGAAATATGCTCTTTATGAAAATCCGATTTACCAGGGATTACTTGCTACAACTTTGCCAAGGAAATTTTGGAAATTGGAGCGAGCTTTTGCGGCCGCTAAAGAAAAATTCTTTTGTAAAGATTGTATTCACCCACATTTTTACAAGAAATATCGCGCTCGTCCTTAATCGGGGCGAGCTTTTTTATTGGCTTGACAAATTTAAAAAAAATTACTATAATCATTTTACAAAATGCGGTAGTAGTTCAGTTGGCTAGAATGTCTCCTTGCCAAGGAGAAGGTCGCCGGTTCGAATCCGGTCTACCGCTCGAGTCATATCGCGGGATAGAGCAATTGGCAGCTCGCCAGGCCCATAACCTGGAGGTTCTCGGTTCAAGTCCGAGTCCCGCAACTAAAAAGAGACCCAATAGTTTGGGTCTCTTTTCGGACTTGAACGCCGGACCGATATTGCGCGACGCAGGCGAGCGAGCGCAATCGGGAGGCGGTGGTCAGACCGAGGAGCCGGAAGGCGACGAGAGTCGCGACCAAGTCCGAGTCCCGCAACTAAAAAGAGACCCAATAGTTTGGGTCTCTTTTAATTTATTTTTTTACTGCTTACCAGCTTATAAGCTTACTTGCTTACCAGCTCAATTATGGTCCAGCTGTTCCCTATAATATTCATCATACATTTCCCAAAATGCCAAAAGAAGTGAAGCAATAATAGGACCGATGATAAATCCTGAAGGCCCAAAAACTACGATACCACCAAGCATAGAAAAAAGAATAAGTAGTGGATGCATTTGCGCTTCTCTACCAACAATTATCGGGCGCAATAGATTATCAACTGTGCTGATAACAAAGACACCAAAAGACAACATGAAAATTCCTTGCCAAATTTTACCTGATAAAAGTAGAAGTATACCAGCCGGAAACCAAACCAAACTACAACCAAAAGCTGGTAAAAGTGTCAAAACAAACATTACTAAGCCCCAGATCAGAGCTCCTTGTAACCCGGCGATAAAAAATGCCAGAGCACCTAAACCTGCTTGTAAACCTCCGACTATTGCTACGCCTTTTAGAGTCCCCAAAGCTGTATTAGTAAATTTTTGAAAAAGTATTTTTTCATACTT
This sequence comes from uncultured bacterium, assembly GCA_937903605.1. GTDB lineage: Bacteria > Patescibacteriota > Patescibacteriia > Magasanikbacterales > GWA2-37-8 > JAKLGL01. Next base: position 21,204 of record CALCZC010000013.1, read on the forward strand.
GTCTCCCAAAGGACAAAGATGCATCAAAGTTTTGAGAATTTTTTCTCCATCACGTAAAAAGAAATAAAGAGTGTAGAGCATTATCAAAACCATGGTAAAAAATATAATGGAATTCTGGGTAATCTTGGTGATGTTGGTGAAAATATAAGAAGTGATAAATTTAACACCCTCGGAAAATTTTTCCGTCCAGAAACTTTCATCAAAGTTGAATCTGGCTGTAAAGTGGTTGTTTTTTATAGTTTCCGCCGCTTTGGTCAAAAAAGAAGTTATTTGATCTTGGTTGTTGCTGACCTTATTGTAAATATCAACCGACTGGGTTATCAAAATTGTCCCGAAAATAAGCAAAGGTATGGCAATGGCAAAAAAAGCAATGATCAAAGTCAAAGTGGCGCTTAAATTTGGAGTTTTTAATTTTAAATTTAGTTTTTTATAAAGCGGATAAAATAGCGCCGCAAAAACAGCTGCCCAAAAAATAGGGTAAATAAAAGGGCGAATAATATAAATAAAGCTCAAAGTAACTAATAAGAGAGTTCCCAAAAAAATAAGGTTGCGAATTTTAGCAAAGTCCATATATTTTAAATTTAGTTTTTATTTAATTTATTAAAAGGGATAAGTTGTAAGAGGCTGTCGCGAGAAAATATTTTCAGAGTTATTGCGCCCAAAGTGTAAAAAAGTCCAGCCAGAGAAATTAAAATCAGGACATGTTCATTTCTTAAATTATAAACCAAAATAGACATTAGTAAAGAGAGGAAGAGGATTTTCAAGAAAGTAAAAAGTTTTGGAAAAAAACCACTATAACGATAAGCCAAGAAAAGTAAGAAAGCCCCGGCATAAAATTCGGAAAAAATCGTGACATAAGCCGCGCCAAACATGCCAAATTTTGGGATAAAAATAAAATATCCGATCAGGCTTAGTAAAGCATCACTGAGATAAACCCAGAAAACCTGTCTTTGTTTATTGATAGCTAAGGTTAGATGACCAAAAACCATCCCAAAACAAACGCCAAAAATAGAAATTATCAAAATTTGTAAGATTTTACCGGCTCCAACAAAATCAGCTCCGGCTACAAAACGCATAATAGGTTCAGCCAAGACAAAAGCGCCAAAAACCATCGGGATAAGTAATGTCATGAGCAGATCAAAAGCTAGTTGTGCATTTTTTTTGAAATCAGACATTATTTGTCGAGACCAAGTAAAAGCTAAAAGCGGTGTCATAATTCCCATGATCATGGAGCTAACTTGAATAATAATATCAAGTACACGGTAGGCCGCACCATAAAAACTGACATCTGTTTGAGAGACATAAAGTGGCAAAATAACCCGATCACCCTGTAAATAAATAGCATTGAAAATAACCGCCAAAGCCGTCGGCCAAAGCTGAATGAAAATAGCCTTTGATATTTGTTTATCAATCTCCAGTTTAAATTTTTCATTTTTGTACCAGAGATAACCAGTATAAAAACAAGAAGAAACAGTAATAACCGCCATCATAGGTAAAAACCCAAAACTATTTTTGGCTATCAATAATGCACCGATTACTAAAATTATGCGTCCGATAATTTCCCCGATAGATTGTAAGTGCATTTTTAGTTGAGTTTGCAAAGAAGCGATGAATATTTGATTTATAGAAACATTGATGAAAGAAATAGCGGTAATCAGTACTGCCAGCTTAATTTCAAAGGGATAGGGAAAAAAGAAAATAGTAAATGGTAAAATACCTTGGAAAAGCAAAGCGGAAATCAATCGCAGCGTGAAAAGATTATTAAAAAGAGATTTTTTATCAAAATCCGGTCGAGAAAGCATATTAGCTGAAACAACCGTAAAGCCAAAATCACAAAAAATACCGATAAATTGCAAGAAACCGGTAGCCGTAGCATACCAGCCAAATTTTTCTACCCCCAAAGAGCGAGTCATGATAGCGACCACCGCCAAACCCAAAACAGTGCTGATAATTTTTCCTACCAGCTGTACCAGGGTATTTTGATAAATTTGTTTAGTTTGAGACATAAAAGTCATATTATTATAACATAAAATATTATTTCTGACCAAAACTGGAAAAATGTGATATAATATAAAAAATTTAAAAAATTATTTTTTAAAAACACCAAGCCCTAAACCCTAAAACCCAAACAATATTTAATATTTAATATTAAATATTAAAAACAGGCGGATTTAAGTATTGAATATTTAAATTTTAATATTGTTTAGAACTTAGAATTTAGAAATTAGAGCTTTTTCATTATGAATATTTACAAAACAATACTATCTATAATTGCCCTAAACTGTTTGTTTATAGCTTTTCCTGTTAAAGCCATTGGTTTTACTCCTCCTCCTTTCAAAGACGCGGATTATTTGGGGCAGTATGTGAGTGTATCGCTAAAAGAACCGATTGAATTGAAAACTGGAGAAATAAAAGAAATAACGGTAAAAATAAAAAATATCGGTAAAGCGACTTGGGAAAATACAGGCGCTAATTTTGTTTCCATTTACACGGTTAATCCCAATTATCGTCAAAGTATTTTTGCCGATAGTTCCTGGATCTCTGATAGTAATCCGGTAAAAATAAAAGCAAGAACTGTTCCCGGACAAACAGGTGAGTTTACTTTCAAAATAAAAGCACCAAATACTCCTGGAAATTATAAAGAAGATTTTTATTTGGCTGCAGAAAATAAAACTTGGATCAAAAGCAGTTATTTTTATATTGATTTAAAAGTTGTGTTGGGCACTTCTCAGACTATAAATGTTAGTCCGGTAGCTAATCAAACAACCGGATTTGTTTTTAATAAAAATTTAGAAATGGGTTCTGTAGGGGAGGATGTTAAACAATTGCAAAAATATCTTAACAGTGAAGATTTTATCGTGGCTGCTTCTGGTGCCGGATCTGTCGGAAATGAAACAACAAGATTTGGCGCGGCAACCCAAAGCGCTTTGATTAGATTTCAAAAGGCCAATAAAATTTTTCCTGCTTCCGGGTATTTTGGTCCTTTGACTAGAAAATTTATTAATGAAAAAATAAATGCCACACAAGTAAAAGAGTCAACAGATGGAATTGGTAATGATACCGGCTATTTACCCGATGAAGCGCAAAAGGTCAGTAAAGAGTACAAAACTAACCTTTCCGCCATGACCGGTTATAAAATCACGGCTACCGGTGGAGAACAAATCAGATTTATTGTCATGTATACCAATATTGGCACTTTGAAATGGGATAATTATTTATGGCAAGAAGCTGGTAGTACTGAAATTACTACCGGATCAAGTAAGATAAATATTGCTGACAATAGTTGGCTGTCGCCGGTAAAGATTTATCAAGGTATAACTTCCGTAGAACCACAACAAACCATTCGTGTAGATTTTTATTTTCGCGCTCCAAAAAACAAAGGAGAATATATTGCCAGATTTCAACTTACCGCCAACAATCACACTCTTGACGGTGGAACGCTAGAAATTCCTATTACAGTCACACAGAGCAACCCTGCTTATCAAGAACCACAATTTACAAACAATCGGATTTTGGTCTCAGAACCAAATGTAAGAATAGGACTTTATAAAGCGACAGAAGAAGTTAAATTTAAATCTGACTTTGCTTATGAAGTCTTTGCCGGAGACCAGCTTCAAGGAGTGTTATATGGAGGAGAAAATGCATCTTTGCGATATGCAGGCGGTAATTATTATTTCAACAGCCCAAATTTGAATTTTACTTCCGTAGAAAAAATTCGTTTAATACCTTATGATTTAAATCATTATTTTGTCCTAACAAATTATAGCCGCTTGGTAAGTTGGAAGGGTAATAAAAATTTTAATGTTTATAGAGGAATAATGGAGTTTGTTTATTCTCCAAAAACCGATGTGGCGTGGGTGGTCAATGAATTACCGATGGAATCATATATCGCCGGAATCGGAGAAACCAGTAATGGTGCGGCGATGGAATATATCAAAGCCATTTTGGTTGCTGCACGTAGTTATGCTTATTATCATCTTTTTAACGGAGTTTCGGCTGACCAAAGAACCTTTGATTTATATGCTACTACCGTGGACCAACTTTATTTGGGTTACAATTCGGAAGTTCTGATGCCAAGAGTTGTACAAGCAGAGAGAGCAACTTATGGAGAAATGGTAACTTATGAAACAAATGTTATTGGGACTCCATATTTTGGCAATTCCGATGGTAAAACTAGGACCTGGAAAGAAGTTTGGGGTGGTACGGATAAACCATGGTTAGTACCGGTAGTTTGTATTTATGATCAAGGTAAAAAATTGTTTGGTCATGGTGTCGGAATGAGCGCTTGGGATGCTTCACAACGGGCAGACAAAGATAGTTGGACATATGAACAGCTTTTGCGTTATTATTATACAGGGGTACAAATTGAAAAAATTTATTAAAATTAAAATATTAAAATTAAATTTTATGTCAGATTCAAAAAGATGGCGTGGAGGGGAAAGAGAAATAAAGCCAAGAGTTGAAGAAGATTTTTTGGATCCAGATGATCCAAACTATATTCCAACCCCAGCAGAATATGAAGTAATGAAAAAAAATAAAGAGGAAGCGGAAAAAGATGCGGAAAAAGAAAAAGTAAGTAATGCCTAAAAATAAAAAACTCTGCCACTTGGCAGAGTTTTTTTAATATCGCAATGTCTTGATATTTTAATATCTATTTCACACCTTGATGATATTTTCTATCAGCATCAGCTAAATCCAAAATTTGTTGGCGCAGACTGTGGGGATCAGAAATATTGTGAATTTTAAATTGTGGTTTAGATCCTGCGGTTTGAATAGTCAATGTACCATAATTGAACACATGAGCGGTTATACCTTTGACTTCAGAAGTTACATCTTGGATGCGATAAAGATCCACTTCGGAAACTGTACGAGCAAAAAGATTATTCTGCTCCATGTCTACCAGGCGGTCATTGGTTATAAAAAGAACATCTAAATAAAAGTCAATAAAATAGGCGAAAAAAAATAAAGTTACCGAAAGTAAATAAACTCCGCCCAGCAATATGAAAAGCGGGGCATAATCAGAATTCAAAATGTTTTCTCCATTTTCCAATCCAAAATAAATAGCGATTCCAACCGGGATAGCCAAAGCCAAAATGTACAAAAGGATTGCTGGTAAGAAAGTGATAACATGACGACGCAAACAAAAAACTTTTTTTTCGTAAGACTTGAGAGTAAAAATTTTTCCAATGGACATATAATTAAAATTCAAAAGGCAAAAGTCAAAATTAATGATTAATTAAAATTAAAAATACTTGTTATCCAAGAACTGTCAAAAATGGTTATTTGGGTTTGCCAGTTGATATCTTGCAATAAATACCAAGTGATAAAAAATGATAATGAGGAAACAGCAAAAACTAAGATTGTTACTGCCAGACTTGTAAGTGTCAAAGAGGCGGTTTCAAAAAGTCTATAGAGTCCTATAAAAATAAATAACAAAAAAACAGCAATAAAAACAAAAAAAGCGAAAAGAAAAATGTAAATAGGAAGAGAGAGAATGAGGGGCATATTGTTGAAATTTCAAATGTCAAATTTCCAATTTCCAACTCGATTATTTTAAAAATAATTCTTCGAATTTGGTAGATAGGTTAATGACAGACATTTAATAATAAAAATTTTAAATTTTGATATTTAGATTTTGAAATTGATTTGATATTGGATATTGGAAATTTGATATTTATAATAATGTTCCATTGTTTTTCGGCTCCTCAAACCCCAAATGTCTGTAAGCTAGAGTTGTGGCTTTTCTTCCGCGCGGAGTTCTTTCCAAGAAGTCGGTTTGTAAAAGATATGGTTCATAAATATTTTCTATAGCATCCATTTCTTCAGAAATTGCTGCAGCCAGCGTGTTTAATCCCACCGGTCCGCCTCGAAATTTATCAATCAAAACTTCCAGTAGTCGGCGATCGACTTCGTCCAAACCATATTCATCAATAGAAAGCATGGCTAGGGCCTCGGTAGCTATTTTTTCGTTTATGTTTCCTTCATGTTTAACTTGAGCGAAATCACGAACACGTTTGAGTAATCTATTGGCGATGCGCGGAGTACGTCTAGCGCGACTAGAAATTATTTGCAGAGCCGGTTCATCAGTTTGAATATTTAATATTTGCGAACTGCGTTGCAAAATTTGTTGGATGTCTTTTTCTTCATAAAAATTCAAATGATAAGCGTGACCGAAACGATCGCGAAGCGGGCCGGAAAGCAAGCTCATTTTGGTAGTGGCGCCGATAAGAGTAAATCTATTGAGTGGCATACGAATGGTGCGGGCGGCCGGACCGGATCCGATGATAATATCCAAAGAATAATCTTCCAGTGCCGGGTAAAGAACTTCCTCAATGGTTTTATTAAGACGATGGATTTCGTCAATAAACAAAATATCGCCATTTTCTAAATTGGAAAGTATAGCGGCCAAATCGCCGACTTTTTCCAAAGCCGGACCGGCAGTGGTTTTGATATTACCACCCATTTCTTTTCCTATAATATGTGCCAAAGTGGTTTTGCCCAAACCCGGGTTGCCGTAAAGCAGAACGTGTTCCAAACAATCGCCGCGTTTTTTGGCGGCTTGTATAGAAATATCCAGATTTTGTTTCAGTTGATCTTGGCCGACAAAATCAGAGAGTTTTTGCGGGCGAAGATTGTTTTCAAAAACAACCTCCTCCGGCAATTCTTCCGGTTTTATAAGGTCTTCTTCGTTTTCTATGATAAATTCTTCATCCATAGTGATTTTATTGTAATATAGAACTCTCATAAAAACAAGGAGATTGACTTTTTTATTAAGAAATGGTAAAAAAAACATGGTTCTTTTCATAAACTAAACTATTTCGGAGGATAAAATGAACAGTACTTTTATTTTTTGTTCTTGCTGTGATTACGACACGCAACAGAAAGAGCTAAAAAACAACGGTTTCAAAAAAGAAACCGAATGTCTGGTGTGTAAAAACATCAACAGATTTGAATTTTGTGGAGAATGTCATAATTTTTACCACATTGAAAAGGGCTGCAGTTGTCAAAAAGAGAAATAAGAGATCATTTTTTAATCCCGGTCGCATTGAAGCGACCGGTTTTTATTTTTGTTTGTGGATAACTTTTTTTTAAAATTTTATCGTCTGCGGTTTTTGTGGTTTGTATAGCTAAAATAAGTTTACTCTTGGAGGTCCTTGACGGAAGTGATATAATGTAATTGCTTAAATAAAACACAACATGTTGTGCCAAAATTAATAAAAATAACACAACCTGTAGAAACAATAAAAAAGCCTTAAATCTATAAAAATAATTAACTTTTTAATAAATATATGTTTGACAAAATCAAAAAGAGGGACGGCCGAGTGGTTGATTTTGATGCCGAGAAAATAGTGTCCGCCATTGCTAAAGCCGGTCAAGCTACCGGAGAGTTTGATGAAACAACCGCCCGTCGGCTTGCGCTTAAAGTTGTTCAATTAGCTGGCAAGATGATCCGTAAAGAAGTTCCGACCGTAGAAGATTTACAAGATATTGTCGAAGCTGTTCTCATTGATTCTACTTATACCAAAACCGCTAAATCCTACATCATCTATCGCGAGCAACACAAACAATTGCGTGAATTGACCAATCGCGCCAGCGTGGATTTGGTAGATCAGTATTTATCTCAAGCAGACTGGCAAGTGAATGAAAACAGTAACATGGCTTTTTCACTTCAAGGGTTGAACAATTATATTTCATCTGAAATCAGTAAGGTTTATTGGCTCAACAAAATTTATCCCAAAGCCATCAAAGACGCGTATCTTGATGGAGATTTTCATATTCATGATTTGAATATTTTGTCTGTATATTGTGTGGGTTGGGATTTGATGGATTTGTTAACAGAGGGTTTTACCGGTGTGGCGGGAAAAGTGGAAACCAAACCGGCTAAACATTTGCGTCCGGCTTTGGGTCAGGTGGTAAACTTTTTCTATACTTTGCAAGGTGAAGCTGCTGGAGCCCAAGCTTTTTCCAATTTTGACACTTTGCTCGCGCCGTTTATTCGTTATGATAATTTGTCTTACAAAGATGTTAAACAATGTTTGCAAGAATTTGTTTTCAACGTCAATGTGCCGACTCGCGTGGGTTTTCAAACTCCTTTTACCAATGTGACCATGGATTTGAAAGTTCCAAGTTATTATAAAGATCAGCCAGTGATTATTGGCGGTAAACCGCAAAAAGAAACTTACGGCGAATTTCAAGCGGAAATGGATATGTTTAACAAAGCGTTTTTTGAAGTGATGATGGAAGGAGATGCCAAAGGACGCGTGTTTACTTTCCCGATTCCGACCTACAACATCACCAAAGATTTTGATTGGGATAATCCGGAACTCAAAAATCTCTGGGAAATGACCGCTAAATACGGTATTCCTTATTTCTCCAACTTTGTAAATTCCGATATGAATCCGGAAGATGCTCGTAGTATGTGTTGTCGTTTGCGTATTGATAATCGTGAATTGCAATCTCGCGGAGGCGGACTTTTTGGCGCCAATCCGCTCACCGGTTCTATCGGGGTGGTTACTATAAATATGCCAAGATTGGGTTATACTTCTAAAACAGAAGAAGAATTCAAAGAAAAACTTGGTCGTTTGATGGATTTGGCCAAAGATAGTTTGGAAATCAAAAGAAAAATTTTGGAAACATTGACTGAAAAAAATCTTTATCCTTACGCTAAATATTATTTACGCAATATCAAAGCTCGTTTTGATCAATATTGGAAAAATCATTTTGGTACTATCGGATTAGTCGGGATGAACGAAGCGGTTAAAAACTTGTTTGGAAAAAATATTACAGAAAAAGAAGGTATGGATTTCGCTGTTCGTATAATGAATTTTATGCGCGATAGATTGCAAGTTTATCAAGAAGAAACCGGTAGTATTTATAATCTAGAAGCTACTCCGGCCGAAGGAACTTCTTTCCGTCTTGCCAGCAAAGATAAAATCAAATATCCGGAAATTATCGTAGCCAATGAAGCAGAATATCAAAAAGGAGCTCATCCTTTTTATACCAACTCCACTCAATTGCCGGTAAATCATACGGATGATATTTTTGAAGCTATGGAATTGCAAGACAATTTGCAAACCAAATATACCGGCGGAACCGTAATGCATCTTTTTGTCGGAGAAAAAATAAACAGTGTAGAGTCGGTAAAAAATATGGTGAAGAAAATTTGTAATACTTATAAATTGCCTTACTTCACTTTCTCGCCGACGTTCTCCGTTTGTCCGAGTCACGGTTATATCGTCGGAGAACATTTTGAATGTCCGACTTGTAAAGCCAAAACCGAAGTTTATTCTCGCGTAGTTGGGTATCTCCGCCCGGTCCAACAATGGAATCACGGTAAAAAAGCGGAATTTGGTATGCGCAAAACTTTCAAAGTGCCGGTAAACGAAGAAGAGCCGATAATGCAAACTACTTGCGCCACTTGTTAATATGAAAATAGGCGGATTGCAAAAATTCTCAATGATTGACTATCCGGATAAAATCGCTTGCATAGTTTTCACCCAAGGTTGCAATTTTCGCTGTCCATATTGTCACAATCCGGAATTGGTAAAACCGGAAATGTTTGGGGAAAGTTTAAACGAAGAAGAATTTTTTGACTTTTTGAAAGAAAGAATGGGGAAACTGGATGCAGTGTCTATCACCGGCGGGGAACCGACACTCCAATACGATTTGATAGAGTTTATCAAAAAAATCCGCGATTTGGGATTTCTCATCAAACTGGATACCAATGGCACCAATCCGGAAATGCTCAAAGAAATCATTGATCAAAAGCTCGTAAATTATCTGGCCATGGATATCAAAGCGCCCTTCTCTAAATACGAAGAGATTACCAGAATGCCGGTAAATATAGAAAAGATCAAACAAAGCGTGGAAATGATAAAAAATTCGGGGATTGATTATGAATTTCGCACGACTTTGGTGAAAAAACTTTTGTCTCCGGAAGATATAGAACAAATAGGCAGAGATATTGCCGGCGCGAAACAATACTTTTTGCAAAAATTTGTTTCCACCAAAACGGTTGATGAAAAAGTTTTACACGAAGAAACCTATAGTGAAGAAGAAATGGAAAATCTAAAAGAACGATTAAAACCTTTTGTCGCAAAGTGCCTGTCGCGATAAAAGGGGAAAACTAAAAAAGCTCCAACATGCCTGTCTGGAGCTTTTTTGTTTGGAAAAATCATTGTGTTTTTTGGTCGGAAAAGGTAAAATATGTTTATATTATTTTTACAAAATAAAAAATATAAACATATGGAGGAACCACAAAATCAGCAAATAGCTTTATTTAAAGGTAAAGAAATAAGAAAAATTCTGCACAAAAATGAATGGTGGTTTTCTATTCTTGATGTGGTAGCTGTGTTGGCGGAAACCCCGTCGCCTAAAACATATTGGTCAAAAATGAAAGATCGGGATAAAGAAATATCTCAACCGTTCCCATTTTGGGAACAGTTAAAATTAGTTGCAGAAGATGGTAAAATGCGCGAAACAGACTGTGCTGACACCGAAGGTATTTTTCGTATTATCCAATCTATTCCTAGTCCCAAAGCCGAGCCTTTTAAGCGTTGGCTGGCCAAAGTTGGTTATGAACGTGTGCAAGAAATTGAAAATCCAGAATTGGCAACCAAAAGGACTAGAATGCTCTATAAACTCAAAGGTTATAGCGAAGATTGGATAGAAAAAAGAATGCGCGGAATCGCTATCCGCGAAGAATTGACCGATGAATGGGAAAAACGTGGAGCTAAAGAGAAAAAAGATTATGAAATTTTGACCGCGGAAATATCTAAAGCAACTTTCGGAATAACACCGAGTCAATACAAAAAACTCAAAGGTCTTAAACGAGAAAATTTGCGTGATCACATGGATGATTTCGAACTTATCTTTAATATGCTCGGTGAGAGGTCTACAACTGAAATTCATCGCAATGAAAATTCAATTGGTGTAAAAAAATTAAAAAATGATGCGTATAGAGGTGGAAAAGTTGCCGGCAATGCCAGAAAAGAATTGGAAAAAGAATTAGGGCGATCAATCACAACAAAAAATAATTTTTTATCAAAAGCTAAAAGAAAGCGTATATAATTTTGTAGTGTATTTATCTTGATTAATAAAATTAAAAAAGTTCCAGTATGCTTGTCTGGGGCTTTTTTAGTTTGAATAGTGAATTTTGACATTTTTAAAGTTTTTATATATACTATAAAGTCAATTAATTTTGATACGATCTTTAACAATTTAGATAAGGAGATTAATATGGGAACAAACGAGAAAAAAGCAAATCCTGTTTTTAATGATTTAAGTAAATCAGGAAACCAAAAGGCTGATTGCTTACACCAAAGCTTGAAGAGGTATGGTGTAAATTTTGCTACCGGCGTGCCTTGTGGAGTGTTGCGACACGTTATCAATAACTTGATAAATGACAAGAGTATTATTCACGTAGTATCAAATCGTGAATCAGAAGCAGTTGGAATTGCAGCGGGTGCTTATCTATCAGGAAAATGTCCGGTAGTTTACATGCAAAATTCTGGACTTTTTGCAGCTTCAAACGATATTGCTTCTCTTCTTGTTCCTTATAAGATCCCAATTTTATTTGTGGTTACTTATAGGGGCTGCGAAGGTGAAGATGCTGTCCAACATCTTGTAACTGGAAAAGCAACCGAAAAATTACTTACATCATTTGATGTTGATTTCTTTGTATATGAAAAACAGGACATTAATGATTTGGTTGATATGATTTTCAACCGTATGAATGAAACCAACTTACCAAACTTTTTACTTTTAAAAAGGGGGTGGAACAAATGAAAAGAAAAGATGCAATTAAAACAATTTTTTCAACGATTGGTGTTTCGGATGTCACTATCTCTACAACAGGACTTATTTCGAGAGAAGTATTTTCAAAATTCGATTCTCCTAGAAATATCTATGTTCCAGGTTCAATGGGCCTGGTGTCGTCAATTGGATTGTCACTTGCTTTGTGTAATAGTAATAGAAGAGTGTTTGTAATAGACGGTGATGCCAGTCTATTAATGAATTTTGGAAGTCTTGTAACCATAGGAGCATATAAACCGAATAATTTAATCCATATTGTTTTGGATAATAGTGCTTATGGTTCATGCAGTGAAGAAAAATCTTTGTCATCTTCAGTAAATTTTGCTAAAATAGCTAAAGATGTAGGATTTAACACTGTTTTTGAGGTTCAAGATAAAAATGGGTTAAAAAACGCAATTGTGAGCGATTCTCCTTGCCCGATTTTTGTTCATGTGAAAATTGAGCTGGGAGGAAGACGGGATTTTTCTCGTCCACTGGACTTGCCAGGAATCAAAGAAAGATTTATGTCATTTTTACTAACTAACAATATAAGGAGATAAAATATGATATTTCAAGGCGAAAAAATGTTTGATGCATCTTTTGATATCTTTGCGAATAATTATGATGATGTTCGCCCGGGTTACCCGAAAGAGATGTATGATGATATTGCAAAAATCTGCAATCTCAGTAAATCTTCCAGTGTAATTGAAATTGGAGCTGGCAGCGGAATTGCCACTGTTGAGTTGGCTAAAACAGGATGTAAGATTGTCGGTATTGAGCCGGGATCTAATTTGGTGGTGATAGCCAAAGAAAAAACTAAAGATTATCCAAACGTGGAAATTGTCGAGGCTATGTTTGAAGATTATGAATCTTCGAACAAGTTTGATTGCTTGATCGCTTTGACTTCCTTTCATTGGATCAGCGAACAAACGAAATACAAAAAGGCCTATGACTTATTGAATCGCAATGGACATTTTGTCATCGTTTGGAACAGCTTTTTTCAATCAACAGGAGAAGCGACAAAAGAAGTTAACTCCCTGTATAATGAAATGTTGTCTGATATATATCCCGAACAGAAAAATGATGTTAATTTGGGTGTATTTAACAAATTGAATGGGCGTGAGCTGGAAATTGTCGGAAGTGATATGTTTTATCTTTACTTTCTGCGTAAATATGTCACGGTTTACAACTACGACAAAGAAACGTATCCGATGCTTTTGAATACTTTTCCAAAAATTATTAAGATTAAAAAGGAAAGACGGGAAAAGTTTCTCAAAAGAGTGGAAAAGATTGTTGAAAAACATGGCACACTTTCTGTTCCTGTATTAACTACATTGCTTATAACCAAGAAAAAGGACGTATTTTTTGATGAAATCAACAAGGTTTAAAAAGGAGGTTTAGAATGATAACATTGAAAAAGATATATTCTCTGGCTGAGATTTATAATGTGCCAGTGGAGGATGTTTTGTTTGTCGCATTGAATATTTACGGAGCTGCTTTTAAATGTGATTTTAACCGCATGAGAATGGGGATACATACTATCGAACAAGAAGTATTCAAATATTCCCACTCCCTTGGCATCAAAGACTTCTATTTTGCATTGCCGATTAATGAAAGCAGCCCTTTCTCTGTTACTGACGGAAAATTGCTTTTTGATAATCAGGAAATAGCTGATGCAATTGAACCGTCCGAAGATTTTTGCGATTCAAACTATCCAAGAAGAAACGGTACGGTTTTGAACATTAACCCAAATTCTCGCACATCTTGTCGGGGGTGCAAGTTTTGCTACACAGGCTATCAAGTGCCAAGAGATATGAAACGCATGGCTTGTGCAACGGACATAAAGGAATTTTTTGATAATTGGATGGCCGAGAAAAAATTAGTCGATCTTTCAAATCTTGTGCAGGTAGCCGTGGTTACTGGTTGTTATAATAGTAATAGCGAGCTAAGCTCATTCTTGATTTTGTTGAGGGAGATATTGAACCGATATCAATTCAAAGGCGAAATTTTCTATCTTGGCTCGCAGATTACCAATAAAGAAACACTGGAAAAGCTAAAGTCAATTCAACCTTTCTGTTACTGTGTATCTCTTGAGTGCTTTGAAAATAGAAATACACTTCTTCGTGACAAGAAAAGCAGCATGACGGTTGAATCCGCTTTTAAATTGATGGACTTTGCTAAATCCATTGATCACCGAGTAAATTTTTCCTATGTGCTTGGATTGGAGTCGCTGTTTACGGTTGAAAAATACTTTTCATTGGCAAAAAGGTTTATAAACAGCTTTCCAATTGTAAATACAATTCAGCTTCACAAATATCACAGTGCCTCGCTTCTTACGCCTGAGGCGGTAAATATCGAATATTTTTTTGAGGCCAGAAAACTGCTTGAAAGAATATTTATTGATACTGATATGAGGCCGAAGGAATGGGAAAACTATCGTAGTTTATGGTTTTTGAAATTTGCCGAAGAAAAACTTACAGGCATCAGAACGCCATAATAATTATTAATTTTAACAGTGAGTCGTGTATTTTAGCACGACTCTTTTTTATTTACTCCTTATCAAAGAGGGCTTTTGATATTTTTGATACTGGGATTAGTCACGTGAGTATATATTTGCGTAGTGCGGATATTGGCGTGGCCCAAAAGCTCTTGTACATAACGTACATCAACGCCGTTTTCTAGTAGGTGAGTGGCGAAACTATGGCGTAAACTATGAAAGCTAGCGGGTTTTTTGATCCCTGATTTTTTCAATGCTTCTTCAAATATGGCTTGCGCGGTTCTGACGGTGAGTTTGCCACCACGATTACTTTCAAAAAGATAATCCTCGCCGTTTCGTTCACCTGTCAAAAAATATAAATCATTTTTGATATTTTCTGGAATAACGGTTATCCTGTCTTTTTTGCCTTTGCCTTGCCTTACTTTCAAAATTAGTTCATCAAGTAAAACGTCTTTTATTTTCAAATCAACAACTTCACTCACTCGCAATCCCGCTCCATAAGCTAGAGATAATAGTAACAAATGTTTTTTATTGGTAACTTGAGATAAGATATTTTTGATTTCTTCTTTACTCAAAACTTCCGGCAAAGAATTGTTTCTTTTGGCAAATTTTAGATCAACTCTTTGGTTATTTTTCAAAACATCATGATAGAAAAATTTTATAGCGTGTAAATACAAATTAATTGTTTGAGGAGAAAAATGCTTGTCTTGTTTTGAAAGTAAAAATTGTCTGATTTTGTCTATACTCAAAACCTCAAAATCAACTCTCAAAAAGATAAAATAATCTCTTAAACAGCCAAGATAGGAGTCAATGGTCCGAGGGCTATAATTACGTAGTCGTAACTCAATCCGAGTTTTGTCTAAAAATTCTTGCATATTTTGATAAAAAAGAGTAAAATTTGTATATATTTATATACAACAACATTATACATAAAATTCGTAAAATATACAAATTTAGGTATATTTCACGTAGTTTTATTCGTATAACAACCAGTTGCGCAAAATTTCGCTTCGCTCATTTTGCGCAATGTGCGGCGCATAACTGCGCCAGCTGTGCTTCGCGAAGCTTCGCACAACTGTCGCATATCCAAAATGGCGATCTGATGACAAAGTCATCATCTCACCACTTCGGATTATGCGCCGCACATTATACGCAATTCAAAAAATATTTTTCTTTTAATAAGGAATTTTGACAGGCTTTTTTAAAGGGGAATAAATTTGTTTTTTTATTTATTAGAAAGGGGTATAAGGTGTTTTCTCCGCTTCGCTACGAAAACGATTTATTTATAAGGGGAAAACGAATACAATACAAATACCTATCACGAAAATAATTTATGCCAAAAATTAAGGATATGCCTAAGATTGACCGCCCAAGAGAACGATTTTTGCAAAAAGGGGCTGATGCACTTTCAAAGAGTGATCTTTTGGCAATTCTTTTGGGTAGCGGAATTAAGGGGAAAAATGTTAGACAGCTTTCGGAAAATATTATTAAAAAATTCGGTAAAAACTTTTTAAATATCACCGTTGATGATCTTTTAGAAATTTCGGGAATTGGACAAGCTAAAGCATTACAAATTGCTTCCGCTGTTTCGTTAGTAAAAAGATTTTACGACGAGGACAAAACAAACGAAATTGTTATAAAAAACTCTCAAGATGTTTTATCCCTTACTTATGATTTAAGAGACAAGAAAAAAGAACATTTAGTTTGTCTTTATTTGAACGCACGAAATGTTTTGTTGAAAAAAGAAATTGTTAGTGTAGGTCTTTTAGACAAAGCATTGCTACATCCGAGAGAAATTTTTTACCCTGCAACCGAATTAAACGCCGCCAGTGTAATTTTGGTTCACAATCACCCTTCGGGCGATTCTTCACCTAGCGAAAAAGACAACCAAATTATTGAAAAAATTGTGCAAGCCGGCGAGATCATGGGAATACCTGTTATTGATTTTATTATTATTTCGACAAATGGAAATTATAGTTTTTTTGAAAAGTTAAAAGGTCAAAACACAAATTTTGATTATGTAGCGGATGGTGTACAGGGAACGCTTTTTAATCTGTTGGAAATTGAAAAATCACCTTACGAGGTAACGATAAAAAAGATCGAAAAGCCATATTTTCATTTTTCAAAGACAAAAAGCAATTCATTCCAGCTACAAAATAGAAGATATTTAGGAAACAAGCATAAATTACTTGGTTTTATTGAAGATATTGTTTCTGAAAAATGCAATGGAATAAAATCATTTTGCGATATTTTTGCCGGCACAGGCGTTGTTGGCGAAAGATTTAATAAGCCCACAATCAAAGTTATTTCAAATGACATACTTTTTAGTAACTACGCTTGTCTAAAAGCTTTTCTCGGCATAAACACAAACATAGATAACATTACGGAAAAAATAAAAATTTTAAATAACCTACAAGCTACTGAAGATAATTATTTCTCAAAGCATTTTGGAAATACTTATTTTTCACTAGAAAACGCTAAAAAAATTGGGGCTATCAGAGAAGAAATAGAAAATATTGCAGAATCCGAAGAAGAAAAAAACGCTCTCATTTGCTCGCTATTATATGCAGTTGACAAAGTTGCAAACACCGTCGGTCACTATGATGCCTTTCGTAAAGATTTAGACATGATTCAGCCAATAATGCTGTTAACGCCAGATATTGATTACTCAAACAATGCAAATAACGAAGTTTACAAGGAAGATGCAAATATTTTGATTAGAAAAATTTCTTGTGATGTATTGTATATCGACCCGCCATATAACTCACGTCAATATTCAGATGCTTATCACTTGCTTGAAAATCTTGCGGAATGGAAAAAACCAGAAGTCGAAGGAGTGGCAAAAAAAATGGATCGTTCACACATCAAAAGTTCCTACTGCCTCAAAAATGCGACGCAGGCATTTGAAGATTTAATCAGAAATGCGGATTGTAAACATATTTTATTATCATATAATAATACTGGGGATTCAAAAGACGGACGATCAAATGCCAGAATTTCTGACAATGACATTTTAAGAATATTAAAAAACAAAGGAGAAGTTGAAATTTTTGAAAGAGATTACAAAGCCTTTACCGCGGGCAAGAGTAATGGCGACGGAAATGCGGAAAGAATTTTTTATTGCAAAGTAAACTAAAATCTATGAAAAAACCTTGGTCAATAACAACAACTACCAGAAGTCCTTACCGACTAAAAGAGCAACTGCGAGTATTAGTTGATAATTTTTCCGGCTTTGAGTGGACAAGAGAAAATCAGATAAATTTTCAGATTTCTTTGATTCAACACCGCTTATATGGACACAACGAAGATACCGGTTTTTCTCAACAATTTTTAAACGGCTTGTCGGAAACACACAAAGAAATATTCACTGATTTTTCGCATATCTTAACTTTTGAAGAAGCTAAAGAGATATTTGATAGCAAAAATTACGAGGATCCCTCAATGAGAGGTCGACAATCCTTTAACCCATTTAAAAAATTCGGATTTGTGAGATTGAGAAAGAAAATTTTAGAAATAACACCATTCGGTGAGAATTTTTTGTCTAATGAGCATGATCTTTCAGATATATTTTTTAGTAGTTTTATAAAATGGCAATTACCTAATCCCGATAATTCTGGCTACAAATTGGCTGACGGCTACAATATAAAACCATTTATTGGAATACTCCACCTTATACGCAAGGTGAATGAAAAATCTTTGGCATTAGGAGAAAAAAATAAAGGAATTAGTAAGGCAGAATTTTCATTATTTGGCCCCTCGCTAGTAAATTTTAATGACGTTGATTCATACGCTGAAAAAATTATTGGCTTACGACAAAAATTGAATGGAAAAAATAAGCAAGAACAAAAAGCTATTTTTGAGCAGTATAAAAAAACTTTTGCAAAAGAATTTCTCCAGTCCGACAATCCAAAAGGAGTAAATAAACTCCTTAAAAACTTGAAAGATTACGGCGATAATGCCATTAGGTACTTCCGATTAACTAACTATATCTATATTCGTGGTGGTGGTTTTTATATTGATTTAGAGCCGAGAAGGTCTGTTGAAATTAACGCCTTGCTAGATTTTGACAATGCACAATCCAAAACATTCGCAACTAAAGAGGCGTATTTTGATTACATTTCCGACATTGCGCAACCGCATCTCCCTTGGGAAACAAAAGAAAAGTACATTGAGATTGTTGCCAAACTTATTGAAGAAGTAAAGAATTATGAAACTGAATTAGAAAAAGAGCCCGTTGTAATACAGGACTATTCAAAATTGGAGGAAACTGAACTAAAAACATACATTGCCGAGCTTAGAAAATACCGACGAGAATTACAAGATCAAGAAGCTCACAGTAAATCCCAAGACACAGAAGCAATAAAATCCTATATCCAAGAATTGGAAAATATTTTTGATGCCGATGACAAACCTATACTGCTTGAAAAACTTTCATCGTTAGGCTTGCACGCACTAAACGATGCTCTAAAAATACAACCAAATTATCCTGTCGGAGACGACAACGAGCCAACATTTACAGCACCAGCCAACACGCCCGATATAGAATGCTTTTATAAAAGCTTCAATGCTATTTGCGAAGTAACAATGCTCACGGGACGAGATCAATGGTATAATGAGGGTCAGCCAGTTATGAGACATTTAAGGGATTTTGAAAGTAAATATAATGACAAAAACTCTTATTGCTTGTTTATTGCGCCAAAAATTCACAGGGATACAGTCAATACTTTTTGGACTGCTATAAAATATGAATATGAAGGCAAAAAACAAAGGATAATTCCCCTGTCAATCGGCAATTTTGTTTCTCTTCTGAATATCTTGGTTAAAATAAAATCAGAAAATAAATTTTTGAAGCACAGCGAAATTTCCAGACTGTATGATGAAATAATCAATTCATCAAATTCTTTTAACGATTCCAACGAATGGCTCAAAAATATTCCTGCGACTATTTCGTCATGGCAAGAAAGCCTAACATTCTAACTTATGGGTATGAAAACAAACATTATTTATAACGACGATTGCGTAGATATACTCAAATTAAAAATTGATAAGGAATCAATTGATCTTATTTTTGCCGATCCGCCATATAACTTATCTGGCAACGGACTATCTTGGAAAGGCAATAAAACTGGTGGTGATTGGTACATGGTAAATGAGGCATGGGACAGAATGTCCGCACCAGAATACCTGCAATTTACCAGAAAATGGATTGGTGGTGCCTATCGTGCATTGAAAGACGGCGGATCAATTTATATTTCCTGCACTTATCACAATATCGCAGAAGTCATGATTGTTTTGAAGCAACTGGATTTCAAAATCAATAATATCATCACTTGGCAAAAAACAAATGCGATGCCGAATATGACAAGACGAGTTTTTACACACTCTACTGAATTTGTAGTTTGGGCGGTAAAAGGCAAAAAATGGATTTTTAACTACGAAGAATTAAAGAAACTAAACCCCGACAAACAGAAAGACGGATCTCTAAAACAAATGCGAGACGTTTGGCAATTGCCTCTCGTTCAGGGCAAAGAAAGAATCAGAGGAAATGATAACAGGGCTATTCACCCCACCCAAAAGCCAGAAGAAATGTTGCGTCGTATTATTCTCGCATCTTCGAACAAGGGCGATATTGTTCTTGATCCATTTTTAGGTAGTGGGACGACAACTTTTGTAGCAAAAAAACTTGGGAGGAAATGGATAGGAATAGAAAAGGACAAAAAATATTTTACGGTTGCGGAAAAAAGAATGAATTATTAGAAATATGAACAATAATGAATCAAAAACAAACGGCTGGCTACATAATAGGTTTTTCCTATTTTTAACTTTTACTATTGCTTTGCTTGGTGCAAATTATTTTTTTACAGGAAACCTTTTTCCTAGCACTAATACAAAAGAGCTTTGGTTTTACTCTGGAATTTTCATGGTTCTTTTTTCGATTCTTTTTATTGAGCCGTATTATACATCTCCTAAAAATGTTATAACCAACGCCATCCCGCTATTGCTTGTTTTTCTTTCGATAGAAAATACCTTTGAAAACAAAATCTTATGGTGGATTGCGGTTGCAATAATTTTAGCTCTACTTTTCTTTTCAATTATCGCAATTGCGTTAGAGGATAAAAATAAAAGTCCAAATCATTTGAAAAATAAATTTTCAGAATTGTTAAAAAAACTTGTAGTAATTGTCGGCAAGGGAAAAATTATCTATTCCGCAGTTTTTCTTTTATTCTTATTCGTTAACATTACATCAAAACCGGCAGAAGATTTTAATCAGATATTTGATAGTTATTTTGTGGTTTTACTAATCTTTTGGGGCTTAATTCTTTCTATTGATCCGAAAGAAATAAATAATACTTTTTCTTTAAAGAAAAAAATACTTAATGATGATGCACTAGGCGAAATTTTTGGAGTTCAATCTAGAAAAATATTTCTGGTAAAACTTTTTGAGGATAGAAAAGAAATAAAAAAGTTTGACATAGTAAGATTTAGATATTCAATGCAGGATTCAAATGATTTTTTAATATCAGGCATTGTTTTTGACACATATTTACTTAATCAAGAGAAGTGGGCAAAGGTTTTGCAATTAGGGAAAATAGCAAAAAACAGTTCTAGTGCCGAAAAAAATGTTGTTTATAAAGTATCAAATAGCGAAGAAATCGACACACTGGAAAAAGAATTACGCACAGATCGCTTTGTTGGTATTGTGATTGAAGGCTCAAACATAGGAAAAATTAAATTTGAGTATTCAAAAAAACAAGAGGATTTACAAGAGGGAGATTTAATCGAACTAAAAACAAATGATAAAAGATTATTTTATCAAGTAATTAACGGACTAACTGAAAAGGAATCTTTGGAACATCGAAATGAAACAAGTTTTATTAAAGGCGAGGCAATTCAACTTGGAGAATGGAAAAACGATGATCTCTCCTTTCAAAAATATGGCTGGGTACCTTCCATAAATACGCCTATTTTTAAAGCTGACACGTCTGATATTGAAGTGAAGAGTTTTAATTATCCCGAATACAAACTTGGAATAATTCCCAATACTTCATTGCCTTCTGTAATTAACTTAGCTCAAGCAGTTAGTCATCATATGGCTCTATTAGGCGTTACTGGATCAGGTAAATCCTTTCTCGCTCGCGAAATTATAAAAGAATTAACTAATGATACAAAAATAATTTGTGTTGATTTTACAAGTGAATGGAAAAAGGAGGTTGAAAAAACAGCAATTACTCCAACAATATTAAACAAGGACAATATAGACACTTTTTTAAGCGGTACGGATAAAATTGGGATTGTTGAATTGCCCGCAATGAGTAATACAGTTGAAATTATAAGTGCCACAGAAAAACTTTTTGAAGCAATATTTAATTTTGCAAAAAAGAAATACGACGAACAAAATCCAACAAAAATATCTCTCGTACTTGAAGAAGCTCACACAATAGTTCCTGAAGAAAAATTTTTAGGTGTTAATAATTGGGATAGTAAGGCTATAGTAAATAAGATGGGGCAGATTGCCTTACAGGGCAGAAAATACGGAATAGGCTTACTTGTCATCGCACAAAGAACTGCAAATGTTTCTAAAACAGTTTTAACGCAATGTAATACAGTTATTTGTTTTCAAGCATTTGACGAGACTAGTTTTAATTTCTTAGGAAATTATGTCGGCAAAGATCTCGTTCTGACACTTCCAAATTTAAAACAATACCATGCAATTGTTACTGGCAAAGCTATCAAATCAAATGTTCCAATGATTATTGATTTAGAAAGAAAAAAGGAGAAAGAATAAATGGGGTAAGCAAATAAAAGGCAAAAATTCCCTCCCCTTAAACCCCTTCCTTTTTGCCTTTTATTTGAAGAGAATAAGGAGTTTTGGATTTTGGGCATTCACCCCTAACCCCTCTGCCCAAAATCCAAAACAAAAAAACAAATTTATGATTATTGAATAAAAAGCCTGTCAAAATGAAATTGAATGAAAAATATTTTTTGAACTCGCTCCTTTCAATCGCGCCCCGCTGCGCTCTCGCCTCCGCTACGCTACGGCTCGGGGCGTATAACACAGCGTATGCGGTTCGGGGCTCGGCTCGCCCCTCACCCATATTTTTGCTCCCGTTGGTCGCAAAAACATCGCATACGCTGGAACGTTGCGCAAAATTTCGCTTCGCTCATTTTGCGCAATGTGCGGCGCATAACTGCGCCAGCTGTGCTTCGCGAAGCTTCGCACAACTGTCGCATATCCAAAATGGCGATCTGATGACAAAGTCATCATCTCACCACTTCGGATTATGCGCCGCACATTATATGAAATACATCACAAAATTATGATAATCGACAGTCATTTACATCTATCATACTTAGATGAAGAGAAAAAAAATCTTTTCGAAGTAAAAAAAGAACTTTTAGAATCAATGGAAAAATACGGTATTGATTATTCGATTGTCATTCCCGATAACGTGCCAAACCCAAAATGCGCTGATACAGAAACAATGTTTAATATCATTGGAGACGACAAACAGTTTTTTTCAATGGGAACCATAAATATTTTTCAAGATATAGAAAAACAAATATTAAATTTAGAATCACTGATAACGGCCAAAAAAATTTGCGCTATCAAGCTTTTTCCTGGACACGACCCCTTCTATCCTGTCGATGAGAAATGCCAACTAATTTATGAATTATGCGCTAAACACGATATTCCAGTTGTTTTTCATACTGGTGCAAACACTGGAAATGCTGATTGCGCAAAATATAATGATCCAAAATACATTGTCGAAATTGCAAAAAAATACAACACCTTAAAAGTTGTCATTTCACATTTTTTTTGGCCTAAGATGGAATATTGTTATGAGGCAACCAAAGACTTGAAAAATATTTATTACGATACTTCAGCAATGGCAGATGATGAAGTTGTTGAAAGTTCTGGTGGCTGGGATAAAGTTGTAGAAATATTGAAAAAAACTGTTTTACATAAACCTAAAAACGTTTTGTTTGGCACTGACTGGCCAATGTGCCCTGTCGATAAACACATAAAATTAATCAAAGATTTGGGATTAGATTCCAGAACCGAAGAAAAGATTTTTTTTCTTAACACAGTTGATCTATATAAACTCGAAATTTTGTGATGTACTTCATATAACACCTGCCTATGCGGTTACAGAATTTTTCCAAATCCAATTAACGCCAAGGAATAAAAAATTCTTCCACCCAAATTTTTATCTTTCTTTTCTTAAGAGAATTAACATCAAGGAAGAAAGATAAAAACTTCGCATCATCCGGATACGTTGCGCAAAATTTCGCTTCGCTCATTTTGCGCAATGTGCGGCGCATAACTGCGCCAGCTGTGCTTCGCGAAGCTTCGCACAACTGTCGCATATCCAAAATGGCGATCTGATGACAAAGTCATCATCTCACCACTTCGGATTATGCGCCGCACATTATATAAAATTTTATACTATGAAAAAATTGATTGTCGTTTTATCCAGCGGTGCATTGGTTCTACCAGAAATAGCTAATGCGTGTTATTTAACGCCCAATTTTAAGAATATTTTTTTAAGTGGCATTATTGGCCTGGTCTTATCCGCCATACTGATAACATTAATTCATAAAAAAATAAGTAAGTTATTTGCAAAAAAATACAAATATTATTTGCTGTTTATACCAATTTACATAATAATGACCTTGATACTCATTATGATTATCCCGCTGGATAAAACGACAATTGAATGTGGGAATACTACAGGAAATGAGCAACTACCAGAAAATTTTGGCAAAACGCCATAAATACCGGAAATCAAAACGATATTTTTTCATAGTATAAAACTTTATATAACAGCGTATATACGGCTCACAAGCGAAATAAAATTATTTTTTCTTTTATGCGTGGAGATAACAACATTTTACGGTTAGACGGCGCAAATATGGATATTGATTTGACTTCCGGGGATAAAACTTCGTGGAAGCAAACAGAATGTCCATGGAATGAGGCCGAGGGTACAAATGAACACAAATGCGCCGTCAAAAATGTTTCTATTTGCAAATATTTCTGCGGAATTGAGTATTTAGACAATGTTTTGTGCTGTTATCCCAACAAAAATATGCTGGTGGATAACAAACAGAAAAAATAATTATATTTTTAATCGCTTGTTCGCCCAAATTCGGTTTCCGTTTTGTGTTGGCGCTCCGCGCAATTTTAACACAAAACTACAACCGAACTTCGTATATACGCGTACATTGCGCAAAATTTCGCTTCGCTCATTTTGCGCAATGTGCGGCGCATAACTGCGCCAGCTGTGCTTCGCGAAGCTTCGCACAACTGTCGCATATCCAAAATGGCGATCTGATGACAAAGTCATCATCTCACCACTTCGGATTATGCGCCGCACATTAAGTGAAATTGAATTTTGACAACGATTGTAAAATACAAGTTCATTTATAAAATAACCTTATGAAAATTTTTGTTCAATTTGTTTCAAGCTTAGTGGGCGGCATATTGTTAGGCATCATTGGACTTTTTATTGGCTCCATGATTGGCGGCAATTTCGGCTTCCCTGAATTCGGAGGTAACGTTGGATATCAAGCAGGAGGCCCTTTTTTCGGAATTATTGGAATTTCGCTAGGAAGCCTCCTTGGAATAATAGCTGCTAAAAGAATTCAAAAGGATCAGTTTATATATTCAATAACCTCAATAGCCGCCATTATAACAACTATTATCGGCTTACTTCTTTTTGATTACAATATGCCGCCAGCTATTGGCTTTAGTATACCTTTGATGCCAGCAATAGTATTAATAATCGTCACAAATTGGCAAAAATTTTTTAAAATTAAACTAAATAAAACTTAGCCAAAATTCAACATCACTTAACACGGGATACACGGTAAAGTCTTTCGCGGAAAGACTTTACTCAAATTGCTACGCAACTTCGCTTATCCCGGAACGTTATCTAAAATGTCTCTCGCTCCGCTCGCTCCATTTTAGATAATGTGGCGCGTATATCTCCGCTGTTCTCCTCGCGTCGCTTCGCGACACTTCAGATAACAGCGGATAATCTGTAATATCTGTCTGACGACTTCGTCGTCATCCAGCTACTACAGATTATCCGCGCCACATTGTGTGAAATATTTTAGAAAAATTTAAATTTATATCATATTTATTAATAATATATAATTACCATGAAAAAAACACTTATTATTTTAATTACAGTGACGGCTGTTTTATTAATCGGAGCTTTTTATTTTTTCAACAGAGAATCAGCTGGACAGAAACAAGAACAAGTTTTATTAGAACAGACATATGAAATTTCTAAAGAGTATCTTTCTCTTCGTCTCCAAACCGATGATGTTTTGATTAATGCCAAGAATTATCCTGATTATGAATCATGGAATACAGAAATGACAAAAATTATCAGTGATTGGAATAATTTAGAAAAAAAATCACAAGAATTGCAAGAAACTGCTTTTGAAATTGTAGAATTGTCTGCTATAGATTTTGATTTAATCCCAACAGCCAATGCTTATACTGCCAAAGAAATCTCAGATATTTATGACGGAGCGCCTAAATTCCAAGGTATCGCAACTCTAGCCAAACATTTGGGAGTGGATGCCAAAAGAGCCCAAGTGATTTTAGACAAGGCGCAAGCTGAGATAAGCGCCGGTGTTTTTAGTGAAGAAGGAGATGCCTTTGAAAATCTGGAAAATACCGCGATTGTAGTGAAAGATGGCTGTAAAGTGGCCGGTTTTGTGGGCGGAGTAGTAATAACCGGAGGTGCTGCGGGATTTGCAGCTGCCGGTACGATGGCCCAAGTAGGTACAGTTGTTGTAGGAGTAGATCTGGCACTTGAAGTGACAGAAGACGGAGCTCAAATTGCTTTTGGAGATAAAAATAAAGTGTCTTCTTTTGTCAAAGATATCAGAACAGTTACCGAACCCGTTGCAAACGTATTGGCAATTACCAATATACCCGGCAACCTTGGTACCGCATACGGGAAAATCGAAAGCGTTATGATAGGATTGGAAAAGTTTCGAGAGACTGCTCAAGAAGGTAAGGTAATCGGTATTAACCTTAACAATTTCAAATACCAACCATCTTTTCAGCTTATCAAAAAAACCAAATATCCGGGAACAGTAACAGTAGCAGAAATGGAAAAGGCGGAAGTAGAAGAATGGTTAAAAAGTTTAAACAAAAAACAAGAGCCGATGTCTCAAGAAGAAATTAAAAAGTTTTTATCAAGCTCGCTTAAATCGATAAAACAAGAAAAAGAAGATGCAAAAAATGAGACTATAGATACCGCAGAAAAAGCAAACAACGAAGTTAAGCTGATGTCAGTTGATGAATTTCAAGAACTTTTTGACGAAGAAGTGGCTTTTGAAAGTGTTTCAAAAGCCAAGAAAATTTTTGGCGAACCCGACGAAGTTAATATGTTTGAGGATGGGTATGGAAATTATGTTTATCGCAAAAGATTGGTATATCCAAACGGCAATGTTGCAAAGTTTACAATAAGATTTCATAATAAGGACGTTGAAGGTTACAGTATCGGACTAGATGAATAATAGTATTGTTAAATTTTTGAAAAAATTTTTAATTAACTAAAAAATATGAAAAAAAGAGTATTTGTGGCTATTTTATCAGGAGCTTTTTTGGGTATTTTTTGTATAATCGGAGTAAGTAGTAGACTTGGTTTTGCCGGAAATGAATTGTTTATATTATCTACTTGGATAAATAGAGTAGTCATGGGTTTAGTAATAGGCTTGGCGCCATATTATCAAATCCAAAATAATACCAAAAATATTATATTGCGCGGAGCGTTGCTCGGACTCATAATAAGTGGTTCATTTTTCTTAGCCACAGACTTCAAAGATATCCTAGGATTTTTTGCAGGAATTGTTTACGGGATAATTATAGATTTTGTTGCGACAAAATACGGAGAAAAGAAATAAAAATAAAAAATATGAAAATATTATATATTTTTTTGCTCGGTGCTTGTGTTCTTTTGGGAGCAATAATTTTAAATTTAGTTGCCAATTTTATCGGACTTACCACTTGGTATGAATTTTTAAAAAATCCAAGCAAAACAAATACTATTTCTTATATCTGGCTTTTTGTTTTTTATCCACTGGGACTGGGCTTAATAGCATATTTTGTTATCAAATTGTTAAATATTTAATTTTAAATTTTAAATATAAAACACTCCGATAAGGAGTGTTTTATAGTGCCCGCCCCAAAGGGGCCCCTTCGGGGGTGTGGGAATCTGCTTCGCCTCTCGTCGTCTTCCGACTCCTCGGGCTAGCCACCAGCTCGCGGTTTTACTCGCCCGCAAGCTCGTAAAACATCGCTCCGCTGTTCTCATCCTGACGCGAGCAAACAGTTTTGCTCGCTCCCCAGACAAAATAACACAGACCAAAAAAGGTCTGTGTTATTTTGTCTGGGGCGGGAATTCCTCGTCGTCTCGCCGACAAATATCGGCTCGACTCCTTGCCCTGGGCAGCGTCGGATTCACACTGTG
>CALCZC010000014.1 GCA_937903605.1 uncultured bacterium
TCTAATACTTCTTCTATAGCTTTTTTATAATTTTCTATAGTCACTATAGAATTCGCTATAGCGTTATTAGAATTTTCTATAGAATTGGCTTGGGTATTCGCTGTAGCGTTATTAGAATTTTCTATAGAATTCGCTATAGCGTTATTAGAATTTTCTATAGCGTCACTATAGCGTTTTCTAATATCCAGTTTAAAAAGTCTTATTAAATCTGACTTTAGCACTTTTTTTATTACTTTAGAATTTTCTATAGCGTCTATAGTTTTTAATTTGCGTTTTCTAATAGCAGTATAAATAGTGGTAATATGCTTACCTGAAATATTTACTGCTTCTGTTATTGATATATACTCATTATCCATAATATCCTCCCGGAAAATAATAAAGCAGGTGAATTGCCTCATAACAAGACATCTTCACCTGCTCTATTTTCTCCCTATATTCCACAGGTTAAGAAAGTTTCCTGCTTTTACCGGTTTAGAAGGATTTTTTTAAAAACAGGTGGAATAGGTCTTTAATTTATATTAAGGGAGGTAATCGTTATGACTATAGGAGATCCAGACTGGATAATAAAATTGGGCCCCATTACCCGGACTAATCATGCCGGCACAAAGAAACAGGCTGAAGATGGTGCAGCTCTTCAGGTTAAAGAAGATGTGAAGGTTATTATGGATACTGCAAGACCTCTTATCCCACTTCTTTCTAAAGGTGTTATCTTGGCCGGCGGTGCTGAGCCTGTTGTTAAAGAAGAAGTCCCTGTTCCTGAAGTGGTAAGTTATCAGCTTCCGGACGGCAAGTGGTTCGCTATTGCTACTTCAAAAGTGTTCGGTGTTAAGCTGGCAGACCCCAAGCCGAAAGAGGAATAAAGCTCTCTATGCAGAGGGTTTTTTGTTTTTTGCGGTTTTTCTTGTGCCTGGCTTTGACGGGTTAAGTCGCCGGCGGATCTGTGACGATGTTCTGAAGTGGAGGATCTTTTTCTGTGATATAGTTACCGGATTTCCTGTCTCCGGGTGTGTTGTCTGAACAGGAGGTTTTTCTGTTACGTTAAATGTTCCGAGTCCTCTTATTTCGGATCTGCCGGTAAATACAATATCGTCTGCAATTATGTC
>CALCZC010000015.1 GCA_937903605.1 uncultured bacterium
ACTCTTTTTTAAACACCACCACTTTTAGAAACATACTTCCAGAAACCACCCTCACTTACACTGTAGGTAATTCTTCATCTAGATTTTCTGAAGGCTGGTTTGAAAACATCTATCTAGGGAGTTCTACTTGGAAACTCGGTCAATCAAACACCGGACTTTTTAGCATTACTGATATCAATACCAATACTCCAGCATTGTCTATCAGCGCAGAAGGTAATTTAGGACTGGGAGTTGACCCGACAGGGGCGAGGATGACGATTAGAAGAGGAGATATTATGGGCGAGACCCTAAGAATTTCTTATGATGATAATCATTATTTTTCTTTACAAAATTCTGATTCAAGCACTTTAAATATAAACACAGTTAATCTTTCTTTCAGTAGTCAGTTTATGTTAAAGGATACAGGGGCAGAATTCGCTATAAATTATTCAGTAGCAACCAATACTCTTTTCTCTGCTCAATCAGAAGGTTTCACCAGCAATGGATATCTAAGATCTCTAGGTGTTAGTTCCAACAACTATGTTTTGGGAAATTTTGGTATTGGCACTTCTGCTGTTTCTCATCGCTTGACTGTGGCCGGAGATATAAATTTAGTTGGAGGTAATTTACGGTTTAATGGAAATGCCGGAGCGGGTGGACAAACAATGATTGTTAGCTCCACTACAGGTTTTCCTGAGTGGAATGAAATGCCGTCATCTCTCCCCAGTGGTTCCAACGGGCAAATACTGCGTTATGGTACATCTGGCTGGGAAGCGACAAATAATATTTTTATTGATAATTGGGGAAGGGTCGGTATTAACACCATATGGCCATCTTATTATTATTTGAATGTTCAGGGAGATATGAATGTTAGCGGAGAATATTTACTCAACGGAGTACTTTTAAGTGTTGACCCCGCTGGATCAAGCACCCAAATACAATTTAATAATTATGGATCATTTGGTGCGACTTCTACTTTTGTTTGGGATAACATTAACGAAAGATTGGGAATAGGAACACCAACACCAAGCGAAAGATTGTCGGTTGTCGGAAATATTTCCAATTTATTGTCTACACAATCAGTGGCAAAAGTTATTTCTAACACCAATGTTGGCAGGTATCCTCGGTCAGTTTATGTTTCCGGCAACTATGCCTACGTGGCAAATAGTAATGCAGGTAATATTTCCGTGGTAGATATCAGTAACCCCAATTCTCCGGTTCAAATTGCCACTGCCACTGTTGGTTATCAACCATACTCTATTTTTGTTTCAGGCCGTTATGCTTATGTGACCAACAGAAGTTCAGATACTATTTCCGTAGTCGATATCAGCAATCCCAATTCTCCGGTTCAAATTGCCACTACTTCTGTGGGCTGGAATCCTTATTCTATATATGTTTCCGGTAAATATGCTTATGTGACAAATGGTAGCTCAAACAACATCTCCGTAGTCGATATCAGCAATCCCAATTCTCCGGTTCAAATTGCCACTACTTCTGTGGGCTGGAATCCTTATTCTATATATGTTTCCGGTAAATATGCTTATGTAGCAAATTATAGTTCAAGTAGTATTTCTGTTGTTGATATCAGTAATCCTAGCACTCCAGTTCAAATTGCCGTTACTTCTGTGGGTTCTTATCCACTCTCTATTAATATATCTGGTAACTATGCTTATGTGGCCAACAGAGGTTCAAATAATATTTCCGTGTTAGACATTAGTAATCCCAGTACACCGTTTCAAGTTGCTACTACTGCGGTTGGTATTAGTCCATATGCCATTTATGTTTCAGGTCGCTATGCTTATGTAGCAAACTTTGATTCGTGGACAATTTCTGTTGTTGATATCAGTAACCCGGTATCTCCAATTAAAATTACCGACATCTCGAGTGTTAGTTATCCTTTTTCTATTTACGTTTCTGGTAAATATGCTTATGTAGCTAATTTTTATTCAGATACTATTACCGTTGTAGATCTTACAGGTACGGAAGTTTCTTCTCTCCTTGCCCACTCTGCCGAAATGGGTAATCTTCAAATTAGAAATGATCTTACAGTCAAAGGAAACGCTGAAGCATTGTCTATGACTGTTGGTCAAGGAGGATTTTTGTCCCAAGGCCCAGCCGGGTTTAGTGTGGGTATCTCTTTGGTCTCCAGCACTCCGGCAACAACAAGTTTATCTTTATATAACAACGGCGGAAGTTTATATTGGAACGGTTCAGCTTTGCCTATTGTTGCAGGAAACAATTCTCAAATACAATTTAATAACTCCGGATCTTATGGTGCTACATCTACTTTTGTTTGGGATAATGTGAATGGGAGATTAGGAATAGGTACGTCAACACCAAGTGAAAGTTTGACAGTGGTAGGTAGTATCTCTAATTCAAATTGGTCTGAAATGAGAGAAATTGCCAAAGTTAATGTTGGGCCCTATCATAAAGCTATTGATTTTGAGGGTTCTTATGTTTATGCGACAAATTATGCACTTAGTGATATTTCTGTGATAGATGTTAGTAATCATTTTTCGCCTTTGCAAATTGCCACCACTTCTTTAGCTAGTGCTGGTCCTTACGACATATCAATTTCAGGTAACTATGTTTATACGGCAAATGCATGGTCAAATGAAATTTCCATAGTAGATGTCAGCGATCCTTATTCTCCAACTCTTGTTAGTACTACGTCTGTTGATTATTCGCCTATATCCATAGATGTTTCCGGCAACTATGCTTATGTAGCTCATTACATGTCAAGCAGTATTTCCGTCTTGGATGTTAGTGATCCTAGCGCTCCTAGTGTTGTTGCCACAACTTCAGTTGGAATTTCGCCTTTTTTTATAAGAGTTTCCAGCACCTATGCTTATATTGGGGATTATTACGGGGGCGCTCTTTTTGTCTTAGATATCAACAATCCTCTATCTCCAACTATTATTTCTAGTACTACTATAGGTTATGGTGTTTATTCTTTATTTATTTCCGGCAACTATGTTTATACTGCCAATAGTGGTTCAAACGATGTTTCTATCGTAGATATTAGCAACCCACATTCTCCAACTTTAATTTCTAATACCGCTGTCAGTTCAACTCCTTCATCTATTTATGTATCTGGAAATTATGCTTATGTAACAAATGCAGGCTCAGATAATATTTTCGTTATAGATGTTTTTGACCCTTATGCGCCCATTATAATAAATACTATTCCTGTTGGCGATGAGCCCTATGGTCTTTGTGTTTCCGGCCGATATGCTTATGTGACAAATCTATATTCAGACTATATTTCGGTTATCGATGTTTATTATAGCGGCACACCAGCCATTGCGGAATTTTCTTCTTTGATTGCTCACGCTGTTTCAATTGATGGAATGCAAATTACTAATGATCTTACTGTCAAAGGCAACGCCGATCTATTATCTCTTACCGTCGGTCAGGGCGGAATGCTCTCTCAAGGGTTAACAGGGTTTACTTCAGGCATGTCTTTGGCGTCCAGTACGCCGGGCACAACTACCTATGCTTTGTATAACCAAGAAGGGGATTTGTATTGGAATGGTACGAAAATCAGTGGACCATATTTACCTTCCGGCGCTCCTGGTCAATTGTTGGTTAATAATGGAGATACAAACTGGATAACCAGCAACGCGATTTATATAAATACCACTACAGGTTATGTTGGTGTTGGCACCACAACTCCGGAAACATTACTTTCTATTACTGGCACCTCTACCTTACAAGACATCATTCCTAATATGATGAGCTCTATTTATCCGAGCGTCAGTCAATATTCTATTGGCGCTTCCACTACCCGTTGGAACTCCGTTTGGGCCAATACATATAATATTGGTTCGTCAACTTGGTCTATTACTCAAACCGGAACCAGCTTTGCTATTTTTGATCAAGCCGAAGGAACTGGTAATCAAAGATTAACCATCACAAATACCGGCAATGTTGGTATCAATACCTCTACTCCCACTTATCCGCTTACTGTCCAAGGCAGTCTCAATATTACTGGAGATTATTATAAAAATGGTTTAATACGCGGTATTGCAGGAGGATCTGACGGACAAGTACAATTTAACGCCGGAGACGGATCTTTTGGTGCGACTTCCACTTTTGTTTGGGATAATGTAAATGGGAGATTGGGTATAGGGACTTCTACACCAAAAGAAAGATTGACGGTGGTGGGGAATACTTCTAATTTAGTCACAAATCAATCAGGAGTAAAACAAATAGCTTCAACTCCTGTTGGAAGAGGGGCTTCTCCTATATATATTTCTGGTAATTATGCTTATATAGCAAACAGTTTTACAAATACTATTTCTATAGTTGATATTAGCAATCCAAAAGCTCCGCTTGAAATCGCCACCACTACTGTCGGCGGTGCCCCTGAGGCAATTCATGTTCTTGGTAATTATGCTTATGTGGTAAATAGTACATCCAATACTATTTCTATAGTTGATATTAGCAATCCAAAAGCTCCGCTTGAAATCGCCACTACTTCTGTTGGTAATGGCCCTCAAGCAATATTTGTTTCTGGACGTTTTGCATATGTTGGAAATATTGCAGGGAGCAATATTTCTGTAATTGATATTTCTTCTCCATATTTTCCTCGAGAAGTTTTTAGAACTTCCTATAATAGTAATGGACCACCGCAAGCATTAGCGATATATGGAAAATATCTTTATACTGCCAACAGAGATAGTAATAATATTTCAGTATTTGAGTTAACTGATCCGGCAAAACCAGTATTTGATAATGCAGTAAGTGTTCCCGGAAGCCATTATAGTATTTATGCTACAGAAAGATATATTTTTACAGTCAATTCAAACCTTAATTCTATTTCTATTTTAGATATTAAAAACCCAAGAATACCAGTTTTATTATCCACCACATCGGTTGGTGGCAACCCGCGATCCATACATATTTCTGGCCGATATGCTTATGTTGCTAACCTTAATTCTAGCACTGTTTCAATTTTGGATGTTAGTATTCCAGAAATCCCGGTAGTAGTAGCTACAACTTTACTTGAGAACCAAGCGTATAAAATATATGTTTCTGGTAAATATGCCTATATAACCAATCGAAGTCTTTCAGGAAGATTAATGGTAGTTGACATCACTGGCACCGAAGTTTCATCTCTCATCGCCCACTCTGCAGAAATGGGTAATTTACAAATTAGAAATAATTTAATAGTTAAAGGTACCGGGGATTTCGGTGGTTTATCTGTCGGAGTTGGTGGAGTATTATCCAATGGTTCAATCTCTGTAATGTCCACCAATACCCCCTCATATTTTGGTGGCAAGGTTGGTGTTGGTACTACTTCGCCGGCTTATTCTTTGACCGTTATCGGCGATTTGGCTGTTTCTGGAAGTATTATGATAGGTAGTTCATCAAATCCAGGCATGTTCGGTCAAATGTTAACGAGCAATGGTCCTGCTGGTTCCCCTGATTGGGTACCGACTATTTGGACTTCTACCACGTCATTGGGAATTGTGCCAAATGACGCTACTGAAGGACAAATACTATATTATAATGGTTCAATATGGAAAAATACGAGCACTGTTTTTGTTGGTAATTCTGGGTTTATAGGAATAGGCACTACAACTCAAAGCGAAAGATTATCAGTAGAAGGAAATATTTCTAACTCCATCTCCAATGACTCAAGAGCCTCAAAATTTAGTCTTTTGACCACCGCGGGAATAAAGAAAGTTGTTGATGGAAAATACTTATACAGTTTAGGTTCATATTATTTTTCTATTTATAATATTGAAAATTTGAACAAACCAGTGCTTATAGCCACATCTTCAGATATTAGATATGGATTTAGTTATTCCGGAATAGGGTATTCTGAAATGGAAGGAAAGGAAATGGTAGTTTCTGGTAATTATGCTTATATTTTAGTTGATGGCTTTTATAGTAATTGGAGTCATTGGGCTGATGGAGGGCTGCAAATTTTTGATATTAGTAATCCAGCTAGTCCAAAAAGAATCGCTACCTATAATTATGGTATGTGTCCAAATTTTGGTAATATGGTTTTATATCGTGACAAACTTTATTTTCGGCAATGGAAACTCACTAGTTTATCAGCTCCATTTTATGGGACAAATTATTTAAATATTGTTGGTGTAAGTAATCCCGCATCGCCGTCAATTGGTGCAATAACGATTAATACAGAATCTTATTATGGCGGTGGAGCCTTAGATATTTTTGGCCAATATTTATACACGGTAAACTTTAATCAAAATAAACTGTTAATTTATGATTTGGCCAATCCAAGTAGTCCACAGTTAATAACTAGTACTTACAGTGGTACGTCTTATCGCAATGACACACTGAAAGTGGATGATGTCTATGCTTATGTTTTGAATGACGATGGTTCCGCATTTATTTTTGATGTTAGCGACCCGACAAATCCTCTATATAAATTTTCTAAACATATTGGCACTGCTGGTACAATTAAGTTGTCCGGTCGTTATGCGTATATTTCCAGCGGAATCAGTACTTATGTACTCGACATAGATAGTATTACAACGAATTCAATGCAATTATATGGGTCTTTTTCCAGTCCATCATTTTTTGGTAAACCCGGCATAGACACCGCCGCTATCCTAAGCAGTGACATTGAAACCGGCAACTTGC
>CALCZC010000016.1 GCA_937903605.1 uncultured bacterium
TCCTGAGTTGTAATCTCCTGAGTTTATAAAGCCACTATTATCTTTGCCGGTATTGCTGATCTTCAAAACTTGCTCTTTGGTCAAAATTTTTAATATTTTTATTTTATTACTACACGACTTTTTATAATCAGTATCATTGACAATATCTCCTAAAATTTCGATTTCACATATCACAGATTCTTTTAAATTATAAAAACTGTGAACATCATTTAATTTATTGCAATAATGGAATCCATTTGTACATAAAATTGGACTTCCATTAACTGAATATGTTTTACCAACTTCAAAATAGAAAGGATTGTCGCCCTCTGGATTGCAATATAATCTATTATTTCCATCGACATTAAATCCCTTATAGGCTATTAATTTTTCTTTTTTTATTTTCATAATATTTCTCCTTTATTCAAACGGATTGTTAATTTTTAATAATTCGAATCTTACCTGTCCGATAAATTCCATATATTCCATTAGTCGATTTGGGCAATATATCCTTTCTAATTTATTTTCATAATAATATCCATCTGGTCCTTTCTTTAAAATGAATACAGATTTAAAGATTTTAGTTAGTCTTTTGCTGTAAAGATTAAATACTTCGTTAATTTCTCTTTTTAACATTTAATTCCTTCTTATTGAATTTACATGCATATTGGTCGCATATTTATTGGTTTCGCATACAGCGTCTATCCAACATTTATTGCGAACTTCTTGCGGCAAGTCCATGATATTGGATACTCCTGCACGAGCGCATGCTTGGTCGATAAACTTTGCATATAACATCAACCTCGACTGGTGCTGCGGATTTGCTTTAGATAACATAATTACTCCTCCTCTTTATGCGACTGTATTAAGTCTTTTAATTTGTTCATCTTTATCCTCTTTTGTAAATATACCACAGTTTTGAACTAATGCTTTATCATCCTCGTCCAATTCATAAACTGCCACGACACTGCCAACATAGTGGGAGCGCTCACCTACTTGATACAGGTTGCGCTCTCCATAAAAGAATCCGTTTTCACATTCATATTTAACTACCATGTTTATCCTCCTTAAGATAAATAAGTTGCGGCTATAACGCCGTCTATGTTATTGCTTACATGAATAAGAACTCCACTAAAAGCAGAATCAGCATGATATGCATGCCAGAAGTCACCGAATGGGTTATTAAGTCCACATTTCATAAACTGGTCGAGTGCATAATAATTGCCGCGATACCGAAAGAAGTCATTACACTCATAATCATCGTCGCTCATGTAATCAAACTCTGCTCTTTGGTCTGGTGGAAGTTCATAGCCATATAATGGTTTACACTCTTCGATCATATCAATTTTTAGGCTCATATCTATCACTCCTTGATTTAATTTTGTCTGACAATTCCTTAATCGGTTTTATCGCCTCGATTAAAACATCAAGGCGAGCAATAGCCACTTGCATAGCATGGATAGCGTCAGTTGCTGATTTTGTCATAATTACCTCCTTATGCAGTACCAACAAGATTAGCGATTGCTTCATCTTGCTGTTTCTCTTTTTCTTTTATATCGTCAAGAATATTCTGTTCTGATGGAATGCATTCTTCCGCATGTTCCATACAGTCTTTTTCATCATAAAATCCCCAGCAGGAATCGATATGGCTGCCAAAGCCACACATATCTCCACGAATGTATTTATCAAATGTTTCGAGCTCATTTACGAGATGGTCGCGAACTCTTTCTCTTATTTTTTGGGTTATATTTTTAATCTGATACCATTTTCGAATGGCATCTTTGTCTGCAAATATCCAGCCAACTTGGCCACTGTCCCATTGACAAGAGAACCCTGTTGTATTAATTGTAATACCGGAATGGTCGTAAAGATAGACGGGCAATATAACTGCACCTTCTTTTCGCTTTTGTGCTACAAATTCATGGGGGTCAATATTGTCTTTGCGGCCATCAATTTCACCAAGATTATAATTGCGGTGCCAGTAGATGATTGTTCCTAGGTTATCATCTTCGCGAGGCGATATCGGGCTATCATCTTGGTATATTTTTATGGTGTATGTTTTGTGTAATACTTTTATCTGTTTAGAATCTAAAATATCACTCATAATTGCCTCCCTATAAACAGTTTTGTATGTAATAATCATATTCTGCTTTAGTAATCTCTTGAAACATAACGAGGTGCGTTATGATAACTATATCATTTTTTATTTCTGCTTTACATTGCTCATTATATTCTTCTTTCATTTTCATTTCCCACAGAAATGGGTGCTTATCTATTACTGTTGAGAATAAATAGGTTATATCACGATCTTTGCGTCTTTGAGAATATGTTATAAAATAATAGTTCATATTTTCCTCCAGTTGCATGATTCTACTGCCGATAAAATGATATCTTCTAAGTCATCGAGATACGGCGCATTAGTCTCGATTTCACCGTCTTCATTTTCTTCTTGTTCGTAAGACGATATAATGCTGTCGATGTCTGCATTAGATATATCTATATCGAAATTAAACTTACCATCTTCAAAAGATACCATAACTTCGAAATAGACAGAACCGCAATATGTATCAGTGCCATCCATGGCATGCCAGTAGTTTGAAAATTCAAGGACATTGTCTTCATCTTCGCTCTTGGTCCAATTCCAATCGTAGTCGATACCAGAACCATGTGGTAACTCACATGTCTGGCCTGACTCAACATGTAGAATTTTAGGATGCCATACAGATTGATCGATTACTTTTAACATAACGCCTCCTTAATCTTTTATATAGAGATACCACTCCATCGACTTAACATAGCGGTCATACTGTTCAAGGTCATGCGAATACGAATACATATTTATGCCTCCTTTGCTGTTGCTTCAATGATGGCCTCTTTCTTGAAGCCAAACTGAAATGATTGCTGGTCACATATTCCATCAAATGAGCGCTCAACTATATTCTTGCCAGTTGGAGTTATAGCGCCAGCCTTATTTATGTAACCCATCTGGAAAAGACGAGTTTTAATTGATTCAACGTCTGACGGAGTAAAGTCGGCTCTGCGATAAGCGTCAGGTCTGGCGAATGATTTAAGCGATTTAATTGTTGTAAGGACGAACAAGTCGTTCTTTTGTATGTCGGGTTTAGATGGTGCCGGCAACGATTTAACCATCACTGATTGAGGGTGGAGGTATATCGTTAAGCCCATGTCTTTGCCGCTAAAGATAGAATGATCGATGATAAAACGGTCTGGAGATGGAATGTATTGTGCAGAAGGGCCATCATAGAATGGCAGCGGTGCATTCTGAATTACGACCGGGACGGGATGACCATTCATGTTGAAGCAATAGTATGAGTGCCTTGATCCTCCATCCCAATATGATTGTAGGTTCATAGGGTTGTCTGAGATTTCCACACGGATTTTGTTGCCGTTATA
This sequence comes from uncultured bacterium, assembly GCA_937903605.1. Taxonomy (GTDB): domain Bacteria; phylum Patescibacteriota; class Patescibacteriia; order Magasanikbacterales; family GWA2-37-8; genus JAKLGL01. The sequence goes on from CALCZC010000016.1 coordinate 3,394, forward strand.
ATCGATGAGAGATGCGAATTTAGTGAAAATGGGTTGAGATTTATCGAGATAAATTGTCATTCTACTACCTCCATTTTATTTTTATATTTGTTGTAAAAAGATTTGATGGTGAGATGAGATCTCTTGAGGTATTCTTTGATTTGATCCTCTAAATCTCCACCTCTACCAACGCAACGATTATGATTAATACACCACAAAGAATCCCATGAGGTATTGTTGTCTAAATAAAAAGACAGAAATAGTCTATTATTAATTCCCTTGGCGTTGCACACTTGACAGGACCAAGGATATTTTTCGACATAAACTCGATATCTTTGCCCGCCTAATTTTATAGTTTTCATGTTACTCAACCTCCTTTCTCGATAAATAAACGTCATGACCTTTATTAATGGCGTTAAGTATAAACTTTTGAGCATCCACAAAATTAGACACCTTAGATGTTTCGCCAGAATATGAATCGGTTATTTCAATCACCTTATTAGATTTAACAGCGTCGATATTTAACATAATTATCACTCCTTTTTGTCAAAATTAAAAAGACAGTCTAACGTTGTGCCAGGGCGGATGTTGCATAACTCGATAGTATAGTTGTAATACTCGTGTATAGCGATGCCATGCTTATGAAGGATGGCCTTAGCGTGGTCTTCATCTTTGGCCAGTACACAGAGATTATCTAAACCATCGCCACGTTCCATGTCGGACACACGGCTAAATTGGTATAACTCCCACTGTGAGATGTTTCTGACGACTTCCATGTCTGTTTGAGTATCGACATTTAATGGCTTATAATTGACGCCGAAATACTTAGCAAATTTCTCGGCATATTCTTCTTGGCTAAACAAATGAAATGAACCATCTGGGCATAAAACTGAATATACTTGCATTTTAAATGGCCTCCTTTTTCGTTGAATAACGAGCCGTATTTTTAATGAACTCATCGAGATCGTCTTCGTCTACGATATCGAAATCCGATAAACATGGGTCTATCGGAACGATTTCGAAGATATCCATGGCCTTTAGAAACTGATGGGCTACGTCTAACTCGACGCGAACGGTATAATAGCCTATAGACTTCATGACCATGTAATAAATCCATATCCTTCCGTTCATAATTACTCCTCCTTTAAAACGAGATTAAAAATGCGAGCATCGTCTGCCGGCTCGATATAGTCGAGACCACGATATCCGTCAACGGCTGAAGATATATTATGAAATAAGCCTGCATATAGTTGAAGAGATATGTCGTCTATATTTTTAGATAATATTATCGATTCAGTCTTTTCGAGAATACGCTCTATGTGCCATCGAGATAAATTTATAGATGATAAATCGGGAAACAAGTCCTTAACCACATGGCACTCTTTACGGTTTAATTCGATATTCATGGCTATTCCTCCTTTAAGTATTCGGCTCTTTCTTGGAGCCAGTAATATTGTTCTTCTGATAACGGCCCGTCTTTTGGGACGTTAAAAGTGTTATTATAGAACCAATAATGAGCACTTATATAATATGCGTCTTTACCCCTTACCTTCAAAATGCGATAGTCTGGACGGTCATACTCTCCATGACGAAGTGTATAGTTGCCGCCCTGTTGATAACGGATGATGTTATTTTTGTCTTTAAAAGATGTAAAGCCAGCATCTCTTAGAAGTTGCTGGAGATATTGTTTTTTCATAAATGCCCTCCTTAAAATTAAAAACCGCCACCACATTATTGTGATGACGGTCTATGTTATTTTATAGCCTTAATCGCAGCGGCTAAATAGTCAGCAAAATTAGACGGTGCAGATTTAACCGTCTTGACCTTGGTGGGTTTAGGTCTATAAGGCTGGTCAATTGCCTTAATGACCTGGGATATGGGTTTAATCATTCTTCGACCTTTATAACCCGAATCTCTTTCGAGAAAGGGTTGAAGTCAGCCTTTATAAAGGCAGTCTGATTGATAAGACGTTTGGCCATAGAAAGAATGGTCCTGTCTGTCGATTTTAATGACATGGCACAGCCAGGGTCAGTCATGTCGTGCCACTGCTCGATTATGAAAGAGTCTTTTGATACATAAGTAATTTCGGCCTTGATGTTGATTAACATAATTGCCTCCTAATTGCCTCCTAGAATTTTATCGGAACGTTATATTTGCAGTTGTCGCGGTGGCACGACGATAGGAGTCCCATCGGAAAGCACATTCCGCAGGGTTTGTCGCGTTCGGGCGCGATATACTGTTTTACACCGGCCCTGTCGTTGTAGAATACATGGTATGTATTCCACTCCGCGTCAAATTCTGTCCCGACAGTTATGTCAGGAGGGACAATCATTAGCAGACAGTTTTCAATGATACGTGCTTGGTTGCGCGTCTCAAACATTTTTGACAGTTTGATATCGGTTGTAGTCTTCATAATTACCTCCTAAGTTTAAAGACATTTCGGTCTATTGGATTAATTGTTTTTAACGAGTCTAACAAGTCCCACAGCGCGAGGGCCATATCCAAGGTCGGGGAACATGTTATTTAATCTGCACGGTGATGTCCTGACGGTCAGGTCTCCGTTGGTTTTGATTTTAGTCTCAAGGATCAAACGAGCCAGAAGTGTCTCGTCTAATCCTAACTTGTGGACTGATACATAATCGCCCGTCTGATATGCAGTCCATAACATATTAAAAGCGTTATTCAGTTTGCGTCCAGCGTCTGTCATAAAATGCCTCCTATTTATTTTTGATATTAAAATGACCGCCACTACATTTCTGTAATGACGGTCTCAAAAGAAAATATAAATCGGTATTTTATCTGTCTGTATCAATTGCCGATATACCAAAAGATACACGATACACTATTGTATCAACAATCGGATATGCAATTCATAGGTTGCCAGCCGTCTTCGCATACCGTCTATTACTATTCAGGCAGCAAGGCCCGTCTATCGTCTTCGATTGGTCATTCCAATCCGACCAATAGCCGTCTATGCTAACCGTCGAGCCACATCTATTGTGGACTTCCCCATCTATCTTAAAACTGCAATGCAGCAATGATAGAATTATATCGTCTAGTTCCTGTAAGGGCGCAAGCGTATCAACCAGGCGGATTACTCAGCCGTCCAGCGGATCGTACAAGCTCGACGATACAACACGGAAAATATATCGAGGTCAATCATCGTGAGTTGGTTTAACACGGTGATATATTTTCCGTTCGCTTGCTTGTGTGTTTTATTTTTTTTTTTACACAAACTTACTTGCAACACAAACTAATACCCATTAGGTATTGTTTGTTTGCTTATTTCGCGCCCGTCTCTTATTGGCCCATTTTTTCACTGCACCTGAGCTTTATCGCCCTGTTACAAGCCGCTTGTGGTAACCATAGTGGTTAGCACTAAGCGGGTCGTAACCCTCATTGCAACGCCCCTTATAATCGAGGTAGGCCAGTCGGCCGACTGGCTATATAAAAAAGCTACTGGCCTAATAACTTTGCGTCCCATCCGGCCTTGATGGAACGCCTATTTTACGCCGCCCGCCCCGTTACAAGCGGGCCGGCGTGATATTGGTTTTTTAGGCGTCAAATTTGACGCCGTCACGGGCGATATAGCTCGGATCCGTCAGGTAACGGATTAACCTCGTCCGTGTTGTCTGTTTTCCGGCTTTGTTTGCCGCTTTAATAGCGGCGTTGTTTTCTGCGATGGAGATTTTCAGCTCGGCCCCTGCTAAGACCTCGTTAATCTCGAGACCGAAGGCCCGTTTGAAAAAATAACTCATGGAGGGCGCGCCCATTAATACGCCCTCTCTTGCTGCTGATACAGTAATCCCAGATGTCTTTAATTCTGTGATTAACCCCACGACCCTTGCTAATTCTGCTTTTTTCATATTGTTTCCACCTTTGCTTTTAATTTCAACGGTTTTGCCCCGCTGATATCTTAATTATACCATATACCCATTTTATTGTCAAGTTATTTTTTTAATCATGAAACATATTGATTTTATTGCCATTTTCGGCATATTTTATTAATCAATTTTAAGTTTTTTTTTAAATATCTTTAAAAATTTAACACGATTTATTGACAACAAATAAATTTTATTGCAATTCAATTAATACTTTACATGATTAATAAATAAATAATTTATGATCCTGATATTATAATCCAGGCGCGGCATATCACAATATAATATATTAGCGTTATTGGAGATTGCAGTAGAATGAGCGTGTTTCAGACAGGGGAGTTTGTAATAGGCTGATTTTGCAGGGCAAGACGGGGGCTTAACAGTTCATCTTTACACGTGGCCCTCTTTTTCGAACCACCCTATCCGATAATATTCCTTGCATATGCCCACACTTTCATTATCTCCCTACAGCCATAAACGTTTTGCCACATTTATCGCAATAACACATCTATAAAAGTGCATGAAATGATGCAGTGTTATTGTCTATAAATTATACTCAAAATATAAAAGTGCATGAAATCATGCACATGTATATATAGTATATGTTGCAAATTGCAACATCGACATTGCAAAATGCAACATAATACAGTTACATAATGTAACGCAGAATCTTCTAAATTATCTAAACTCTTAAAATATGCATGTGGTAATTATCGTTTATCTTACCGAAACATTAATAAAGCGCAGCGTATTAATGTTGAGGTATAGTAAACGATAATTGGGGTCGATATAGGGAGGTTATGGAAGATAGGCAACGCCATAGGTAAATGGCAGGAAATAGCGTTATAATAGCGTTAATAAGGCCATAAATAAGGTAATGTAAGTATATTGAATAGTAACTGAATAGGAAGTGTATAGGTAAAAGAAAAGATGCTTAGAAATAGAAAATAGCCCTGTAAGGAGCGTAACAGAGCTATCTTCTTAGGAGGCAATCACCGTAAACAACAACCGAGAGGAAAGATGAATCTTAGGAGAAAACTAGATCTTCATCGAATCAATTCTAATCATAACATATAAAATTAGATATGTCAACAGTGATTAAAAAATAGACAAAGTTATTTTATTCTCCATTGCTATTAATATAGATTACTTTTATCTCTTCGCAGGATATAATTAGCTCTCCGCCTTTGCCATCTATAAATATTCCTAAACCTGGACTAAGAGTTTCGCAGAATTTAAAATGCCATGTATCGTAGCCATCGTTATATAATAATGAATGATGATCGTTGACAGAATCAAGTTCTTCTTCTGTCTTTGCTGCTATAAAAGTTTGGATTCTATCTATTGTAACTGATAATTGATCTTTAGTCATAATTACTCCTTCATCAATGTAATGGTTTTGGGCTGTGGTTGGCTGGGAATAAACCTTATATTTATCTCAGACACCGTGCGAGTATATCTTTCGGATGGAAGAGAATCAAACAAAATAACCCAACTTGTGTTATCCCTATTTAATTCCATGCTCGCCATCATCTCGACAATACCTTCTCTTAAATTATTTGCCGCCTCAATAGCAGCATCTTCTTGAAGTCTATTGATAAGTTCGAACTCACGTAAAACCATATTCTCAAAACTTCCAATTTTCTGAAATATACTGCCCCGAGTAGAAAATAATTGAATAACTCCTAAAACTGTTTCATCTCTTTTATACCCAGTATAGGCATACTTCTTACTATTATCTGGACACTTATACTCCCAATTATAATATTTAGGTATAGAATCGGATTCCATTTCATTTTCTTCAATCTCCAGATACTTACAGATATAGAGATGATAGCAATATGGGTTAAAGGCAAGGAATATATCCATATAATTCAATTTGGAGTAAATAGTTTGAAAAAACATATTCGCGTTCGTTTTAATCTTTTCTTTAAAATCCATTTAAAATACTCCTTTATCTATTTCATTTTCTTTCTATTGACATCTAATAACTTCTTTAACCCTGCCTTAGTTAACCCTTGATTTAATACATTGCCTGGGAGAGGTGTTGAATAATAGCTGACCCACTCCCCTCTTTCTGAATTATTAACTGATATATGCAAAGATATAAACTCAGGGCTTATATTTAAAAATACTATATCTGCTATGGACTCGCTATCTCTGAAGTTTTTCGGCAATAACTTTTCGGAATCTTCAACATATTCAAATCTAACTCCTAATTCTTGTAATAGTTCGATTCGTTCAAGAACATTAAATAAAAGAATGTTTTCAAGCGTATGCGCTGATTTTCTAAGATGTTGCAGCAATTTAAGCATTTCTATTGTGTGCATTATTTTTCCTTTCGTAATACTTATTTAATTTAAACAGCTTTTTAATTGGTAGTTTGTTAAGATAATTTAGATCGATGTTGTTATTAAAAGATGCTATATTCTGTATTAATTCCTGTTTCTTATTGCCTTTTACATTATCGTTGATATATTTAAGTCTTTTAAATGCTGCGTTAAAGTATTCTCTAAACTTGGGGTCTTCTAAGTTGCTTTTAAGATATTCATCAAAATCAATCACAATTATACCTCCACATTCTCAGGTGGCTCTATATGCTTTGATGGCATACAATGATCGGGTAATGGGCATTTTTCCCCAATTCCTTTATGAATATCTATTTGTTCATTAGTTTTTGAACATTTGTGATTAAACTGATATCCAATACTAAAGTAAGCAAATGGACAATCTCCACATTTTTCAACTATCATCTCAAGTTTCTTCATATTTGCTCCTTAAAACTTTTTAATGGCCTCGTTTAATATTTCTTTGTAGTCTTCGTATAGTGCCTTATATAGTTCCTTCATCATCTTAAGTTCTGCCATTGCCCTTGCCGGCGTTATTGATCTGCCTTCTTTGGCATATATAAACTCTTCTATTTTATCTGCACATGAATCAAATACCTCAGTTGTTTTCATGTTTACTCCTTATCATTTAACCAATTAGTAAACGCTGCTTTAAATTGACATATGCAGTCAGCATATAGAAAATCATGATTATAATGAGCGTCTTCATTTCTACAATCTTTAATCCCTGCTACAAACATTTCTGGGTTAAAGTGACATGTTTCGCCGTAAGGGATAGACATAAATTTATTGCACGCCACCTCACAACAAGCGTCTTTCCAAGTTCTATTCATCGTGGGCCTCCTCGGCGATAGGCTCTAACTTATGCAATTTATGAATACGATCGCCATAACATCCCGATAATTTATTGCCACACATCGGGCAATAGAGAGTTCCTGGAGAATTAAGATGTTGCCCACCGTAGTCGCTAAATGTTCCGTGAAATTTAGATTTACATGCTTGACATCTAAAATTGGTCGTATATACTTTCATTTCCCCTCCTCGCTTTCTCTGCGCTGGCCCGCAGAACAGAAACTCAACAAATCAACTTCGCCAATGGCCGAATATTTAATTTCTTCATCACAGGCGCCGTCGTTCCAAATACAATCTTTGCAATAAACAACCTCCGGCCTCTTTTCCAGCTCGGCTTTGAGGCGGGAGATTTCATGTTTGTAGTATATTATTTCGTTGTTCAATGCACCGAAAGTTTCGGCAAGTCCAGAATTGGCTTTTTCTAACCGCTCAATCTCTGCGTCAATCTGCTCTACTGCCTTGGCAACTTTTTCTTGTATTGGCTTTCCGTCATCCACCTCATAATATCCATATAACAAATGTAAATATTTTTTAATTATCTCAAGGTCTTTGTTCATTTATATAGCTCCTCATATATCCATTTATGCTCGGATAGCTTGGCATTCTCTTTTTATTCTTTTATTATCTTTGTTTTATCGTTTATCCCATGATATATCTAATAAAAAGGCATCGTCCTTGGGCGACAAGGCAATGGTATATCCCTTTTTGATAAGAATATTTAAAAATTCTTGCATAATTGAACTTTGTTGAGTTTCAGAATGGATAACGACAGAATAGGAATCCCTTCCAACTGAAGCAAGATGTTTAATTTTTTCAGAAATCATCAAACAAAGATCTATGACACCCTTTTCGTTTGCCTTAGTTGCGATTTCAAAAGATTCTTTTGCTGATTTGAGGTTTATAAGATAATTTTTCATTATTATTGCCTCCTTAATATGGTCATATGCACTTACTCTTGCTTCACTAAGTTTTTCCTTTAACCGCTCATTCTCATCTGCCATTGCCTCTGCATTGGCCATAACAACATCCCAAAGGACAGGAACAAACAAAAGATAGAAATCGCCATCTTCCTGGTCCCAAACTTCCATAGGCTTATTGTCTTTGATTTGTTTAAGATAATCGTTCATAATGCTCCTTAAATCTTAATCCTACATGAAATATAAGTTACAAATTTAGTTTTAGTATTTTTAAACCTACGAATATCAGATGCCACTGGAATGCCTATATTATCTTTTAATAGACATTCTAAGTGCAAAGAAAGAGCCTCTCTTGCCATCCTAATGCCATGAGGCAGGCTAAGGCCATAAGTGAAGATGCCTCCACCATCTGCTTCAAGGTCAGGAAAGCGAATATAAAACCCTTGCTCCTTTCCTGCTTTGTATTCAGTAAATTCCGCTGGATAGATAAACTGTTTAGTTTTTGCCATAAGTAATCACGCTCCTTAATACTAATCTTAACACATCATAAAAAGAATGTCAAGAAAATTCTTTTAATATTTTAATAAAGCCGAGACGAATGTAATGAGGCCGGCTAATGGGCGTAGCAGCGGAATCATTACAGTATGGCTATGCTATTCAAAACACTAATAAACACTATATTGATACTAAAATTAATTAAATGTCAAGAAATATTTATGCTTAATTTTTATACAGTATTTTTAAATAGATTACTGAGGGAAAAGAAAAATAAAAATATCCCCCGACATCCATGAGACGAGCGCGAGCGAGCGAATGGATGTTAAACATGATCTTACGGATAAACGGTAATGTTATTCTTTTGTGTTTTAAGAGGCATTAGTTTAAAGATTCGATAAAATGCTCATTTAAAATACAAAATCGTTTTTAGATACGTTTCTGATTGTTTTAGAGGCAATATAAATATTATTTCGGATATAAGTATAAGAGATATGATATATGATTATGATTGAGTTTATTACGTTACATAATAGTTACGTAATAATTAATTATTATTAATTATTTATTTTTATTATTATACGCCATATTATTTATTTATTAATTATAATTATTTAATTATTACGTAACTATTTATAACGTAATATTATTATTACGTAACTGTTATTTATATATATGCGCGCGCGTATCTATAGCAAAAATAAAAAAATTGGACCTGGAGTAGGTCCAAAAAAAATGAAAAATGGACCTAAGACAGGTCACAAGGTCATCATTTTAAGGTCACAAGGTCAAAAAAAATATTAAAATTGGACCTATCTTAGGTCACAAGGTCCAATTTTTTATAAATTGTTAAAATAGTTCTTGACATTCAATTCGTGTTATGTTAATATTAAAAATGGAGGAGGCGATATTATGAAAAAGGAGCGACCATATTTAAGAGCAAGGGTGGATAAACATTTATTTGAGGCATTTCGTAGAAAAATCTATTTAGACAATTGCAGTGCAGCTATGGCTTTAAATTCTATTTTATCTAACTATTTTGTTTATCATCAAAAATATTTAAAACCAGAAAATTCTTATATTCCCGTTAATATACATCCATCTAATGCATTACAATATAAGAATTTTTATTATAACGACACAGAATATGATCCTGGTGATGGCAACAATTCGTATTTTGATGAGAATGGCAACAACGAGGGAGAAGGAGAACTGGAAGAGGGAGATAGCAATGATTAAGCCTTTATTAAGCGATGAAATTAAGGACGATCTATTTTTGATCGAAAACTATTCTCGAATAGCAATGAGACCTGTATCTTTAGATGAAGCCAAGAAAATGGATGAAATGTTTAAAGCATATCAGAGCGATTTAAGAATGAAACTATTTTTAAAGGAGCAAACTAAATGAGACCTGAAATCAAAAGAATGAATGAAAGATTGGGATATTTCTTACACGAATTAGATTTATGCAACGCCCATATTAATCACGCTGAGGAAGAAATAGATAGACTTAATCGTGAGTTAGCAGTTGTCCGAGAAAGCAATGATATACTAAGAGAGGCACTTAAAAAATCTGAAGAAGAAAACTCATTTTTAACCCAAACACTTAATACTGAAAACGATAGATTAGATCAAAACGAAGAATTAGAAAAAGAAAACGCAAAGCTAAGACTTAAAAATAATGCTCTTGAAAATGATATGGCCGATTTGGCATTTAGACTTAAATGGGCTATAACAGAAAATAAAGACCTTAACTTCAAGATAGAAGAAATGAACAAACTTAAATTAGGCCATTATTACTGCAAGTGTGGCGCTATAGCGATATATCATCGTATGATAAATGGCGGAGAATATTATTGTGTTAACTGTTTTAAAAGAGATGTGGTTAAGTTATGAAAATATCTCCTCCGCCGTTTCCAGAAGTTTGGGGAGTCATATTGGGAACTATCCTGGCGTTAATACATTTAATTTATATTGAATTTGTGAGGTGAACAATTCTGATTGAAACAATACGCATAGAGCCAAGCATAAGGTCAGACCGGCCTGGATATACATTTGTAGTCAATGTAGTCAAACAGCCTCATGAGAGAGTGTGTAAAGAGGTTTTAGATGCCGGCCCATATGGAGGATTGTATCACTGCGAACAAGGGCATACAAATAAAAACACAAACAAACTAATAGATGCAATGATTGAGGCAGCAGAACAACATATTGATGAATGTAGACTGGCAATAGAGGAGTTAAGAAAGATAAGGTGCAAAAATGAATAGTCTTATATCAATCGTAATAGGTTTTAATATAATGATATCACCAATGCCAGCACAAGAAACAAAGGAAGTAGAAACAGCAACACATCCAGCTATGTCAATCGAAGAATACATACAACCTATATTAGAGACGACAGGAGAGCTACAATTAGTCCCAAAGATGGGTTATGATGTTATAGAGTGTCAATCTAATATTGGTTCAGTTGAAATACAATCTCAATCAATAATAGGCGATGGATTTGAAACACATCCATGCCCTCAGAACTATCCAGGCTGTATGGTGGTTAGATGGGAAGTAACAGAAGGAAAGATAACAACGATGTGTCACTTTCATAAAATTAAACATGAGAAATAAGGAGTAAATATGGGAACTAATTTCTATTTATATGTCGATGTATGCGAATGCTGTGGCCGGCCAGACCAGCAAGTGCATATTGGCAAGAGGTCAATGGGCTGGACATTTGGTTTACAGGGATTTGCCGGACAGTGGGATTTTAGTGGCATATTTGCAAAGTTTCTTGAAGAGAATAAAATAACATCAATTAAATCCTGGGCAACATGGAAAAAGATATTTAAGAAGATGCCAAAGAATTGGTATATCGTTGATGAATATGGCAAGAGAGAAGATATAAAAGAGTTTATAAAAGAAGTGGAAGATTCGTATAAAGATAAGAAACGAAAGAATCATTCAAAGGAATATTACGATGAAAAGACATATTTAGACGATAAAGGTTATAGCATTTCAGAACATTATTTTAGTTGAGAGAAATAAAGAAGCGCCGGAGGACCGGCGCTTTATTCTTTTATATTTATCTATTTTCTTCATCACAAGAACACAAAATAAAGTCGTTTTCTGTCCCACAATAGTATTCACATTTTAAACAGGCATCTCCAACATGTTTTAGAATGCCATCCATATTAAATGTTTGATATGGGCATATAGTTTGTAATGGTTCTTTGAGCAAATTACTTTTAGTAAAACCTCGACGGAAGCGGAGCATTTTCATTTTTATCTCCTATATTTATCTCTCACATAAATATATGTTTCTGGATGATATATTTGTAAATGTGTTAAAACATCAAAAGCATTAATTGGCTTATTGCACATGCGACACCTAACAAACTCATTGTTATCTAACATCTTCATTCGAACTGCATGTGCATCTCTACATGATTGAGAACAGAACTTGGCATCTTTACGTCTACCAATAAATACATCTCTGCATTCTTCCCATTGGCATATTAGTTCTATTGGTTTTCTTTTAGCCGATCCGCTGCCTACGCCGCCCATTTAAATCTCCTTTGGATTAATAGATACTATTACTTTATTCGCTTGTATTGCTCGTTTAACTGCATCTGCCGTACCACCTGTTTTATCTCCATTATAAACTGCCAATAAGACATCACAACGATTAATCATATATTGATTCCTATCTTGCATACAGCCATTAGAATAGGGTTTATTTGATACATGGACTATCTCATCTACTTTAGATAAAATATAAGCATATCTTTGACGGTCTACGTCGCACCAACGTGAATCTTGATTAAGACAAGGAACTGCTGCTATAAGTTTCATATTGTGGCAGGATTTCATTTCTATTATAGCTTCTGCAAATATTGTATCAACTCCAAGTGCCATGCCAGAAATACATTCGATTCGCGTATCCGTTGGGTGGTGTTCATTCTCCCACCATATACGTACAATATCATGCATTATTATCTGTTTTAAAACAGTATATTTATGATGATTTAAATCATATCCCCAGAGTTTATCAGGTCGATGGCCAGTGACTGATATTGAAATCATTCTCCCTCCTCGTTACTATCATTGCGTTCGTCTGCCTCGTTGCAACGTCCATCTTCGGCAATCGATATTTCATATGGAAATCCACATTTATTAATTATATTCCAAGAGCATTTTTTATTGTAACAAAACATTACTCTTCTTCTCCCATCACATCCATCTCTACTTGTGCAAAATCAATTAGTATTCCATCTTCCGCCCATGGAATAGGATATTCTATAAAAGGTAATGTAATTTGTATTGTTTTAATTAATTTCATTGACAATTCTTGCTGCTTGTTCTTTTGTTATATTTAAATACTGACAGGCCGTATATTTAATTGGAATATCGAATGTTAATGTTTCTCCATCAACTCTAAACATTTGGACATAGAATATATCAGGCTCTGGTTTGTTCATATAAACCATTATATATTTATTCTCTGCGATATGTTCAATTTTATGACGATAGTGGCCGGCTGCATCATTAGAATAAATATGCCATGGTGATTTTGAATTTCTTAGTTTTATCTTGCCCTCGTTTGCTATAGTCATGATATAAAACTTATTCATTTCCTCTCCTTCTGCCGCATGTGCTACTTCAACATATTTAATGAAGAAATAGATACATAATAAAATAATACATAGGGTTATAAATATTGTTATGGCCTCTCGCATTTTTTCTTTTTTAGTTATGCGTTTGATGTAAATCTGCTCATATGGTTTCATTCTTTCCTCAACCTATCCTTCATATTGCTGTTTTTATAACAATATCCATGAATAACGTCATTCACTTTATAAACTTCTTCCCTGGTCATTTCAATATCATCGGCGCATACGGAACAATAAACTGTTTCTGATTTAGACTGAACTAACTTTTCTTTTTTAGATTTGCAAATGGGGCATGTATACTCAAATATGGGCATAAACCATCTCCTGTTCATCTAATTTGGCAAGTGTAAAGCGAAACATTTCTACATTATTAACTATAACACGTTCTAACCACATTTTCTGAGGTCTTGCCCATATGCGAGGCTCAGACATATCAGCACGGCGATATAGCACCATTGACTCGTTTGTTTCTGAATGCGTGGCGAAACCCATAACTTCGTAGTAACAACCCTTGTAGTGTTTGTATATTTGTCCAGTTTTAATAATAGGAAGTTCAAGTTCCATAATGCCTCCGTTAAAATTCTTCAGTGGTATTAAAAACTATTGCGATCTCACTTGGTCTTTTATAAATAGTTTCAATCCAGAATTTATTTAATTGATTATGTTCAACGCTATTGCGTATTATGCGTTTTGTATTGCTGATGATATAGTCTTTAGTATCTGCACAGTATTCAGCTTGCCAGCCGCCATCAAATATCTTTTTAAGTTTATCAATCCAGTGGTCAACTGTCGCGTCTAATGTATCAATATGTTTCACTTCAAATGTTTCATAGCGAGTAAGATTAGTTATGCGATTATCATTATCTTTGAGCCATTGGTTGCATTCAATTTGGTTATTAAACACTGCATAAGGAACGCCTTCAAGAGTAAGTAATATCATTTCATCAACTCTCTTTCAGTAATCCAATATACCATTCCATCTTTTTTTTTTTCTTTTCTTTTTTCGATATATTCTCGTGCTGCTTTTCTTGTTTTAAATGCATGATCTAATTTGCCGTGATTGCCACTTAAAAATAGAAAATCTTCTTCCTTCATTATAAGATATATTTTCATTTTAGAAAAGCACCTCGTATTCATTAATATAAAATATAATTGGTGATTCTTTAATAAATATCTCTGCAGTTTCTTTCGTAGCACAAACCGCTAATATGTCCTGCCAAATATTTGTAACAATCCATACTTTATTCATTTCATCACCGCCACTATAGGATCTATTGTTGCATAAATCGATAAGCCGGCCATCTTACATTCAGGACATTCATAATCTTCCCAGAAGTGTTTATCTGGCGTATGCGGATTTGTTTTAACTACTATCCTGTATAAACATCCACAATGACTACAGGCCGTTTCTATATGCCCAAGTTTAGATTTGCCAAGATAATTATTTATTGTCTTCATCACGCACCACCGTCTCTTTGGACGCTTGGTCATAGAATATCTTGGCCTTGTCTGCGAAGTATTTAGCTATTGGCATCCAGAAAGTAATTATTGTTGCCTGTTCTATTGGAAGAGAAATGTCCTGCAACGAATCGATTAATATAATTAGCGTTGCCATAGGTCTATCCATAACAGGAACATCAAGCAAGTGAATAGTTTCTAACGATTTGATATGTTCCGCGCGGCGCAATGCAAACATTTGATATGCTTGGGTGGCAACACATAAATCTGATATTGCCTTTAACTCATTATAGAATTCCATAAAATTATAGGTTTTGCTGTTGCTTCTGTAATTATCGGGGAAGTCTATTATCTTATTAAGAAATGTTTCTGTTAGTGCCATATAATCAGGCATGGGCCTATTATCTTCTTGGGGCTGGATGACTTCTAACGGGTAACTCTGTTTCTTTTCCATATCTGCTCCTTTTTATATTCTTAATCTCATTTTAACATATACTATTTTGAATGTCAAGAACTATTTTTAACTTTCTGGAAATAAAAAATAGGCCCACTAGGAGAGCCTATTAGTCGGGCATTTACTCGGACATTATGTCCTATTAGTTTTTATGCAGAAATTCCATGATAAGCATACGAGTGAGGGTGCCAACGCCAACGCCTTTATCATCTGCTATCTTCTCGAATTTAGCATAATCTTCGTTCTTCAGTTTAGTAGAGAACTGTTTATCTACTTTCAGAAGAGGGTCGATTTTCTTATTCATATCACACCACCTTTTGTTTTGTTTTAATCCGAATTGCCCGACTTGAACGGGCGGCCTCCTGGACCCAAACCAGGCGCTCTGGCCAACTGAGCTAAATTCGGGCAATAGGTCCAATAAATATCTGCAAACATTTATCAGTAAATATTTATAAGTTTGCGAAGGAGGGCAAACAAATTATAAATAACCCTATTTTAAGTTTGGTCGAGGGGCCAAGACGACTACTCTTGGCTTCTAACAAGAGCTACTTGTTCGCATTCACATGTCTTTATGCTACTCCTCGATTTTTAAAGCAAGCGCGGCTGGAATCGGACCAACATTGGAGGAACCAAAACCGTCCCATCAAACTTATGAAAATCGTTTTAAGTGACTTTCTGTTGATTTCGCACTTCATCCAGACTGCGGTTGGACTCCATAGGATTCTCTCGTCTTACATTCTGTCCATGCGCGTTAATTCCCGTAGAACTTACGGTATAGTAATCCCTTATATTCTTTGAAGCATTCCAATCCCTGTTATCAATGTTTCCGCACTTCTCACAGTTATAAACTCGTTCATTCATTCCCAAAGTTTCTTTTACATTTCCACATTTATTGCATGTTTTAGAGGACGGATAGAAGCGTGGAACTTGAGCTAAAAGGATTGAATTCCATTCAGTTTTATAACTGAGCTGTCTCCCGATTTCCGATAGGGAACTGTCGGCTAATGCTTGGGCTAACTTATGGTTCTGCATCATATTCTTTAAAGATAAATCTTCCATCATTATTACGCTTGGTTTGGTTTTCACTAAGCTCGTAGTGATTTTATGAAGATTATCCTTACGGGTATTGGATATTTTATAATGAAGTTTTGCTACCCGTTTCCTTGATTGTTCTCGGCGGTTACTCCCCTTCTGCCTACGACTTAACTCTCGTTGAAAGCGTTTAAGTTTACGAAGATAATACTTCAATACCTTCGGATTATTAAAGATTTCATTATTGGAAGTATGAATTAGATTAGTAATTCCGAGGTCTATTCCGATGATTTCTCCTGTGGTTTGTTGTTCTGGGATTTCAAACTCAAAAGAAGTTGATATAAACCAATGCCCTGCTTTCTCTGAGATAACCACTGACTTTATTGGAAGGTTCGGAATGTAATCTTTTTCCTTTAAACGAATCCATCCAAGACGAGGAAGTTTAATCCTGCCCGATTCGATATGAAAACTTCCGTCAAGGTAGAATGAATTGGAACTTTTATGTTTGGATTTGAACCTTGGAAATCCGGCTTTAATGCCTTTCTTCAAATCGCGGAAGAAGTTTTTGAATGCTCTGTCTACATTTCTTATCGCTTGCTGTGGAGCGCATTTACTAACTTCATACATCCACGGAAATTCAGTTGCCTTCAATTCATTTAATATTTTATGCTGTTCAATGGGTGAGATTGATTTCTTTTCGGATTCATAAAGTTTAATTCGCTCATTCAATGCCCAGTTATAAGTAAATCGTGCCGTGCCCGAATGCTTTTTCAGTAACGTTTTTTGTTTATTATTCGGTTTCAATTCAACCTTATAACTTTTGGATATCTTCATTTGCTTCTCCTGTTTTAGTAATTATTCATAACTTTTCATAAGATTTAGGTCAACTGTTGACAACCCTCTGTTCTACCTTTGAACTACGCGCCTGTAGAATAAAATATTGCATATATAGCCCTGTATGAATAGCGCCTCAAACTTATTATCAGGATAAAGTTTTCTCAAGGATTTTGAATAAAATTAATCTTTACAAATTTAATCTTTAATCAACAACTTTTAAGTCTTAAAACTTTATCTTTGACCGTTATTCTTTAAACTTTAATGAGCATTTTACTGATGCCCAACAGTGCTTCAATGCAGTGGAGCATACGCTGCCCCGTGCGAATAAGTGTTGCCGTTCTCATATATGCAATATTTTATTATTTAGATTTCAATAAACGTTTTAGCGTTGCTTTCGGACAAAACAAAGTCTATCTCTGATTCAAACTTCGATATTTCTTCATCCAATTTCTGTATTTGTGCTTTAACATTAATAGGATCGAATATTTCATAGCAATTCATCTTGCGGTATAAACCAATAAATTCATCAAGACTTGTGGATTTTTTATCCGTTCCAACTCCCTGGGCCTGTAATACTCTCTCTAGTGATTCTTCTACTTTCTTATTTGCATCTTTTGCCAATTTATCGGTATTAATAAGCTGCGCCGCCAATATATCTCTTAACATCTTTTTATCTGCCATATTTTTCTTTTTTTCTATGCAAGCAGATACAGATAGATTTTCTCCATTGAAGTTTATTATAGTATTTGTGTTAGATAGTATAATTGCTGTTTTTATCTTATGCCATCTGTTAATTAAGGCATTTATGCTATCAAGAGCCGCTTTCGTGTCAGAGCCAAACTGATTCTTATTCTGATTATTATAGGTTTTATCTCCATCGTTTCTGGCTATTGATACAAATGCTGTTGAATTAATGGTATCGTGAATACGCTTTGATATTGTTTTTAATTCTGATAGGCCACGAGTTATTGTAATCTTTTCCATTTCGATTGCTCCTTTTTATTTTTTGTTACCTCTCATATTCTAATTTTACTATGCCATTAATTAAATGTCAAGAACTATTTTAAAATTATTTTATAACTATATGTATAATTTTTATACAGCAAAATATGGCTCTGAAGAATGGCCATGGTGGCCTATTTTAAAAACACCAACAATAATAATGAGAGTATACCCCCCCTTACTCTATCTCTATATATATCTTAACTTGTATATATGTTTATATTATATAGATAGATAGTTATTAAAAATAGTATATGTTAAATTATTAGCTTAATTTTAACATGTATATAGAAAATATTTTTTAATATTTTTAAAAAGTTCTTGACATTCATTTTGTAATATGTTAAGATAACATTATGGAGGCGATAAATATGAAACAGAAAGCATTAGCGGCAATACAGGCATATAAGATTATGGATGCTAAGGCATCAGCAATGGCATCACAGATGTCTAATTCTGATCCGTTATATATGGCGGCAGATTATGCTGGCATGGTAGTTAATGTTTATGTTTACATGTTTATTAATTGGATAGAAAACAAATTAAAGTAAAAGGAGCGGATATCTTTTGAGTAAAGTTTCGGCAGAGTTAATTACTGGTTTATTTAAAGAGAAGTTGGACATCGACACAAGCAATCTTAAGCAGACTTATATTGCTCCTCGTCCTATTGTTTGCAAAGAATGTAATCTTAAATTTCAATCTATTGATGTTGCATGCTTTGACTACAACCCTGATAGAGTATTAGTCCACTGTCCTCAGTGCAAAACACAAAATCTAATTCTTAAAAGGAAAATGTTATAATGGCATCATCTCTTGATATTTCGTTAGGTAGAATTAAAAAAGAGCTTCCAACTCTATGGCCTGGACAAATGCCGGCAACAATAGATGAGTTTTTATATTCGTCTAAAATCCCTAACACTACGCAAATAGATTATGAAAAGACCTTTAGGGATTTATATATCTTCCTTCGTAATGTTAAAAAGCGTAATGAGGCAGATATTATCGTATGGTTATTTGTTCGCGAAAAGATGTTTGATATATATCAACAGCATGGCGATAATCCAAGAGATTTTAACACTGCAATTAAGCGCTCATTTGGTTACGACCGTTCAAGGCCAGATGAAGATTGGGCAGGACAGACTGGCAGAGAGGCAATAAAAGATAGACTTGACCGCCAAGAAGATAATATTATTAAGATGCAGAATATTGATAAACATGCGCCAAAAGTTGATAAACAATTAAGCGACCTTCGCGAGATACCAAAAGAAGACCTTGATAAAATACTTTGCCTTGAACCAGATACTGAGGCAATAATAAAAGATCCAGAAACATTTGAGTATGTAAGAGAACGCGATTATTATTTTAAACGCAAAAACGAATATCGTGATGCTTACAATTTGAATAGTAGCGCAGACGCTCCGTTGCTTAATGAAGTCGTTATGCGCGAAATACAATTATCTAGATTCGATGAATACATGGCCAAAAACCATAATAGATTCGTTGGTGACGCAAGAGATCGAGTATTTGAGGGATTATGTAAGGCGCAGAAATCTTTGGGCATATCAAGAGAGCAGCGTATCGAGGCAGAAGGCGTTGCAAAAGATACGATAGCAGATTTGGCAGATACATTTGAGGCTTATATACAGGAACACCATATCGATCTATCAAATCTATTTGCTCTTGAGGAAATCGAAGTATTATTGCAGAAATATGACCGTGGTGAATTTAGAGGAACCAAAGAATTATCAGAACATTCTTTTAAATATCTGACTAAGGGAACTACTGTCGAAGAAGCAAGAAAGATATTGGAAGAGAATAGGTCATTAATGGATGAATTAGACAAACAGGCAAGTCAAATAAAATTTTAAAGGAGCAATAAATGGAACTTGAAGCAGTTATATCTGAACAATCATATAGTTATCAGCCACCATATAAAAAATATATTATAAATTTTGATTCAGTAAAAACAATCGAGGATGTGAAAATACTTCTAGCAGCAATGAATTTGTCATTTCATGTTTATCGTTGTGATGAGAAGAAAACAGATATGGAGAGATTTATTAATTCAAACCAACATTTGTTTATAGAGGCAAAGGAGTAGTTATGGCCAAGAAAATATTATGTGAAGATTGCACGGTTGATATTACCAATGAAAACAAGTATAACGTTAAACGATTGGGCATTAAAGATTATGTGTGTCAGAAATGTTACACTAAGAAGTTAGATAAGATAAAGAAACAGGAATTAAAGAAAAGAGCAATGTAAGGAGCGATTATGGAAAAAGAAGAATATGGACAAGCTATAGACCAAACTGCGATAGTTCATTTGCCATATAAAAAATATAAAATTAATATTGAAAACATAAAGACGGTTGAAGACGTTAAAATGGTCTTTAGAATAATGGATATATCCTTATTTACATACGCAAATACTGATATGATGAAAGAAATAGATTTACATAAAGACCTATTTATAGAAATAAAGGAGTAATTATGAAAGAAAATATTGGTTTTATTAAATAAGATACAAGTTATATAATTAAACCTATAATACCAATTCCCATTAAAATAATAAAAATAAAAGAAAAGGGGCAAAAATAATGTTTAAGGCAGAGGTTAAAACAGGTGAATTTTCAAGGCAGTTGAAAAGATGTTCGGAAATAGTTCCTTCTTCAGTAGCGTCTCCTATATTACAGAATGTAAAGGTATCATTTAATAAAGACAGTTTAAAACTATTTGCTACTGATATGGAAGCATTTGTTGATATATCAGTTGCGATGATAGGCGATAATGATGTTCAGTATTCTGCGTTGTTCAATGTTAATTTATTGTGCCAGATAATGAACGCGATCCAGGCGCCTAAAACGGAAATATGTTTTGATTCAGAAACTGTAACGCTTTATCTCTCAACCCCTAGGCAGAATTATGAAATAAGAGGGTTTAAAGCAGAAGACTTCCCAACTATTCCGGCTGTAAATGGCAACGCAGTGCTTGAAGAAACTGAATATGACGTAGACGCATTTCAGCGCATGATTAACGCAACTGCATGGGCGCTTCCCAAAAAAGAACATATTGAATATTGCTGGTTCTATTTTAGAGGCAGCGAAGGCGCATTAACTTGTTATACAACTTGCCGTGAAGCGATATCTAAATATGCAATTAACAATGGCTGGAGTGGAGAAGATGTTGAGTTTATTCTTCCCCCGAAGATGTTGCTTAAGATTGCAAAATATAAAGCCCATGAAAAGAATATTACGATTTCTGTATTTAGCGATTATACTTGCTTGCGTTTTGATAATGCAACATATATAATAAGAACATCGGCATCATCATTCCTTCCTTTCGATAGCATAATGGAACAGCAGATGGCGACTACAAACATCGCAACTGTTTCATCAGTATTAATAAACGCAGATGTTAAGTCGATATTGCCGTTAACTGGAAATGGAGAGTTTTGCTGGATAGAACTTGAAAGCGATGGCGATGATAAGCTCGTAATGAAGGCAACATCAATGTCACAGAGTCATGGTTCGATAAGAACTGCGGCCAAAGTAAATGGCGAATTAAAAGGCAAATACTCAGATACAAAATTAAAATCAGCTCTTGAGAGTATGTCGGCAAATGAAGTCAAACTTAAACAGGGTCCAGTTGCGCTGATAATGGAAGCAGATTATGGCGATGGCGCAGAGAGTGCTACGAATATGATAGGAATTAAAAAATAATAGGAGAGTGGAATATGAGTTTAGACCAAACAAAAAAGGCAATCGGAAATCACAAAAACAAAAATTTGGCGTTGGGCAAGACAGATGTAAGCGATTTTATTAATATGGGACCAGAAGGCAAAACTCTTGTTTTTAAAATACAAGATGGACCTATTAAAGAATATGGATTAAATGGGTGCCAAGTCTCCGATATTATCGAGATCGCCACAGATATAATTCGCCAGCTTAATGAATTATATCCTTGTCGCGAAAATGCTATAACTATAACAAAATTGGAAGAAGCATTAATGTGGCAAGAAAAAAGAACTCAAGATAGAATAATTCGAAATGTTGAAGGCAAAAATATAGAATAAAATAGGATGTGAATGGCGGGGCTTAGTCCCCGCCTATAATGGCAATACTTAGTCAATTTAAAAATCATGCAGTTAAAATAGATTGGAATACTAAGAAGCGATATTTGAAGATGATATGGTTCTTCAGAACATATCCTCATATCGCCGCTCGTATGCTTTTAGGGCTTAGATTGGCCCCTCATCAACGAATTGCTATTAATACGGCATGGCAGACGCCAAGATGTATATGGCAATTCTCTCGTGGTATGGCGAAGACCTTTACTGAGTCAACCATGATTACCCTTTTAGAAATGTTATATCCTTCGTATAAAATACAATCAACTGCTGGCGGTTCATTTAAACAGACCGAACAGACTTTTGATTATATTGAGTCTATCGTTAAAAGCGAAGTGTTAGGGCAGAGCGAAAAACATTATGCCAGAAAATTATTGCCAAAACAGGATAGAGTTATAACTAAACAGCCTTCTAATTGGTCGATGAAGATGGCCAAGGGAATAAGCAGGGGTTTAGCGATCAAGGGAGGTAATAGAGGTTTCCGTGCTAACACGCTAACTGTCGGCGAAGCGAATGATATTGAACGCGAAACGATGGATAAGGTGCTTAGACCGTTCCTAAACGTCTTGTATGACCCAATGAATTTTGATAGACGCACTAAGTTTTGTCCTGTGCCTGGATTTAGAGACAGAAGAAAAGAAAAGAACTTCTTGCTATTGTCTGGAACTATTTCCTATGATTTCACATATTATTTTCAGTTAATAAAAGAATATCAGCAACGAATGCTCGATGGAGATTCGGAATATGCTGTTATCTTTTTTGATTTTGAAGACAGTTATATTGGCGAACAGAGTATCGATCCAAATGTTCCGCCAGTTGTCCATAAGGTTTATTATGGAATGGATTTGGGAGAAATACTCGCGCCATTAAAAGAAGAGAATGTAAGTTATGAGCATTGGCTTGCAGAACAGAAAAATATCCCTGTTGCATCTGAAGGCAAGTTCTATCCGCCGGCGCTCGTTTATGATAGCTATAAACTAAAGAATGGTAATGACTCCATGGCATGCCTTAAATTTGAATCACAAGGCATATGCTTCATGGGAATTGACCCATTCTATGGAAGCGCTAAAGGCCAGAAGACTCAAAATAAGAACGCAGAGTTTGGCTTAACTATTTTGGAGTTAATGGAAGACCATGCTCAGTTAGTGCATTGCATAGGCGTAAGGAATATAGATTATAGCGGCGCAACACAGATTATCCTTGATTATATGAAGAAGTTTTCAAGGATACATTTAATTGGAATGGACGCTCGTGGTGGCGGTATCCCTATAAGAGATAACTTAAGGTCTGGCAAGTTTGGAAACATCCCTATTATAGATCCAACTGACCCAGATAATGCGCCATTTCTTGAACAGAATAATTGCTCTCCTTATTTGGATTGCTTGAGGCTTGTATCGCCCACTGATGAGTTTAATACAATGCATAATGAATCATTAAAAAATATGTTGCAGATGAGAAATATAATTATTCCATTTACAACACACGGCCATTTCGATTATGATAGAGATAACCGCATTCCGCAATATGAAAAAAGACCGGAAGCAGATATAGATAAATTATATCGTGATTTACATGTATTAAAGACGCAGTTAACATCTGTCGAGACGGAAGCGACAAGTA
This sequence comes from uncultured bacterium, assembly GCA_937903605.1. Taxonomy (GTDB): domain Bacteria; phylum Patescibacteriota; class Patescibacteriia; order Magasanikbacterales; family GWA2-37-8; genus JAKLGL01. Next base: position 27,061 of record CALCZC010000016.1, read on the forward strand.
ATTATCTTAAATTCTTTGTTCGCTCTGGGCAGAAAGATAGATATTCATCTTTCGTATATGCGGCTGCAATGTATTGGACCTGGAGACTAAATCATTTAAATATTACATCGCGTACTAATGTCCCAGGCGCGGCGTGGAGATAAAATGAAAATAAATTTAAAAAACAGTTGACATCCTATTTATTTATGATTAGAATATAAATAGGATAATGCTGTATTTTTGTACACTTAATTTTGGATTGGAGGACTACGTGGCTAGTAAAACCGTTAGTATTAAATCGGTAACGCCTAAAGGCGACATAGAGACTGTCATTGGTCGCATGACTGATATTGAAGTCACTCCGTCCATTAACTACTTAAATACACTAGATGATTTTAATTGTTCTATTACACAAGGAACATTTTCTGAACCTATAATCAGAAACTGCATATTGCTCTCTAATAAATTATATCTTATGGGTGGCGTTTCATCTACTGTTATTGATTTACAAGTTACAATGGCAAATACGATAATGGAAATTGAAACTGATAATGAAGAACTCAATAAGATAATGGCTCATATTATGGATTGGGTTAATTATAATAATCCAAGAACTATGATGGGCCGTAGACAATTGCATGAAGAAATGTTTTTAGGATTGCTCCTTGATGGTAATGTGTTTCCATATGAATATTGGGAAACGAGGAAAATAAAAGGCAAATCCTATTTCTTGCCGATGGGAATTATGCCTCTTAATCCGCTTTCAATTTCGATCAAACCCACTAAAGATTTAATGGGCGAGATAGTTACATATAGAAACGGATATAATAATTATTTAGGCAATTCAAATATCAATAAAAGTTCAGAAGGCGAACAGATTATACGCAAGATGAATATGCACAGAATAACTCGCCGTGGCAGACAGTATTTTTTTTGGGGAGTCCCCTTTTTAACGAGAGCATTTCCCGCGCTTGCTGCTAAAGAAAGATTGAAACAATTAGATGAATTTACAACTCAAGGATTAATTTCTTTGATAACGATATTTTCGCTTTATGATGATAAAGCTGGCACTGTAGCTGATTCACAAGTAGTAAACGCATTTGCGAATATGTTAGATGGTCGTCCTGGACAGGCAAGGTATTTAACTTGGGGCGGTCAGGTGAAGATGATACAGGCTGGCCCTAATGGAGAGATACTTAAGTATGATGAAAAGTATCATAGCAAAGATAAGGACATAGCAGAGGCATTGGGTTGCCCTATGTTTTTGGTTAATGGTCAGCTTCAAGGCGGCACTAATGGCGCTGATTATTCGGTTAAGCCGTTTAAGACTAATCTTGAAGACTGCCAGAATAATATAGGTGACTGGTGGAAGTATTTAACTTATAAGATCGCAGAGTTAAACAATCTTGAAGTTAATATGGTTGAATATAGATTCTCCGCCGTTAACCTTGATAACGATGCAGTATTAATTAGTAAAATTGATAATATGCGCGACCGCGGATTGCTTTCAGATACAAGTGCTGCTCTTAAACTTGGAGTAAGTTCCAAATTGGAACAGGCTCTTGTAAGTAAAGAAAGAAAAGAACAGGAAGATAACGAAGATTATAAATTTGGAACTCCGCCTCCTGTGCCGTTCCAAGGCCCAACTGCTGCCGGGAATCCAACACAGACAACCAAGAATGGTGGCAATGGCAGACCTAAAGCAACTGAACCAACGCAGACAAAAGATAAAGTACAGAAGCAGAATGAAAGCCAGAAACGTAAAGTTGACGTTAAAGCTAACTTAATGGAAATATCTACTGATTTAGTAGAAGCAATGCTTAATAATATTTCGCAGAGTGACGATGTGCAGAAGAAATTGGAATTTCCATTAATAACTGCTTGCCAAGTGGCTAATTTATTTTGTTCTAAAATATCTGACGAGATTGATTCTCCTAAAGAGTTTTTTGAAGTAGCAATGGCAAAATGCAATGAGTTCTCGATTGATATACAACAAGATATAATCGCAGGATCTGTTTCTAAAGATAAAGTAAACAATATGACCTCTGCGCTTGTTGATGATTTATATACTAAATACTTGGCCAAATTAATAGGCCATACCGTGGAGGTCAAATAATGCCGGCGATTGTTAAAACTAAAGAAGACGAAAAGAAATGGCAAGAGGCCAAAGATAGCATTATAAAACAGTATCCAGATAGAAAATTAGAAACATTGTATCCATTGATTATGGATTTATTTATGAAGATGACAAAAAAGGACAAGGAGAAGAAGTAATGAAGATAGATTTCGAAAATTATGAAATAACTGTTGCAGACGGCCTTGGCGTCATATATGCATCTGAGGATATTAAGGCTAAATGCAAAGAATGGCTTAAAGGCAAATGCAAAGATAAAGCCAAACGGATGATTGAAGAAAAAAATGCTGAAGTCCCGAAGGATATTTTAGACCATATGTCGGCACTTAAAGATGAAGATTGGGATGAAATGAGCAAGGCTAATATCTTTATGTTTAAGCCTTATGATGAAACCGAAATGCAATCTATGGATGAAATGATGGAACAAGTTAGCTGGGGCTTTAATCCTGTTGTTGGCGCATTTACGGTTGGTCATTCGTTACTTAAATTTGGAGACAAGAATCTTAATCAAGACATTATCCCTGTTGATAAAGCCGACTATTATACAAAAGCAGTGTGTGGCCAAGCTTGCACTTGGGAACACGAGATGGATATATTGATCGGTGCTGTTATGAATGCAACGACACATTATCCTTCTGGAACACTTTTGATGAATACAAGGTTTTGGGAAGCAAGGCCCGAATCGGCTGGATTTGTAGAAGAAGTTAGAAAAAGATATGCAAATAAAGATTTGAAATTTAGTTTTGAAGTTATGACGGCAAAGGTGGCTTGCTCTAGTTGTGGAAATGAATATCCCGCAAGAGTCGCTGGAAAAACAGACCATTATTGTTCATGCTTGAAGTCTCGTTTCGAGGCTGGGTCACAAGTAGGAAGAATTATGGTGGATTTTATTCCAATCGGTGAAGGCGTTGTAAGCACTCCCGCATTTAGTGGAAGCAAAGCATTAATCGCGGCCAATAAGACAGAAGTTGCGCGTTTAGCGCAAGCAGTTAACGAACTGAATAACTTACTTAAATCTAAAATAAGATAAGGTGATACAATGGAAAACTTCGAAGAAATATTAGCTAAAATAGCAGAGAATACGAAGATGCTTGAAGGCAAAGTCGTCATTGACCCCGTTGTTTTTGACGAACTTAAAGCTAGCAACGCAAAATCGATTGAAACTGTTACTGCTGCTAATGCAGAAATCGAAAAGTTGAAATCAGAACTTGAAACTGTGTCTGCTAAATGCGAAACATTCGAAACCGAAAAAGTTATAAGCGAATGCGTTGCATATGTAGAGAAAACGGAAAAAGAACTGGTTGAGGCTGCGGCTAAAGCAGAGGCAGAAAAGAATCGTAGAAAAGAAGAACTGACTAAGGCCGGCATTGCCGATGAAAAAATAATCGAAACGGCACTTACCGTTGACGAAAAAAGTTTTCAGGCAATTATCGCATCTGCTGTTAATGCAGTAGAAGTCGCCAAAGCGGCTGCGATTAAAGAGAAACAGGAAGAAATTAAAAAAGAGCAGGAAGCTATGGGCAAAACCGTGGCCAGTGCTGACGGAATAAGCGAAATGAATTTAGACAACAAACCGTTCTCTGAAAGACTCAGGACGGTTGTTAAAAAAACCTATACTACTAAAAAGTAAATGAAAGTGAGTGAGAAGTAATGAGACTTTTAAACGAACCTAAAAATGAAAAAAGCGTTATAGCAGCTGGTGCTATGATTTCTGGCGACTTTGTATATATCGACTCCAATGGCAAAGCCGCTCGCCCTACTGATGCAACGACCGCTGCAAAATCTACTTTTGTAGCCGTAAAGAATCCTGAATATTCGTGCCAGTATGCTGGTTTTTCGAATGTTATCTCCGCTGGCGACTATGTTCGCTTAGTAAATGGTTGCAAAGTTGAATTTAGCACCCCGAATCTTAACCTTGCAGATAACTTCGCATCGGCAACCAAAGGCGATTACCTTGGCATTACCAATTCCGGTAAAGTTGCTGCTGTTGACTCTTCGGCTGTTAATACTACTACTTTCCTTCGTTTCGAATCGTTTGTTGGCGATACCAACTCTGGTATTCTGACTGCATTCGTAGACTACATGATATAATGAATTAATTAATGAAAGTGAGTGAAATATAATGAGAACCAATTACTTAACCAAAAGCGAAATCGCTAACGTAGAAAAAGTTATGGCGTCCCTTAAAAACGTCGTTAAAGACGCAGATACCGCTTCGTATGACGAACTGGTAAAAGCCGGCACGTTTGTAGTTAATGACTATATCGCAGAGAACCCCTCGCTGCTCGACCTTAGCTCGTTACTGTTTAATCCTGGTCAGGTCAATGGCGACGTTCTTGATGTCGAAATCGGACATGGCGGCGTAGCGTACATGCATGCGATTGGTTCGCAGGCTGTACTGTCTCAGGCTTACATCGAAAGAGTTTCGACGAAAATGAACCGTTTTTCGTTCGCAAGCAAAATCGATGTTAACGCAGTTCGCACTCAGAATGTTGTAAAACTTCTGGAAGACGCTGCTGAAATCAGATTCAAACTTGGTCTGAAGAAATTCAGATACATATGGGACCTCGTAAAAGCTACGATAACCACTGGCGACCCGATATACATTTCGGCTGCTACCGTTAACAAAACTAACCTCGACTCGATAATGAACACTATGATGGACACTTCGGGTTCGGTTAAAGCGATAATCGGTCGCGAATCGCTTGTTACCCAGATAATGGGCTTCAGCGGATGGTCGGAAGTCACCCTGCGCGAAATCGAAACCGGCGTATTCGGTCAGTATCGTGGCGCTCGTCTCGTTGGTATCAAGAACTATGAAACCACCATCGTTGACGCAGCTGGCACCAAATTCGATACGGCTCAGATCCCTGCTGACCAGCTTATACTGCTCGGCGAAAAATGCGGTTACGACGGCGAGAACCCCGTTCAGACGCTTGCTGGCACTGACGTTCTCCTCGGCGCAGAAGTAAAAAATACCTTCTTCGATTACGCTGCTATCATAGTAGACGAAAAGAAGATAGGCGTTTACAACATCGCTTAATTAACCTAACATAACGGACTCTATATCCGTAAAACGGCTCACAGACATATTTCTGTGGGCTGTTTTTATTTAGAATTATCTTGACATTTATTAAATTGTTTGATAGGATTGTATATGATAAAACAATTCACTTAAAGGAGTGTATCAAAATGAGAGCATGGTCAGATAGAAACCCCCATATAACTAAAGCACAGAAAAAATGGTATTTGTTTAATCCGGCGGCGGCAGAGCATGATATGATAGGTTTTGATAAGTTAGACGGACAGGGCAGTATAACTCTTGTGCCTGGCGATCTTATCGAACTAACTGAAATCGAGGTCGCGGCTAATATGCACCGTTCGATTATGAGAGATGGCACAGTAACTGTTATAGACGAGAAGAAGCTTAAACAGATGATGAATCCGACCTATAATGATGTTGCGGAAAATGTAGACTTCTCTGATGATAGTAATTTAGAAGCGCTTTTAATGTTAGACGATGTAGATTTTCTTAATAAAGTGGCTAATATTAAAAAGAAAACATTTCTCCGTAGAATCTATCAGATGATACAGGATGATAAATATAAAAAACTCTATAGTACGATTAAGCGCGTTAAGCAGTATGTGGATGAAGCGAAGGTGAGATAACATGGCTGGAGAATGGATTAAGGACGATAAATTCGTAAAAGAGAAATATGATACTACATCTAATACCAATAAACATTTTAAACAGATGTTTCCGACTTATGAATCGTTTTGTGAAAGTGTTCATCCCGCATTAAAGAAACAGGAATCAGCGCCAGCAAATAAAGAGGGTGGAGATAAACAGTAGATAAATTAATGGACATAAATGAGTAATGAGTAATAAAGTGAGTATAAAATGTTAAGAAGTTATAAAACAGAGATAAAGCCGTCAACAGAACAAAGAGAGAAAATAAATCGAACAATTGGAACGTGTCGATTCATTTATAACTTCTTTATAAAACATAATAAAGAGCAATATCTTCAAACAAAGAAATTTGTTACCGGATATGATTTCTCAAAATATCTCAATAACGAGTTCATTCCTAACAATCCAGACTTTAAGTGGATAAAGGAAGTAAGTTCAAAAGCAGTAAAGCAATCGATAATGAATGCAGAACAGTCGTTTAAAAACTTCTTTAAAACGAAAAAAGGATTCCCTAAATTTAAAAAGAAACATAACTCGATAGTTAAAGTTTATCTTCCTAAAAATAGTGATACTGATTTGTTAGTTGAACGTCATAGAGTTAAAGTTCCAACGTTCGGATGGATAAATTTAAAAGAAAAAGGATACATTCCAGTTGATAAGTTAGTTAAAAGTTGTCGTATCGAAAAGAAAGCGAATCGTTACTTCATCTCTGTACTTGTCGAAACGGGAGTTGAAATCAATTCCTCAAGCAATTCACTGAAGGGCATTGGAATCGATTTAGGGTTGAAAACCTTCGTAACTGTAAGTAATGGAGAAACTTTTCCAAATATAAATAAAACAAGAGAAGTTAAAAAATTAGAAAGGAGAATAAAGTCGGATCAAAGGAAATTATCAAGGAAATTGAAAAATAAAAAGAAAGGAGAGTCTACTAAGAATATAGATAAGCAAAGGTTAAGATTACAGATAGCACATCAGAAACTTACGAACAAGAGACATGATTACTTGAATAAAGTTGTCAGGTCACTGGCGATAACCAAGCCAGCATTTATAACAATCGAAGATTTGAATGTAAGTGGTATGATGAAAAATAGGCATTTATCTCGCAGTATTGCATCCATGAATTTCAGTAGATTTCGTAATCTATTAACCCAAAGGAGTAAAGTTAATTCTTTTGAGTTACGAATAGCAGATAGATTCTTCCCTTCCAGCAAGAAATGTTGTCAGTGTGGCAATATAAAGAAGGCATTAAGTTTGGCAGAAAGAATTTATGTCTGTGAAATTTGTGGAAACGAAATTGATAGGGATTTAAATGCTGCAAAGAATCTTGAAAAATTAGAAGTTTATCGAGTCGCGTAGCGATAAGATAAGAATACGGTGGGCTACATCGGAATTTAAGTCTGTGGACTGTTAAAAACCGTAGTAGATGGAAGCGATTCTTTCGAGGCGGAACAGAATGAAGCAGAAAACAATCTTAATATATTCATTAGTGTCTATATTTTAAGTAGCAGATAATAGTGGAGCAACAGACGAAAAGAAAAACTAAAGTATTATATGTAGGCGATTATAACCGCCCTACGGGATTTGGAGAAGTAAGCAAGAACCTATTACATCGTTGGATGAATGATGACGAATTTGAATTTACAGTATTAGCATGTAATTATAATGGGCAGTCACCTGTTTATCCGGCACATTTCCCTGTTTATGCTTGCCATAGCGATTATGCATTAAATGAGATAGCGCATGTATTTGATATAGTACAGCCAGATATTCTTATTACACTTAATGACGGCTATGTAATGCCGAGTTACGTGCGACAGCTCGGAGCTCGCCTTAATAACTGTTGGTGGATTGGATATGTTGTCTTTGATGGCACTCCTATTGCAAGATGGAGAGAGGCGCTTAAGCATATTGACTTAGTAGTATTTCCGACAGAATGGCAAGCGCAGGAAATGGCTAAAGTTATGCCTGATTTTAAGTGCGCCGTAGTAAGTCATGGCGTTAATTTAGATGTTTACAAACCCGTGGAAAAGACCGGGATTAAACAATATAAAATGGCAGCACTTGGCGAAAAGAATGCAGACGCTTTTATATTTGGCATGATAGCGAAGAACTTTGAACGCAAGAGATATCCAGAATTAATACAGGCTTTCGCTATATTCAAGTATAAGAGTGGCATTGAATTTAAGCGCAATCCAATGCTGATGTTGTATCAGACAACGGAGCGTGGAGAATTTAACCTTGAAAACCTTGCTAAAATAGCAGGATGTAAAGATGGAGATGTTGCGATTATAACGGCTCCAGATAATCAAGGATTAACAGACAATGAAATGAATTTACTCTATAATTCGTTTGATGTTAACTGCCTTATCTCGATTGGCGAAGGATTTGGGTTGCCTACAATTAATGCGGCGGCTTGTGGCAAGTTAACAATGGCCATGAATAACTCAGTTCAGCCGTCACTTGCTAAATACTTTCCTATGTATTTAGTCCCTTGTGATAATCAATCTCCTGTGTGGTTCGGAAAAGATATGGAACAGATTCGTTTTATTCCAGATTGCAAGAAACTTGCACAGGCAATGTGCGAAGTATATGTTAAGATGAACGAACCTGGCTTCGCTGAACAGATTGCTAAAGAGGCAATGACAAGTGCTAAAGAATTTACTTGGGATATTATGGCAGATGATTTCATGTCATTGGTGAAGCCTTATGTTGGACAATCCAAGAAGGCCCAGGTGATTTAATGAATATACTTTGGATTTATGGACTCACTGAAAGCTCTGGATATGCAAGAAACTCAAGAGAGTTTATCAAGGCGCTCAATGCAAATGGCGTTACTACTAAGTTCTTAAGCCTTGGGCATAGCAAATACCCAGAGAAAGCAATAATGGGTAAATGGGAAGCGGAAACTGGTTATTCATATGATTTAGTAGTACAGAATTGTGTTCCTCCTGCGTTTAAAAAGTTCGGTAATAAAAAGAATATCTTAATGACCGTGGCAGAAACTGATAGCGTTTCTCAAGAATGGGTTAAATGCTGCAATACTGCGGATGAAGTATGGACTATGAGTTATTATAGTCAGGCAGCGTTTATTCATTCGGGAGTTACTGTTCCTGTAAGAGTCGTATTGATGCCGATTGATATTCAGGCGATACAAAGCGCCGGTCGTATTAAAAGCCCAGAGATAGCAGAGCAGCTTAATAAATTTAGAGCAAAATGTAGCTTTATTTTCATGGCAAATTCAGAATGGACTCCGCGCAAGGGATGGGACATCTTATTGCATTCTTTTTGTAAAGTATTCGCTCCATACGAAGACATCGGATTAATGATTAAAACATGTTGTTTCTCTGGCGTTGAAACATCGCAATCTATGGCAAGATTAGTTAAACAGATTAAAGAGCAGTATGACGCGAAATGTCCTGTATTCATAATAAATGATGTTATGGATATTGAAGACGTATGGACGCTATATAAGTTCGCTGATGCGTTTGTATTGCCATCTCGTGGCGAGGGATGTGGTATTCCATTTTTAGAAGCAATGTCCATGGGGTTGCCAACGGTAATGCCCTCTCACGGGGGTCAAGTGGACTATGCTAATGATATGCTTTGCACAAGGGTTAAGTCATATTTAAGGCCGGCCCATAGATTCCCTCATAATCCTAACTATGACGAAACAATGTTATGGATCGAGACGGACCAAAATGAGCTTTCAGATAAACTAATGAGCGTTATAATGAATCATAATAAAGAAAGAAATGAGCTTGGCAGAGGTCAGTTCATAGAGACGTTTTCTTATGATGGAACTGCAATAAAAGATTTTATCAAAATAGCGGAAGTGGTGATTAAATGAAATATATAATTTATGGAAATATTTATTCAGCAACATCGTTTTCAAATGTAATTCTTCATATGGCATACTATTTAAGAAAATCTGGCAATGAGGTAGTTTTAAAATCAACCGAATTACTAAATGAACCTGAAGAGACGCTAATTGCTAAATATATGTCTCATATGCCCGATTCAAATGATTTATTAAAGAACTGCCTGTACAAAGACCAAAATGATTTTGATGTTGCTATATATTTCTTGGTCGATCCATTAGTCCATGCTCCAAATAAATCTATACGGGCCAAGAAACATATTTTCTATACTGTTTGGTCACATAATAACTATCCGATTAAATGGGCAGAAGCATTAAATCAGTATGATGAAGTATGGACTCCATCTCATGCTAATTCTGATGCCATTGTTAAAACTGGCAAGTGCAATAAACCTATTATTGTAATGCCACATGGATACGAACCATTGGTGTTTAATAATTTAGATAGGCATAAAAATAAGACATTTAAAATAGGCATGTGTAACTCTATATGCAACTTCAAGGGCGCTGATGTAGCCCTTGAGGCGTTTATGGAGTCATTCGATTATGGGGATGATGTTGAATTATGGCTTCAATCTACTGTGTCAGTAAGAAATAATCATGGTGATAAACATGGGCAATATTATAAAGAATACATTGATATACTGAATAAATATCCTGATAAGCAATTAAAAACATTCTATTATCAGAAAGACTGCAATATATCTGAAATGGCAGATTTTTATAGGTCATGTGATTTGATATTATCTCCTCATCGTGGCGATGGATTTGGGCTTGTAGGGCTTGAAGCAATGGCATGTGGGGTTCCCGTTGTAATATCAAATTATCATGGGCCAAAAGATTATATATCAGAGGCATATCCATATTGGTTGTGTGGCTCAATGGATTGGGTTAATCATTTTAGCAATAAACCGCATTGGCCTGATGGTGGCGATAAAGAAGAGATATACATGTTTTTCAATCCCGATAAAGAACATTTAAAAAAGATTCTATTGTCAGCTTATAGTGATTGGCAACATGATATAACATTGGAATGCAAACAGTATTTTAAAGGACAATCATGGCAGAGCATAGTAGACTTTGTAGAGAGGTTGTGTAATGGAAAAAGTATTTAATGATATATTTTTGTATAAAGGATGGCAGGGGGAGGGGACAATTTCTGGCCCTGGCTCTACAATCGAAGCAACCAAAAATATTCGAAGATTCTTATCTAACCTTGGACAGATAAATATTATTGATTGTCCTTGTGGGGATTTTAATTGGATGAAGTTAGTGGCTGAAAAATTTAATAACTATTATGGCATAGATATTGTAAAGGATATTATCAATAATAACAATAAGAGATATTCAAAAGATAATATTTACTTTATACATGGAAGCCTTGATAATTATGATTTTTCGACCATTAATGCTGAATATATGCTAATACGAGACTGCCTAGTACATATGTCGCTTCAAGACATTATATCTGTCTTTAAAAATATTATAAAAAGTAATGCTAAAAAAATAATGATAACGCATTTTAATGATAATAGATTATTTAAAGACATTAATACTGGCGAATGGCGTCCTATAAATTTTTGTATGCCTCCATTTAATTTTCCGTCTCCACATTATTTACTTAACGAAGAGTGCAAGGAGTGCAATGGCATATTCGCAGACAAATCCATTGGAGTATGGGATATGCAAGTAATTAAAGATTTTATTGCAAAATATGATAAAATAAAGTAAAATACATATGGAAGGTGATTTAAGTGAAAATATCAGTAATTACTTTTAAGGATAATATTTTAGACATTCTTGACGCTAGACGTCAATTTAAATATGACCATATCGAAGTTTATGCTCCCGCAGAAAAAGAACGCGCGTTTCGCAAACAGGCCAAAGGATCAGACGTAAGAATTAAGTTCTTGCATGAGCTGATGTATGGCAATGATATTCTGGTCTTTATTGGCTGCACAACTGATTTTATACAGAACAATATTACCAAAGGCAAAGAAGTATTAATGACCAACGATAAGGTTATTGCAGTTGGTGCGAAAGAAGTGCTTGGACCTTATATGATTGGTGGCGTATCTTATTTTAAATTTAAGCCTCTTCAGATTCTTACTAAGCCGATAGAGGTAAAGTCTGAGATAAAAATTGAGCCAGTTAAGATAGAGATTCCTATTGAAGTTTCTATTGAAAAAATAGTTGAAGTTGGGCCTATTAAGGCTATTGTCGAAGAGCCTAAAAAAGAGGAAATTGTTATTAAGGCTGAAGCTCCTATTGAACCTCCCGTTGCAGAAGTTAAAAAGATTCTGCCCAAAAGGGGCAGAAGATAATGAACAAGTTTGATAAGTATTGTGGTATGCATGCGTGGATTCCTGCGCCAAACTTATCAAATGGATTTCATGGGATTCTCTTTCAATATATTAAAGAATATTATCAAGATAGAAATTCGTTGCTTATGATTGCAGAGAATGATAATGTAAATAATATATTTGAAAGAGAGTTTCGCAATATTTCGATTAACAATAACTCATATTCGGGAAGTAAGGGCGAGCAGTTTATCGACTTGAATATAAAATTAAATTGGGAGTCTAAATTTGATTTTGTATTAAGTCAGGCTTTATTAGAACATGTCTGCCGCCCATGTATTGCTTTAGAGAATATGGTTGATGCGACGAAGATAGGCGGCAAAATAATAATACATACTCAAAATGCCCAGATGGGATATCATGCCGTACCGATTGACTGTTTAAGGTTTTTTAAAGATTGGTTTGTTGATATGCAAAAATATCTTCCAATTAAGTTAATTGCATGGAACGAATTTGGGCCACATTTGTTTTGCATGTATGAAAGGATTAATTAATGAACATTGCGGTTATAATGTGTTATTGTGGTAGGAATGAGAGATGGCTCTATCAATCAATATGCTCGTTAAAATCAGAGAAACATAATGTTGATGTTTATTTGCATTTAGACGGATGTCAGAGGCCAGTTTCTTTTGTGTTTGCCGATAATATTAAAGTTGTTCAATCGCCATCTCGCTTAGGTTACGCGAATGGCATTAATAAATGTGTTCTTGCAATCGCCCAGTCTGGCAAACATTATGATTATATTGCTCGAATGGATGATGATGATGTTAGCGCTGATGATAGATTGGATAAACAAGTTGAGTTTTTAGAGCAGAACAAAAATATTGATTTTTGCGGTTGCTTGCTTACTGTTATTGATGATGCAGGAAAAGTAACGGATAATACATGGATGGCCCAAGCAAATAATGGAATTGATTGGTCAACTCGTTTTTTAAATGGTGGTTGTTATATTGCCAATGGCACTGTAATGTTCAGATCAAAAATATTATATGAGGGACACCTTTGGTATAATCCATTGTATCTTGTAATTGAAGATTATGAACTATGGTTTAGATTATTTCGACAGGGTTATAGATACGATGTAGTTCCAGAAAGATTGTATTTGTATAGAGTTCACGCTGGACAAGAAACACAAAGGCATTCAGAGCATAATAAGAAAATGGCAATGGCAGATGAGATACATCAGTTTTATGTAAAGAATTGGAGCAAGTTTTTAGTAAAATGAGCAAAGAGCAAGAAGAAATAGATATTATAAATAAATTCGTCCAGCGTCATAAGGTCGAAGGGAATACTCCATTTAGTTATGGGAAGATATTTCATCACTTAGATGTTTTACATGAAATAAAACATCGTCCAGAAGACGTATGTCCCGTAACTCTGGAATTACATTTGACAAATAAGTGTTCGCATAATTGCTTATTCTGTATGTATAAAAAAGAGATAAGAGAAAGCAATATTTGTTCGGCAGAGATTCCGTTTGATATAGCTGAATCTATAATAGACGATGCTGCAAGAATGGGAGTTAAGGCAATTACTTATAGCGGTGGAGGGGAGCCGACATTACACCCTCAGTTTAAAGCTATATCTACGATTGGCAGTGACTATTCAATAGACCAGGGGTTAATTACTAATGGAAGTATGCTGCATCACAAAGATATATGTGAACATATTGTAAATAATTTTAAATGGGTTCGCATATCTGTTGATGCCGGTTCGGATTCAGTATATAAAATATTGCATGGCAACTGTTGTGATTTTAGCAAAACAATAGACGGAATTAAGCAATTATGCGTTATAAATAACAATAGAATCAAAATAGGCATTTCCTTTTTATTGACATCATTTAATTCTTGTGATATGATTAAATTGTATGATATTTTGTCTTCCATTGGCGTTGATTACCTACAGATAAAGCCCATGATTATGTCTAAAAATCAAAAAAGCATACATAACAATTATATTACACAGGCAATCGTAGATGATATTGAGACGCTAATACAGAAGGCAGAGAAAGACAATAAGATAAAAGTATATGTATTATTCGACCAGTTTAAAAATATTATAGGCAACGAACATACTTTTGATAAATGCCATGGACATGCGTTATATCCAGTTATATCGGCGATACAGGAAATCTTTGTCTGCTGCATGCATTTACATAATGACTCAATGAAATATGGAAAAATAACTAAAAATAATTCGTTTTATGATATATGGCGTAGTAAAAAAAGATTCCAGATTGGCGACAACATTGATTTAAGCAAATGCCCAAAATTATGCCGATTGGCGAAGACAAATAACATTTTAGACATGATAGATAAAACTACTAATTTAGATATTAATTTTTTAAATTAAGGGGGTTACATGCATTCAGTTACTCAGACAATAATAGATAAAATAAAGCGTCAGGTTACAGTTGGCACTGATACGGATGCTACTATCGCGCTTAAAATAGGCGATACTTTTGATGATATTTATAACGATACTGGCGTTTCTTTATCATTTGTCGATGAAACTGATTATGAGATAACTCCAAGTATAGCCGGCACCGCTAACGGATCGTATCGTTTGGCGATATTCTATAAAGTAAAGGCATATTACTTAATTAAGGCCAAGGATGCCGCTACAGCGAAAGCAGTTAGGGTTAAGTCTGGTCGCGATGAGGTTGATACAACTAAGGCAGTTGGCGGATATGAGAACTCGATTAAAGATAATGCGACTGACTATAAGAAATGTGTTAATAAGATTAATTCGGTGTTAGGCGGAAGACTTGCTGATGTCAGCGAACAGGATGAGGTATAATGGCTATAGTAGAACCTGAGTTACTAACAGATGATATTATAGAAACATATCAAAGCAATATCACGGCGATCAAGCATCAACTTGGAACGCTTGCGGATATTGTATGGAACGAAGAAGAGGTTAAATGTCCTAACTGCTTCTATGATTCTGTTAATAAATCGTCTACTGGCAGATATAGGCCATCTGGACCTATAGTGTTTACGACAGGCACTTGTCCGTATTGTTCTGGAAAGGGAATGCTGACGAATACTGGCAAACTTAGCATAAAGGGAAATGTATTCTATCCTGGCTTATTTACACACGATAGAGAGCCTGAGCCTGGATATGTATTTGATAATCAGAACGCTAATATATCATTTTTAAAAAGCGAATGCTATATAAGCGAAGGACAATATAGTGGTAAGCTGGTTTTTGATGTAATGAGATATATGGAGTTTGATTCCCAGAAATGGGTATTGGATGGCATGCCAATGTGGACAGGCTTAGGCGAAAGATTCGTAATAGAGGCTAAAATAAAAAGAACGAATAAGGTGTAATATGGCGGAAGATTTTATTAAATTTGAATCTTTTTTACGAAAATTTCAAATGGGAAAGTTCGTTGAATTAGACCTAACTGGACTCAAGAAAGCATTTAATAAGATAAGGGGAGAGCGTGGAAGATTTATCGGCAAGTCTGCCGCTTTCGCTAAGTTATTAGAGGCTGTCAATGTTGGCAGCGAGTTCGGGATTAAAGATGTTGCATATAAGATTTATGAAGAGTATAAAAAAACTCTTAAAAGGTCAAGTAATCCAATTGTTGCATCTGTTTTAGAATCGTTGGGCGCGATATGTGAAGAGATGCAGATGAACCCTAAAAAATATTTTAATATAAAGATAGTTAAAGAAGACCAAATAGAAGTAAGAGCCAGACCGTTTAATATGACATTATTTAATAAGAGCACGATAAAAGATAGACAATCATATTATCGGCCACGCGGTATTGTTAGAACTAAATATAAAGACTATGATATAAAGCCGCTATTCATAACAAACCCGATGTATGGCAGAAACTCGTCGCATGTGGGCATGGGCGTTTTGTTTGAATTTGGCAGGGCCAGCGCTGGCACGATTCGGCCAGGACAAGAAGCGAAGGAAACAATTTATAGAACCAAACCTAAATCAAAAGGCAAAAAACCAGAGTATCGTAAGAGAAAAATAAAAGGCTCAGAGTCGTTTGCATATTACACTGTACTGCCACAGCAATCAGTTTTAAAAGAAACCAAAAAGGGTTTAGCTTTTGGTGGACAAAAACGCGCTCTTTTGATTCCTGTTAGTTCAAGGGAATATGTTTTTAGGTCGCAATCTCGCTGGGGAAAAACAAAGGGTATGAATAAGATATATGAACAGCAAAACGTCATTCGGGATAAATATGTTAAGGCTTTTATTGAAGCGATAGAAGTATCTTTAAAAAACTTTGGATTTAATAAATTTTCAGTAACAAGGGCGTAAATATGGAATTAAGAAGAATGGCAATAATTAATTTATGTTTTGAGGCAAAGCGTATTATTGAATCAGTAATAGGCAGAGATGATTTTACATATTTACTTGAAATGCCAGATGATGATAAACAAATAGTATTTCCTGTTGATTATCAAGAAGGACTTAACTATAAGATGCCAGTTTGCGTTGTAGACGCAGATTTCTTTGAGATGGAACCAGTTGAAATAGGCGGTTCTTTTTGGGATATAGCGCATGTAACAATAGACATAATATGCGTAACAAAGGCAGAAAGTATGGATATTGCTGAAACTATTCTTAAGAATTTAGTAAGCAATCATAATTTTTATGATTTTAATGCAGACGCAGATATACCAGACATCAACGAACCCTTTGACCCAGGGCTGTTGCCGTCTACGGTATTAACTCAATGGGATGTGACGAGCGAGGAAGATTTTTCTCAATCGACACTGAAACTAACTAATTCTACAGAGCCGAATTATGCAAAGCGATATCAAAGTACGCTTGCAGGAACTATTCGGTACATCAGAAACTAATTTAACAGGACGGTGTTAAAATGAGTGTAACAACCCAAATTCAAGGCAAGGGTCAAGCGATATTCATGAACAATGATATCCTTAAAAGAGTGCAGAATGTGGACCTTGGTGCAGACTTGGCAGTTGAAAACATAGAAGAACTCGCAAATGCGGGCTATGTTGAAAAACTTGCCGATCTTCCTAAAGTTTCCGTTTCAATAGAAACTAATGATGTTGGCTCGATGGCAAACTTAGTGCTTCTGAAAAGCGGCACCCAGCTTCCTTCGACCCCGACTGCTTATGGCGTTAACAGAGGTACGACTGGTATATATGTAGGAACTTATTCGGGCAACGATGTTGTCACGATGTTAGACCCTACTTATGACCTCGACCATCAAAAATGCCCTTCGTTTGTATTTAAAATAAGCGAATTTAATAACACTACGCTCGACAGAAGCTGCCACTTACAGGGAACTTATCTCGATGCAGTAGAATTTGCATATGAGGTTGGCGGTCTCGCAAAAGAAAACTATCGTTTCTCTGGCGACCATAAAGTATGGTATTTCGGCACGAAGAAAGATATAGCGCTTGATTTCGCAACTTATTCGGATGCTTCAAATGCAACGACTACGGTTAATATGACTACTTTAGGTCTTACGCTTGAAGCAGTATTCCTTAATAAAGAAGAAATATATAATGATGCCAAATCATTAGATACTTATTCGATAACTTGGGCTGGCACTACGCTTACGGCTGGCACTGGAACTCCGTTCCTCTCTGGCGACCGTATCGAAGTGGTTTACAGCTACAATACTGCTCGCGAATTCCCGAAACTGAATACGACTAATACTGGTACTCGCGGTGGTCTTCGCAGGGGTTGTATCAAAGTGTACGCATGGAAAAATGGCGATACTGGCGATAAAGAAAAATTACTCCGTTGCCAGAGCGTAAGCGGTTCGTTAGATTTCGGCAGACAGGAAATATACGAACTTGGCACTCAGCGCTACATCGATAAACCAACTACTTATCCGCTGAATGTTAGATTCGACCTTACCTTCAACCAGGCCGATCTTAAAACGATGGCAATAGCACAGGGTAAGTTCGCATCTGGCGCCTCTCCCAATTGGGAAGATGGAACTCTGACTACTATGGATGTTAAAGACTTCATAGATAATTGCGACGTTCAGGTTGAAATCTACAAAGACGCTCATACTGCAACCGCGTCTACCCTCGCTAAAACGATAACTTTTGCTAACTGCAAAATAGTTACCGAAGGCGACTCGGCGCGTGTTGGCAATACGGCTGGCCAGTGGAGAGCAACCCTTCAGACTGATAACATCGTATGGTCTGGAAGCGGCAATAATCTCGATAGCTAATTGCTTGACATTCGTAATTTAATACGATAAAATGGTAGTGATGGTAGAGTAATTTCTGCTGTCACTATCATTTTTTTTAGGAGGATTCCAAATGGAAGAAATTAAGGTAGCACAACAAGAAGCGAAAGACATGGAGCAGATGGCAGAATCGAAGGCAGTATTAACTAATGGCGCTAAAGAGTTTACTTTTGATGGCACTAAAGTGTATGTAAGGTTTCCTCGTTTAAAGGAAAAGAATCAGCTTGATAAAGAATATTCGTTAAAATATCTTAAGATGGTTCGCGATAAACAGTTCCCTACGATGAGAGCATGGAAAAAAGAACTGGAAGTCAATGGCATGTGGACTCCCGAGGATGAAAACGAATTTATCGAAAGCCAGAAGATGTATATGGAATCATATAAAGAATGGTATTCGTTTCCATACGATCAGAGATTAGATAATCCTGCATTTGATGATGCAGATAAAAATTATACTCAGGCGACGATTAACTACATGAAATTATTCACTGAAAGAGAGAGCATGTTCGCTCATACGATTGAGAAGATATTAGAAAATGAACAGATCGTAAAACAAGTTATAATGTGTGTATTTAAAGATGAAGGATTTAAAGAACCTTTATTCAAAGACGAAAATGACCTTGAAAATTATCCCAATGGCGAGGCAGTAGTATCTCTTGTAAGAGATTGCACTACCTTCTGGATGGGAGTTGGTGAGCGTTTTTTAGAGCAATTGCCCGCGAACATATCTGGCAACGCAAGTACGAATTAACTCGTAAAGACTTAGGCAGTATGTTTGATGGGTGTGTCTCAGAATGGGATTTGAATAAAACGCTATTCTTAAGTTGGTGCAAGTTTTACTATGATTTAAGAGAAATGAGTCCTAAAGAAAGGCCGGCTCCAGATGTAGTCGAGAATGACTATGAATTGGATAGGCACATGGACGATATAATAAATAAACGGAAAGTCGAAGAGTTCAAAGACAAATTCTGAGAAACGAAAGGACGGAAAGGGACATATGGCATCTCAAGACGCTAATATAAAACTTCTTATAGAATCTCAAGTTAATACGACTAAGGCCATTGCAGATTTACAATCATTTGCAAATCAAGCGAAAACAGAGGCCAAAAATCTTAATAAGGTTTTAGAGGCCGCTTTTACTTTGCCAAGTAAAACTGGTCGCGGTGGCGGTATATTTGGAAGCATGCTTCAAAGTATTAAAGAGATGAATAAGAGCGTTAATACTGTATCCACGACTATGCGTGAAAGCATGGGAGAAGTTAAGGGTGCAGTTGATAGCGTAAAAGATTCTATTATGGCCCTTTCTGATTCTATTAAAGGATTAACTGGAAAGAAGCATAAAGTACAGATTGAGCAAGAGATAGTAACCAAGGGTGGGACTGTATTAGATGATGCGGTTTCTGATTCTGGCGGTACAACTGGAGGCAAGAAGAAATTACCAGCGAATTTACTTTCAGCCCGTGGAGAAATAACTCAAAAAATAAGCAAAGTTAAAAATCCGTCTCGTGCGGCAATAGAATCTATAGTTCGGGGAACTAAATTAAGTACGGGGAAAACTATAGGGGATGCCTTTAATAAAGAAGTTATTAATAGATTCATAGATAAATTAACCATGGAAACTGCCGCAGAAACATCCATGGGGATTAAAAATTTCTCAGATGATATTCGAAGGTGGGCTTCTGAAAATAGAAAAGGACTTACCTATCAAAAGATTAGATCGCAATTAGATACGTTGGCTATGTCTGGCGGATATTCATTTGGAAAAACAGATATAAGCCCTGCTGTATTAGATAAAATGGCACAGAGGGTTGCGTCAGCGCAAATGGTCCAAATTCCTGACACTGGGGCCAATAAATTCAAGGAAACAATCGCCTCAAAGGAAGTTTCTAATATATTAAGAACAAGACTTAAAGATGTGCCAACTTCTGGTGTATCTGTAGGTCAGTCCGTTGCGGCAGAAAATATATTGGCATCGTTAAGAGGAGTAAAAGGGTCTAAGGGTAGATTTAAAATAAATATTAGCGATTTAGAAAAACTTGGCATAGACTTAACCCAGCTTGATACCTTGCCACAGTTTAAACAAATGGGCCAGGGCGGGAGGACTCCGCAAGAAATTAAAGAGGAAATAGTTTTAAGATTTACTAGGTCAATTAATAGACAATTAGATACTGTTGCCAGGAAAATTATTAAAGATTTTGAATCTCAACAGACTGGCGCTCCTAGTGGCCCAGAACTAAAAGGACAATTCTCAAGATTGCCAAAGGGATATCTTGACCAAGCCAGATGGAAACAAGGCTCTTTTAAGAGCGGAGACGCTTTTATTTCAGACGCTAAGGCATATATGCAATATGCAATTAAAGACCTTGGCATGTCCTTAAAAGACGTTTTGTCTACGCTAAAAATGGCTCCTGAAATCCAATCTAAAGGGTCATATGTTAATCCAATGTTTGGAATGATAGGTGCAAAAAGCGAACAGGGTAGAATGCTACAAATGTTAGCAGACTACGGCGCTCAGATAACTGGAGCAAAACGCCCCGTAGATGAAATGGGTAAAAGTCTTGGAATTGTTAATGATTTAATGAGAAAACAAGGCGAGGCTGTCTTAAGGCTCGGAAGATATTATACTTCGTTCTTCCTTATTACATCTAGTATTCAACAGATGAATGAAATGTGGCGCCAATCTGTTTTAGTTCAAGAACAGATGCTTGAACTTCAAAAGTTTTTGCCACAAGGCTCGAATGTCGGCGCGTTACGCGGTGGGATATATAATCTCGCTTCTGACTTTGGTGTTCCTATCGATACTGTTCTTGGTGCATATACTGAATTTGCAAAGCAGGGTAAACAGGCAAACGAGATTATAGAATTAACTCGTGCGGCCTTACTTGGCGTTAACGTCGCATCTACTGATTTTGGAACTACTGTTACATATCTAACAACTGTTACAAATGTTTGGAAAGATCAATTCTCTGACACAACTAGGCTGATTGATAAGCTCGCGATTGTACAGGCGAAATCATCAGCATCTTCTGAAGTTTTAATATCGGCAATGCAGCGTTCTGCTTCAATGGCAAAGGCGATGGGCGTTAGCATTGACCAATTATTTGGCTATATTGGTGCGGTATCAGAAAAAACGCAATTAAGTGGCGAAGTAATTGGAACCTCTTTAAGAACAATTTTTGAGCGCTCTCGCAGAGACAAGACTATAAATATGTTAGAGGCAATACCGGCCATAGGAAAAGCTGGATTGCGAACCCCTATTACTCAAGAATTAGCATCCGCCCCGCAAATATTAGAATTGGTCGCGCAGAAATGGGATAAGTTAACAGATGTTCAACAAAGGAATATCGCCTTTCAAATGGCTGGCGGTCGTCAGATAAACTCATTTATGGCACTAATGGAGAACATGGGCAGGGCATCTGAATTAACAGCCAACTCCATTGATTCATTAAATTATGCATTTAACGCGAATAACCTTGAATTAGAAAAGTTTTCTAAATCATTTGAATCGCTAAGAACGAGAACATATGAATTAGCGACCTCAGCCATTTTACCAAGCGTTAAATATCTTAGCATGTTTATGAACGCTATGACCTCTGTTATCTCCTTAGGCGGGTCATTTAATAAATTGATAACTGGCATGTCTATGGGAGCTGCTGCGTTTTCTGTGGTATCAGTATTAGCATCTCGCGGTCTTGGTTTATTTATTAAGGCATTAGCAATAGCGCCTGTTATCGGAACAGCAGTTAGTGCTATAGGCGGAATAATTAAATCAATAATAACGCTTAACACAACAGCCCTTATGGCCTCTTCCGGTATGCAATCCATGGCCAGGTCGTGGGGCCAAGTTGCTCGTGGCTTCTCTCAAATTGGTGCGGCAGGATATGGCCTTGTAGGGGTAAGAAATATCTTAAGCGGATTTGGTGGGTTATTAGGCCCAATAGGGCTTGCTGTTGCGGCAATTGGGACCGGAATCGCCGCATGGAATTCAAGTACAGAAAGCACCGCGGAGAAACAACAAGTTCTTAATGAAAAGTTACAGCAAGCTCTTAATTTGCACAAGCAAATAAATAAAGCGCAAACGGAATCATCTAGGGAAGATATTGCTTATCAAATGAGCAAAGATTTTACTACAGAAGAGTTTTCGCAGAAGAATTTCCCTGCCGAATGGAGCAAGAAATATAATAGATATATATTCCCATTTTCTAGCGCCGAAGAACTTAAGGCAGTTGGACCAGTGTTACAGGGGGCTAAAGTCTCATCAGTTGAACAAACCGCTATTTCTGATAAGGCACTTGGGCAGTGGCTTAATGCTTTTATGCCGCAGGTTGAGAAGGCACTTGGCAAAGAATTTATCTCTAAGCCTGATGAATTAGAAAGATTATTAAAGTTGCTTTATGAATCAACTGGCAAAACTACTGCGGCTTTTGCGGGGAGACAAATATCTGATATATCTCAATATCCTCCTACTCAGTCAACGCTTAAATATCTTCGTAATGCTCAAAATAGGGGCATAGAAATGCCCTTATCTCCAGCGCAGTATTTATTGTTAAAACAGCAAGACCAAACGTCTCAAACATTACAAGAGCTTAATGCGCCTATTATCGAAAAGATATTTAGCTCTAAGTTGCTTTCTAGTGAATTAAATAAGGCATTAGAGTCGGTTAAGCCAATATCCTTTAATAAGCTATTTGACGGCAAGGGCATTATTGAAGAAATAAGTAGATATAGATCAGCTTTTGCGACGGAAGAGCCGGCTAAACTTCTTGATGCCGAACAGCAAAAACAGGAAATAGAAAAATATAAAAAGAATATAGATGAAGTTACATTCTTAAAGAGAAAGCAATATGAAGAAGAGGCAAAAGCTCAAAGAGATAACTTGGCCATAACCAGATCGACTTCAAATGCTCAAATGTCAGAAATGATAGTTGGCCTTAAAGATATTGCAAAATTAAAGAAACAATTACGAGATGAAGAAATAAAAGCTAAAAATTCTTTTTATGAGGGTGCAACTGGCGAAGAAGATAAATCAGACGAAAAAATTGAAAATATCAAAAAAGAATTAATAGCTGGGCAAAAGGCTCTTAGTGATATTACTGGCGGAAAATCGCCGACGGATATTGCTAAAGGCTATATGGAGTTTATTAAAAAAACTCTTTCATCGGCCCCTGCGGAAAGTGTTAAAATATATGAAGATTGGGCTATGAACCAAGTCGAGCTTCTCAAAAACTCGCTTAAGGCATCGGTGTCTGCGGGACAAGTAGATGAGACGATGTCGCCAGACATTATTAAGAGGAATCTTAATATTCAAATGATGTCTGACCAATTTCAGCAGGAAATAATGGCGACAAGAAAAGCAAGAGAAGATGCTCTTAGGGCGCAACAGTTAGATATTAAGTATGCTAAAGATGTATATTTATCTGTTGTAAAATATGGAATGGATGTAGATAAAAAAATACAAGAATATGTTTCTCGTCCAAATCTTAATATCGAGGGCATGAGCAGATGGATTCAGGCATATGACCAAGAAACTAAAAATATGACTGAATTAATGCAGAGCCGTGAGCAAGTATTAAAAGAGAACCAAGATAAAATATCTGCTCAAGAGGCTGCAAAAGAACGAGCCAAGATACAAGAAATGAAGGGCCAGATTGAGAAACGTACTAGCGCAAGAGGTCGTATCCCTGGCATAGTATCTTTGGACTCTTCTGATACGGCAGAATTTACTAAATTTGCGCTGGAGCAGGGGAAAATACTCTCTGATAATATAGAAAAGGGAATATCGCCTAACTTCCTTAATAAATTAAACGACCAAATAGAAAAGGTCCAGTTTAATATAATGGCAAATCAAGCAGAGATAGATGCTATATCTCAGAAAGGGTTGCCAGAGGCGTCAATAGCTCCGCTAAGAAAAAAGGTTGCATTATTAGAACAAGAGAAAACCCTTTTGAGCGCAAACTTGCAAATAGCAGAAGCATATCAATATAGAATGGCTCCCGCTGAAGCCGAGAAACAGGCTCTTGACCTTATAGCACAAAAAGTAGACCTCAAGAGGCAAGAGATGTCGCTTAATGGGGAGTTGCTTGGCACTGCAAGCTCGTTGCTTAATTATAATATTGCTGAGAAAGAAATACATGTTCTTAAGAATCAACTATTAACAGAGCAAGAGAGAAAAAATGCATTGTTATTGCAGGGGAAAAATACTGAGGCCAATAAAATGGACGCAGATATTCAAGCACTGCAAAATTTAATTGGATACTGGGAAAAATATCGGGATAGCATATATAATGTTACTCCGGCTATCACTTCTTTTTCTTCTTCATTTTTGCAGTCCTTACAGAATATTCAGCAAGAGACTCAAACAGGAATTTCTTTTATAGATAATCTATCTAGTCGTCTTTATGCGTTAGCTGGTCAAGTGTTTAATATAGCAATTAACTTTGTTATATCTAAAACTGGAGATACAGGAGACTTTTTAGGCGGTATCGTTAACGGAGTGTCTGGTGCAGTTGGAAAAGCGGTTGACTTTACTAAACGAAAATCTGACTTAGAAAAGAATTTTAAAAAGTTAGATAACGAAACAAAAAAGGTAATGGCGGGAACATTTCAGTCTGCCGCCCTTGCAAATCTTCAGAATTTCGCTAAATCAATTGGAATAAAAGAGGGAGATTTAGACCCCAATGACCCTCGTGTGCAAGCGTATTTAAAACAGATAGAAGATGCTAAAAAAACATTTACAGCCCCCGACCAAAGTGGAGCTAGAGCAGCACAGCGCGACCGTGAATCCACTGCCCATTATAATGCCCTTGAGCGCCTTAAAAAAGCAGAAGCTGACTTCCAGAAGCAGCAGCAGATGTCTTCATACTGGGAAGCTAAAATGCCTGATAAGTATATGCTTAAATATGATGCTGAAACACGCAAATATCAGGCAGAGTTACAGGCGAAACAAGCTGCTTTAGATTCAGAAAGAGCTAATCTTAAACCTGAAGAAGTCAAGAGATATGAAGAAGAAATAGCAGTATTAGATGAAAAAGTTAAACTTCAAGGAAAATATAAACAACAAGCGCAAGAAATTGCTGCATTTGAAAAGTGGCAGAGTGATAATCGTGTTGGCTTAGAAAGATTAAGAACTGAATTATCTCTCAAAACTGAAATGTATGAGATGGAATATGCGGCTATTTATAGCCCTTCAAGAGCAGAAGAAAAAGCATATATGGAATGGAAGATAAAAGCCGGATTAACTGAACTTGAGGCGCAAAGAATAGTTACAGTTGAAGAACAGCGAAGAGTCGCTATGAAGAACGGCATGAACGAAGCAGATGCTATGGCCCTTGCTTTATCAACCGAAGAAGTTCAATTACTCGATATTAAAATACAGAAAGAACAAGCATTACTTGGATTAGTTGATAGGCAGTTAGAACTTAAACAGAAACAAAAAATAAATGAGCAAGTTAGAGAAGTACAAGGCATTTTATCTTCTGGTATATTTGATGCACTGTCGCTTAAATCGCGTAATGAACAGAAGAAGCAGATTGCCGAAATAGCAAAAGAACTCAGCAAGTTAGGCACTGAATCTGAAACTGCATCATATGGAATTGCACAGGCTGAATCTATGGGAAATATTGACGCTATCAATTCTGCAAGAGATAAATGGAATGAGGTCAATAAACAGATAGACGAAGCTCGTAAGAAAATGGATGAAGTTAAAGATTCGACTAATAAATGGAAAGAAGTATTACAGAATATTGGCGATAGCGTTCTTAAGAAATTAGCAGATAAATTCGCTGAAATGTTGATAAATAAAACTGGCTTAGGCGATATGCTTGGCATGGTATTTGGTGGAATAGATGGAATCAATACAGGCGGAAAAGGTGTAAAAGGCCAGGCTCTTCCTGCGGCTGGTTCTGCTCTCGCGGCGTTATCATTAAAATCTCCTCAGCAATCATTAAAGATGGCTCAGGAAATGATGGGTTTAATGGTCCCTGGCTCAAGTGGCTCAACGAATTATAATGTGTCGGTTGCTGGCGGAGCAGGAAATCCTCTTGGTGCATTACTTGGTGGGGGACTTAAGTTTGGTGGAGCCGGAACATCTGCGCTTGGTGGCGGATTCGCTGGAAGCAAACTTGGCGCTAACGCTGGATTCGGGAAGACAGCAGCATCAACTGCCGCTAAATATGGCACAGCGCAATATCTTACTTCCGCGATGTTGGGTTATGCAATCGGGTCGTCAACGAGTAATAGAGCAGTTGGTGTGCTTGGTGGCGCAGCAGCTGGCTTCTTAACTGGAGGTCCGGTGGGGGCGATATTAGGAGCTATTGGTGGGTTATTCGGCAGAAAGAAAGGCGGAGACGAGGCGCCACCGCCGCCGCCTCCCCCGAGAGAATTTTATCCGCTATTTGCTAACACAAATGCGCTGGACAGAAATACAAGCGCCCTAATGCGCCTATCTGATGGGGTTTTCGGGGCGCCGTCCGTTTTCGAAGTCAACAAACTTCAAGCAGAAAGAAATATGACAGCCCCTGTTTTTAATATTACTATTAATGCCGCGAGCAACTCTCCGAAAGCCATCGCCTCAGAGGTTAATGCCGCAGTTAGCAATGCGTATCAATCATCAATGGGGAAAATGTCAACTTCAACATCTAATTGGGGTTAAAATAAAAAATAATGTTTGATATTTTATTTCCGTATGTTATAATATAAATATGCGAGCAAAATATAAAATTGATGACACACAATTGGCACTTGGGCCTTCAAATATAAATGAAACCTTGCCTCAAGATGGAGAATTTAAACCATCTAGGGGCAAGGCAATTTTATTTCCAGGAGTTTATTTTAATGGCACTCGTGTTGCAAATAGAGAACAGCAATGGGTTTGGGATTTACTTATAGAGGATACAGACACATATGATGCTCTTGTTGCAATTGACCATGCCGGCGATGATATTAAATTAGAAACAAAATATGGCGAACACATTTCAACGTGGCAAACATATTCAGGTCAAGTGTCAGATTGTTTGTTTGAATTACACGAAGGCATGGTATTTAAAGGAAATAAGCGTGGTTATAGATGCACATTAATAGTAAATTGTCATAGTTAAAGGATTTATTTATGCCGTATGTATGGAGTTTCGTTGATGGTTCAACTCAATATGTTTTGCCTTATGGCCCTAAGACAGTAGATTATATTATTGTTTCTGGCGCTATGCGTAAAAGATATAACATAACTAAAGTGCCTCTGACTGGCAAAACACCTGATGTTTTAACACACATAGAAGATTATCCAATTTATACTTTATATTGGCCTTTAGTTACATCAGCTTTATTTGCTAAACTGTCTCCACTGCCTATGCATAAAACAATAGTGTTTACTGATGGTGTTGAGAATGTTCAATTTAATATTCAAATAAACGGCAAAGCATTTAATAATTTAAAGACGATAAATAATGGCGAAGTGATAAGGTCGGCGGCAATAACATTTAGATTGGTGGCGTAAAATGCAAACAAAAAATGATTCAACAATAAATAGTGTTCTATCTTTAAATGATGTTAGTTATGCAAAAACTGCTCGTCCCGCCGAATATATAGAAGTATTTGAGGGAAGCATTTATGAATGGCAAGCTGATACAGTTAATGCTACTTGGAATAGAATAGATTGCTCTATTCTTAATTTAAACTTTCAGCAAGGACAATCTAAAACAGTCTCGGCTCAGGTTTCTATTGAATTATTTAGAAATTCTGGTGGACAGTTAGAGTATAATTATGATACGGGCATTTATACATCAACGACAGGATTGCACTTATCAAAAGGATATTTAATTCGCGCATACACAGGCTATTGTGAGAATGAAGCGCCATATACAGAGCATGTTAAGTTAAGATTTACAGGAATCATTGAAAGCATTTTACCGAATGATGATGGGATAATAGAAGTCAATGGCGTTGATTTCTCTGTTATATTTATGAATGCTCTTAATTATAACTATCCAGATATTAATTCATATAGAGATTTACCATGGGAAATAACCAGTGCTCAATTAGCAGCAGATATTGATGATTCGGCTATTTCTTTTAATGTTTTAAACAATAGCGGATCAATCACATTAGGAGCAAAAATTAAAATTGATTCAGAAATTATGTTAGTCCTTGATGTCAGCGTTGCGGGAGAGATAACAACATTAACAGTGCAAAGACTTTCTGGAGTATCTATGCATCTGCGGGATACATATTTATATACTGGAGACGAATTTCTTGTAATGCCTGACGATGTTTATAATAATGGGTTATTAAACAAATATGTTCCCGCTTATGATAACTGGAGACTTGATTATGCACTGCGAGATTTATGTATTAAATCAAAATTTCCGCTTGGATTATTTTCTATAGCGTATAATGATTCTTCGACGATAAGACTTGGAAGGTCAGATAAATACCCATATATGCAGTCAAAATCTATATTCGAAAAAATGGCGCAATCTAGTGCCATATCTGTTCCTATATTTGATAATGAAAAATATGATAAAACTTCCTCTATTAGCTATACATCAGTCGTTGAAAGAAAAGTATATGCAGGAATAGACGAAGAGCTATTGAATGGGGCCAAATTTAAATTAGAATTTGGACAATCATTATGGGATTGCATATTATCTCTCGTTGATGGGTTCGGGTTCAAGGTTTTTTTTAATGAAAGCGGAGTTTTAGTAATTAAATCAATTAGGCAATACGAATGGCTGGCTCCTTATAATATATCTGAAAATGCAGTTGAAATTATAGAAAATCATGTTTGGTCTTGGGAAGCCTGGGACATCGCCTCTCATCCGAGCAAAAGATATACTTTCTTGCTTACTTCTGCAAATATTCCTACGGTTGCTAATATAAGAAACTTAAAAGTAAGATTTATCTCTAATTCTGAGGATACCGATAGCGCATATATTCAACTAAGGAAAAATAATTCTGGAACTTGGCAAGATGTTGGGCTTCCAATTCTTATTCCAGCTTTAAAAAAATATCAATATTATGAGTCAGAAATATATAGAGCCGCAACTTCAGATACTATTTTTATAGAGGGAGAATATGGAATAGAGATGGTATCATCTCCATCTGAGGCTCCATATTTCAACGGATTGATGTATTTAGACACTAATGATGAAGTAATATGTTTTGAGTGTGATTCTACAACAAACGCGATAATTTCTTCAGCAGTTAATTCGGCGGCAGAGGTTAGAAATCAAATGACGGTCATTGGGCTTCCTGAAAGTCCACAGCCTATAATATCAAAATCAGTTGACACATCTTCTATATATGGTGGCAAGAATATTATAAAAGGAGGATGGACAGGAAAAGATTCTTTTGTTTCCTCCGACCATCCTTTTATGGACGGAAGATATGATAAATATGAGCTATTTAAAGGGACCGATGGACTTGGGGTTAGGGTTTACTCTTTAAAGGCCAATTGGAATTTAATTCACATTGCTTTTAAACCACAAACAACTCCAATTGGGGAGACGATTTGGGTTACAAATTCAACAGGAACGGAGGTAATATGTGGAGAACATATTATTACTGATAATGATTTAACATCATTTGGGGTATGGTTAAAAATTCCTAAAACATATAATGAATCTATGGTGAGAATATATTCTTCTATAGATTTATATGTTTCAGAGATTGAATGTTTTGAGAGCGACCCATCTTTTAACTTTGTTGGACATTTAAAAGAAACAATCGTTATAAAAAAGAATATATCTGATAAGGCAACCTCAGACTGGATATCTCTTACACAATTAGAGATGCATAGGCGCAATGTTAAACAATTTCAGATATCCAGTTTGAGTAATCCATATATAGAAATTGGAGACTGTATTGTTGTTTCTGCTCCAGAGGTGGGCCTATTTAATGATACTCGCGTATGGGTGACTGGCATTGGAAGTGAAATAAGTAGAGTAGGGGCAATAGATAATTTAACAGTTGTTGCTCTGCCTCCGATGCAATCATACATAAAACCGCCAGACCCAACGCCTAGGTTTTTAACCAATAGCGCCCACGGTTTTTCAATATCCAGAAAGTCTGTAGAGACAAATCAGGAAATAGGAAGCGCAACGGAGTTCGAAGAACACGGAGATATAAAAACAGCGTATAATTTAGACGCCTCGCAGACTAATATTTCCGTTTTTTGCCAAGACGAATTTAGTATTTCTCCCGGTCAATTGGTCCAAATAGATTCAGAGTTTATGCTTGTGTCGCATGCAATAATAGATTATGATGTTAATATTGGGAACTGGTATGGAGCATTAACAGTTATTCGTGGAAGCAATTATACAATAGCATCGACCCATGTTGAAGCATCCCTTGTAATTGCAAATAAAGTATGTACCGGGTTTCAGCCTCCAAATGAATATTTAACCTTTAATTTTGCGTTAACAAGGCCACAAAAGGTTCAAATAGTGGTTGGGATATTACACCGCAATCATACTTTAGCCTATGTTATGGAAGAAAAGATATTAGATGCTGGTGTTTATAAAAGAGAGAATGGCATCCGATGGGATGGAGGCATTAATTTCGCTAAAGTATGGCCAGAGAGTGTTAATAAGATATATCTTATGCCAAATGATAGTTTTAATTATATGTATAATAGAATGTTTCATATTGGGGCAACGGCCTCTTGGGAAGACCCTAAATTTAACTATTATCTTTGGAATTTCGACCAAGATATTACTGCCAATTATCCAAATGCTGGAAGCGCAAGTGCTACATCAGCTGGATGGTCAAAAACTCCTAGCCAATATGATGCCTCTTTAATAATTAAGCCCGTACTTAATGGATTTTCTGGAAGCATAAGTATCGTTAAAACAGAAAAAAAGACTATATCAATTAAAACAATATGTCCAACGTATAAATTAAAATGGCAAAGCCCAATCCCTTTAGATAACCACAAATCCTCTTTTCAGCCAGTTTCGATTCCAATTAAAATATCGAAAGATGGGGCTGATGAATATATTAATGATGCAGTATATTTTGACGCATATGTTTGTGGAGAAGATGGTAGTAATATTAATTTTATGAATGCCAGCAATCCTGGACCCGAAACCGCTAGGAGATGGGTATCTCCTATTGGATTAAATCAAATAATACAATGGGATTTTACAGATAGTCAGGGTAAAATGGTAAAAACGGCAGCTAGTCCTGGCTATAAATATAAAGCACAAATATTAAATGTTTTTGATATATACGGGGAAGGCGTAGAGGTAATAAAAGATAATATTATAAATTTAATAGATGGAAGAATAAAAACGGCTTCAAATTCATATGTATTGTCTTATTCTAGCCCAAGCGATTCTCCGTCTAATTCTTGGTCAGTTATATCTCATGGATATGGGGCATATAGTGAAACAAAACACCAGAATAAGGCTCAAGGACCATGGAAAATTCAGCTTACCCCATGGACTTTCTGCAGTCCATTATATTCTCAAAACAGAATACATCATGTATTCAGTGCTATATCAAAATATTCATTTACTAAATTTATATTTTATAAAAACGTTGCTGTATCCAATCCATTATGGTCTAAAAGCAACTTATTAACTGCTCCGGCATCCTTAAGGAATACTTTATCCCAAGCGATAAAGATTGATTTTTCGCAAGAATATTATTACTTTAGATTATTCTTTTTGTCAGAATATTTAGCAAATCATATGGCGCCGTCGGGAGTTACTGTTTCTCAGATCTGGAACCCATACATATTTATAGAATATAGAGATAATACTTCTAAGAGAGAATGTAAAATAAAATATTTTCCAATATCTTTTTCAAATATAAGGAATACATGGACTTCTTCTTCTTATATTTTTAATGTAAATAATGATTTTTTAGATATTGACATTATACAGGCAATAGGAGTAGAATTTAGATGTTTAGATTCATCTTGCCCACAAGTATTGCTTAACACATATGTAGACAATAGAATGAATGGTTCGATTGAAGAATATTTATCAATAGATAAATTTGAATTTGGCAAGGGAAACGTAATTCTCCCTGATTATCAAGACTCTAATGGAGACCCAAGAAGTAGTGGCACTTTTTATTTTATGGACTAAGGAGATTTATGGATACAAGAAATCTATATACAAGCCTACCAGAGAAAATTAATCGTCAAATTGAAAAGAAAACACAGACGAATAATATTAACATAACTTCTGTAGAAAGTGTTGCTAATGATGGAGTAATACCATTATATCTTTCTGAGTTAAGCGCCCCCTTCGATTCTAAAATACCTCCCGCTACCCCTGAAATAAGATGGCAAACATATTATGAAGGCGGATACCCTGTAGTTCGGGTGGAAATTATATTTTCTGGCAGAGATAAATTAGGGCATGAGATGAATGTGCCTGTGATGGCAGATATATATCGAGATAAGAATAATGATGGCGTCTTCGAAGATGATGAATATATAAATTCTTTGGATTTAAAAATTTCAAATATATTTATAGACCGAGATGTTCCCAAGGACTCAATTATCCGGTATAAAATATTATTAAAAGCTGGGAATAAACAGCAAACATGGAGTGAACCAGTTATCGTATCTACTAGCGATAATATAATTCCCGCAATCCCCGCAGTTGGAGTTGACCCTGATTCTGGATTAGATAATATAGTTGTATTAACAGACAATTTAAATTCTATTACAAATGGGGACAATTGTAATGCTGTTTTAAAAATAAAACAACATAATGACGACGATTTTAAATTATTTGAAATACGATACAGAGTCGTGGGACAAAGCAAATGGGAAAAGCATGTAGATATACTATCCGGCGCAGCAGAACAAGATGGCTACTATTATGTTGGCCTTAAGAATTTAATTCGTGGGCAATTCTATGAGATACAAGTAAGAGCGCAACGTAATTCTGGGTCGGCATCTGATTGGTCAGCATCGATTCAATTCCGTGCCGGCGATTATATCGGACCGCAGAAGCCAGAGAACGTATATGCAATAAATGTAAGCACCGATGTAGCGCTTGGCCTTCAAGTATGTTGGAGTGCTCCTGCGGCTACTGGCAATACTGGTATTAAATATTATCGGGTTTATAGATGGGAATATGACAATACAACATCTCTTTATGTCGATGGTACGAAAACTCTTATAGGAAATTTTGATACATCTTCATTCCCATATATGACTACATGGGGGCATATAGACGAGACAGTAGTGGAAGGAAGATATTACGCATATGAAGTATCTGCAATATCTGACGATACAGATAGCAATCCATCATCTGCTGTTTGGACTTATCCCGATTTAGTCGCATATATCTCTGATAGTCCTATTTTAACTACATCATTTGTTAATAGAGATAATAATTTCCCTATATTGATTGACTGGACTGGTTATGCCGGAGGATATCATGGAACATATATTGCTTTCCGTGAATTAGATAGGGATAAGAGAACTTTATTTCGTAAAGATTTTAAATCATCAGTTCAATCGTATACGTTAACTCTTCAAGACTTCGCCGAAGAGGATGCCAGAGACTTTATGGATATCGATCCTATGCTTGGGCTTAATCCTGGCGATGTTAATTATTCTATTGAAGTTGGAGCGGTTTATAATGCTACATATGCAGGAACAAGGCGCACTCGTGCTGGCAAAGATACGATATTGCTTAATCCTAAACCAGCAAATGTTCAGAATTTTGAAGCTACATATGACGCTCTTCGCCATCAGATAGACTTTAAGTGGACTAAAAATGCAGATGCATTTCTTACTGGCTATGAAATAAAATCGATAACAGAGGCAAACTATCTTTTACTTTTAGCCACTACTGGAGAAACGGAAGAGGATAATTTAATAAGAAGAACCATATGGACAAATGGCGAAACATTAGCAAATACGACTGTATTGAATAAAAACATAATTAACTGGACATGGCAAATGCCAATAGGCGTTACTCCAAGCCCAGAAGCACCGAGTGCTTATTATTTCTTAATTAAAGCAGTTGGCGATTTCTTCATTGATTATAAATATCGTAGTGCAGAATTAGAAAAGATTATCTACTCA
The DNA here is from genome assembly GCA_937903605.1 of uncultured bacterium. GTDB lineage: Bacteria > Patescibacteriota > Patescibacteriia > Magasanikbacterales > GWA2-37-8 > JAKLGL01. The sequence continues at coordinate 61,358 of CALCZC010000016.1, forward strand.
AAAGAATCTGATACTGCAACTACAACGGTATTACAGAAACTTCCCGCGCCTACAGTTGATACGGTCTCATATACCTCTGCTGTTTTAGATGGCAAAGTAATGAGAATGAACTGGACTATAACTTTAACTGAAGCACAGAAAAGACAATTTAAAGAGTTCTGGCTTTATATGTCAACTACTGCGACAGATGTTGATAGTTTCAACCCAACATATCGTGTTTGGCGTGGCGCTGATTTAACTACAGTATTAGAGAAAGACCATTTAGGCAATGCTCTTAATTATGCAACTACTTATTATTTTAGAGTAGTGGCAGTTGACCAGTATGATAACCCTGGCAATTTATCAGAAAGATTTACTAACTATCCTGCTGGGTCGCTATCTGTTTTACCACAGTGTCGTATAACTGGCGCAACTGTTATTAGAAGCGTTCCTGTTGAGCTTAACAGCCAAAGCGAAACTCCATTCCACGATAGCACATTAGTTGATGTTTATAACACGCGCTCAATGCAATTCGAGATACCAGTATCATTTACGAAGAACATGTATGTTGACCGCATCAGATGGTATGTGTCAACGAGTGGTGGAGCGTATACGCTCGTTACTGAAACATTCTTCGATAAAGAGAAGGTTAATCAAGCTGTTACAATATCAGCTGGTTTTAAACAATCATATTCGTTCTCTACAGATAAGACATTATTCCAAGTTAAGGCAGTACAATATCGTCCTGATGGCGCAGAGGGAAGTTTAGTTGCCACAACGGCATCAAGATATTCTAAGATTGATACTTTGCCGCCAGCCATTGATATACAGAAAGTTTTATATCATGTAGATGGCACTAATGCTATCAACAAGAATGGATATATAAACAAAAAGATAACTGATAGTGGAATTGATATATATTTTAGATCTTATGAAAAAGAAAGCAATTCTGGTATTCAGAAAACAGAATATACAGTTGATGGCGCGACTTGGACATCTTGTATATCTCCGCTTAATATAACAAATGTAATGCTGGGCGCAGATACCGCGAATGGGTTATATCGTGACTTTGAAATTAAATTAAGAGCATATGATAATGCAGACAATGTTATCGAACAGATTATTAAGTTTAAAAAAGATACAATTGGTCCTTCGGCAAGCGATTTGCCTACATCTTTGACATGGGCATTTGGTCGTGATGTTAAATTATCATGGACTAACCCAACTGTAAGCAACCGAAACCTTTATGATGGATTGAAGTTGTTTATAGGCGGAATTTTAGAAGACGCTCAGGAATACACTTTAGATAGCAATCCGTTTATATTTAGACCAGCTTTAGAGCCAGAAGAAGATTCAGTTGAATTATATCTCGCTGCATTTGATATAGCAGATAACTATACATATTTAGATGAGAATGGCGCTGTTCAAAGCGGTCCATATAAAATAACACTTGTTAATTATCCGCCGGCTGCTCCTGCAAACTTAACCGTAGAACAGGCAATTAGTGGCGTTAAAGCCAAATGGGACGCTGTAACAACTGATACTAATGATGGCGCAGAGGAAGTAGAGAAATATCAAGTCTCTTATGGCCTTGGCGAAACAGAGGGTGGAGTTTCGGTATGGAATGATGCTGGATATTTCTATTCTACTGAGGCGTCTATTACTTTATCATCTTCTGATATGGCTTTATGTGCCGCAAATACTAACTTATATTTATTTGTTAAAGTAAGAGCATATGACTATTGGGGATTAGATGGTGCATATTGTTCTGCGAATGGCGCTCGTCCTCGCGAGATCACTGCTGTTGATATGGAAGGCAATATATTTGACTTTGAAGTATCTTTTGGTGGCGGAGCAACAATGACGGGCGGAGGCAGTTCTCCTGCTAATGCTTATGACTTAGTTGATGCCGACTATGATAATGCAAGATATGTTCGCATTAATAATACATCTGCTTATAATGGCTATGTTCAGATAGATTTTAAAAAGGCAGAATGGCTTCCTGAGATTAAAATTAAATTAAAATATGGTATTCCAGTTAATTTCTTTATTGAATATCAAGAAAAAACTGCTGGTACTGTGTCATGGGGACATTACTTAGTCCCTACAAGTGGTCATACTTTTAATACAGTGGGCAGTATTACAAAAACTGCAACGAAACCATCAGTTAGTGATGAAAAGTATTTTAGCCACAATGAAGTCGGGCCTGGCGAAGAATATAATGCATTATTTACAAGATTAAACTTTGCAAGTGATACGAGAGCATTGTTTGTTCAAGGCATTAGAGTCTATTTTGTAACAGAAGGAAATATTGATGTAGTCGAAGTTCAGCCGATCATAGAAAGTATTGCAAACATATTTTATGGCTCCGAGATTAATTTAGATAAGTTAGTTTCTATAAGAAGCAATGCAGACAGCATTAACTATATATATCTTACAAAATTGGGCCTAACAATATATGGGAATAATGGGTCTGGTGTATCTGAGCAAAAAGTTACGATTGGATATCTTGACACGAATATATATGGAGCTTGGCTTAGAGACAGGGTATATATTGGCGGAAGCTCTTACAGTAATGCTCCGATTCAGATTGTAGGAGCGTCTGCTTCTATTAATCTCGGAGGGCTATATGCGACCCCAAGTCAGTCTTATATTAGTGGGGCCAATGGCAGTTTCTCTACGGGCAATGGTCTATCCACTAATTATCTATCTGCAACTGCATCTGGATCTACAATGGGGCCAACCGACAGTCAAGTGTCTTCTACATCCGCTGGAACAGAAATAAAACAAAAAGTTAGCGTTGATACAACAAAAGGGTGGTCGCAATATAATAATTATTATATCCAATTTGGAGTCGGATTAACATATGGGGCCGAGGTTCGCGCTCAATTGGGAAGGCTCGCTGCTAACGTTTATGGGTCATGGTTAACCAATGGCGTATATATTGGGGGAACATCTTATGCCAATTGCGAGTTAAGATTAACTGCGTCTACACTTGAAATGGGGTATATTTCCGCCGACGTCTATAATATGACACTAACTTCTTCTGCGTTATCTGTTGGCAGAACAGGAAGTTATTATAATGCTAAATTTGAATCAGCAGCTATATCGTTAGGATATCATATAAATGGATATGCGATTATCGTTGGGGCTTCCGAAATTAAAATGAAGCTTCCCTCTGAAACAACATATAATCTATCTATTACATCTGGACAGATAGGACTTGGATATACGGGTGGGTATTATAATACTAAAATAACAGGCGGAGCAATATCAATAGGGCATCTTAGTGGCGGAACAAATTATGCCTTAACTATGGATTATTCCGTTGCAGAAGCAAATAGATATTTTAGTATTAAGGGCATGACACTTGTAGAATTTTTCCGTGTTGGAAGAGTAACATATGGCGCATATACTAGAGATATAACTTGGACAAACAGAATGCATCTTGGAAAAGATTATACTACGGCTATGACTGACCCTGGGTTAGTAGACTCAACTTTATCTATAAAAATATATGATACAGATAATCTTTTCGGGATTGGCATTTGCGGTAGCGCAATATCTGGTGGAAGTGCCATTCGAATAAATACAACATGCCCTGGGATGGAGATAGATACTGGCTCTTATCAATCAATAACTGCCGACAGCAGTTATGCTGGCGGGACAATACATGGCGTAAATACAAATGCAAATGGATTTGGCGTTTATGGCTCTCATACCACGAATACTGGTGTTCGCGGCGTTAGTACAAGTGGATATGGCGTTTGGGGAGAATCCACATCTAATCATGGCATATGCGGGGAGACGGACAAAACTGATTCAAACTTAATAGCCGGAGTTTGTGGCAAGGCCACAAGTGCAATTGGCGTTTATGGAGAGACAACGACAAAATATGGAGTATTGGGAAACGCAACAACGGGCTATGGCGTGAAAGGAGAAAGCACCTCAAGCTATGGAGTTTATGGTTATAGTGCGAATGCCACTGGCACCTATGGAGAAGGAAAGCTATATGGTGTATATGGGTATAGCTCTACTGCAATTGGAGTCCTTTGTGGGTCTGGGGGGGAAACATCTTTTCGCAGTTTGAAGGGTGCAGAGTTTAATTCGACTATACTTTCTGCGAGTATAGGGGCTAGCACCGGAACGGCCCTTATTCTCGATGGAAGCGGATATATTCGAACCCTTTCTTCTTCAATTAGATACAAAACAGATGTTATAGATATTCCTATTAAATATTCAGTCGATAGCCTACATCCCGTTGAATTTACTTTAAAAGAAACTGGACAAAGAAATATTGGTTTGATCGCAGAAGAAGTAGAACAAATTTATCCTGAAATCGTATCATATCTTAATGGAAGAGTCGAATCAGTTAAATATACAGATATAATCCCGATCTTAATTAAAGAAATTCAAGTTTTAAAAAAATCTTTAAACGAACTTAAGATTAAAGTTGACAGTTTGACCAAAACAGAGTAAAATAAAGTTAGTATAATAATATTATAAGGAGTTTAAAATGGATATAATTACTTACAAATGTGACGAATGCAAATCTTTAAATCAGACTGAAGTTTATAGACAAAATCCTAAAAATTTTGATGATATAAAAGTTGAAGTTAATGGAATACAGACTGCGTCTCAAGGCGTTATTCGCTTATATCATAATTTTAAAGTTTGCAAAGAATGCCAAGCCAAAGAAACTAACTTTAAAAAATCTCTTGAAGCACTAATAGCGCCTTTAAAACAAAATCAAACCGATATGGCCGCAGAACAGAGCGCAATAATTAATTCATAATAAATAGGAGTGAGCGAAATGAACGGGAACAATATTGAAAAAGTAAAAGAAATAATTAAAGAGACGACATCGTTTATTAATAACATTACTTTAGAAGAAGGTAAGGCTCCCGATAAAGGAGCTATTGTGTTTAAGTTTGATGGCGGCAAAATGCTTTCCCCTATTATTATTGGCTCTGCTGATTTACTTAAATCAAAACAAGCACTTGATTTTATAATTAAAAATATAGAAATGGAACGAGACCTTGGCGCAATGCCAGAAGATGTTAGAAATAGTTTGATGCAAAAATAATTATAAAAGGCGGTTGGCAAGATGGCAGAACCTAATTTAATATCTGCGTTGTTTCCTGCTTCTACAGATATATTTCCTAAGCAGAACAACTCGTACAAATATGGCGGGCTAACACTTGCCGCCGACATAACCATTGATGCAGTATCAATAGGAATAGTCTTGCCGACGGGTAAGACTATTTCTGATATTGAATATCCATGTTGGATGAGCATTGACGAAGAAATAATATGGGTAGAAACTGTTGCTGATGTTGGCGGAGTAATAACGCTTCAATCGTGTCAACGAGGGCGAGGCGATTCAATCGCTACAGATCATATAACTGGCGCTTATGTAAGACAACCATTTATTTCTGGTCATTATAAACTATTATCAAATGCAATAACAGCAATAGAAAACTCAGTCGCAGAAGGTTATGCTTCGGTTGTCGAAGTCGCAATTGACTCTGATCCATTCGTTTATTCTTATTCAGGTCGCTTATCATCAATTTATAATATAGCCTTATCAATTACTAATTCAGGCAGCGCAGATATTTTGAATAGAGGATATACAATAAGCCATTATTCTGGCAGAACACCAAGTTATTATGAAGGTTTTACTTTTGAAACAAATCCAGGTAGTATAAGTGCATCATTAGAAAACTTTGTAGCAGGAAATAATTATTTTGATATAAGAGTAACTGGCGCTAATGCCGGCAGTATGAGTATTAGCTTTAAGGGAGAAGGTGCAAGTAAGTAATGAAAAAGTTTATAATTAGTTTAATAGTTATAGTTGCCCTTGTTGGCAATATTCATATAGCAGAGGCGCAATATGCTCATCCAGCAAATGCGATTAAAAGCACGAATGGCAATGTGCAATCCGATCTTAATACATTACAATCCAATATTGGCGCAAGCACAGTTGAGATAGGACTAATAACAGCGGAGATAGATTTAATACAGGCTAATTTGGCCACTGTTGAGGCATCGTTAACTGCCTTAGCATTAAATGACTCTACACAGGAAATAGAGATAGCAGCAATAACTGCAGAGATATCGCAAATGCAGACTAATCTTGGCACATTAGAAGATTTAATTAATGAAGACTTTGCTTGGACGACAGCAGAGATTGCATTTATAACCTCTGAAATTGAATTAATCCAGACAAATCTTGATACAATTGAAACAAGATTAGATGAACATCATAGTAATTTAGATACGCACGAAATATCTATTGGCGCGTTGATTACAAATGACCAGACGCAAGAAACACGCATAGCAAGCACTGAAGTTGGCCTTGCACGACATGAAAATAATATTTCTAATCCTCATTCGGTTACGGCAACACAAACTTCTTATACAGATACATATTTAATGGGCGTAACTACTGTTCAATCGGCGCTTGATACGATAGAATTATGGTTGTCTTCAATTAATGTTACAAATGACTCACAGGATGTAGCAATAAATAACATAAACTCAGATATTGATTCCGCTGAGGTTGCGATAAATCTTAATAATATTAATGACGACTCTCAAGATGTTCAGATAGAAAGCAATCGAGTTGCGATAACATTAAAAGCAGATAGCGATGAAATACATACTGATATATCACAGGCTTACGTCAATGTAAAAGAATTTGGTGCAGTTGGTGATGGCATTACTGACGACGCTACTGCGATTAACAACGCTATTGCATCATTAACTTCTGGTGGCGTTGTTTTATTCCCTGCCGGATATTATAGTATAACCTCACAGATAACGCTTACAGGCAAACATGGCATTACATTACGAGGTGTAGGTCATGGCAAGAATACAACATATCTTGGCACAAATATATATGCTCATGGCTTTAATGGGCATCACTTCAGATTTATAGATTGCGTTGATATAAGCGTTGAAAATATGAATTTAACTGCTGAAGGCCAAAATTCCTCTTTTGGCGTTGGTGGTCTATATTTTAGCTTATCGAGCAATTCAAATAACCCATATCATTCGTTTAAAGACTTATTCATAAGCGATATATCAAATGGTGGCATTGCAATAAGCACTCCTATTATGAATAACTTTAAAAACGTAACGGTTAGAAAGTGCGTTGGCGATGCGTTTAATGTATGGAGTGGAACCTCTACTTCATTCCTTAATTGCTACGCGAATAATGCGACTGAAACGGGCTTTATTCTAACAAACATGACATATTCAACATTACAGGGTTGCGCAGCCGAAGGCGCTGGCGTTGGCTTTTATTTCGATAATAGCAAATCAATATCTGTAATGGGTTGCGGAACTGAAGCAATAGTTGACCGTGGTGGTGCTTTTAATGGTTATGCTTATCGTTCTATCAATGGTTCAAATGCAATAACACTTTACGATTGCTATGATAGGATATCTGAAACAGGGACATTCAGCGAAAGTGCTGGCGGCCTACTTGATTACATCAATCATAAAACTGATAGCAATGCGCAGATAACTAAAATACATTCGCTTCCTGCTTCTACATCCACTTATACTGATACATATACGCTTGGTGCTACTAATTTACAAACTGCATTAGATACAGTTGCCGTATGGCTTAATAGCGCTGAATTGAGATTAGATAGTATTGAGGCATTATTTGTAGGTGGCATTGAAGGACAAGTGCTCACAAGAACTGCTGATAGTTTTACATGGGCTACTCCTTCTTCGGGCGTAACTGACCATTTGTTATTAAGCAATATAGGCACTAAAACACATCTTGAATTAGAACAAGATATAACTGATTTGCAAGCCAATCCGGCGGGTATAAGTAAAGTATGGATAGATGGCGTAGCATTGCCGACTGGTGAAGTTGAATTTGTTAGTGGCGATAATGTGACGCTAAATGTAAGTGGCTCAACTGTAGAGGTTGTGGCGACTGGTGGCACAGGAACAGGCGCGACAGTTGAGGCTATTCTTTCGCAGACGTATTCAGCAAGAAGTCAAGGAACGGCTGAAGTTGGCTATTTCTCAATTTTTGACTTTGACATTACATCATCTATAATTGTAACTGGCACTATTGTTCCTACGATAAATGGCTTAATACAGTATGAAACTAATGATTTTACAATAGGGACATGGGATGATGGCGGAACTAATAAACTAAGGATAACTTTTACAAGTGATGTAGCAAGTGACGCTTTTGTAAGAGTATCATGTTTTACTACATTGCCATTGCTGGCCGTTATAAGTGCGGGAAGTGTATCTACGACCAATGGATGGCTTCAAGGTGACCTTGATTCTTTTGAAAATAGCATAAATGCAGTAGATGGTATAAATGATAGTCAGGACGTACAAATAGAAAAGAATAGGGTTGATGTAGCGAATACATATACGAAGGCGCAGACGAACTCGACCATCGAGGCGGCGATAGCGGCGATACCAGAAACAGATTTATCAAATTACTACAACAAAGCTCAAACAGAGTCAACAGTAGCAGTAATGATAAAAGACAATGCACAGGCGAAATATTGGTATCCGCTTAATATGACCGACGGCGACTATACGGGCGAAGTAATCATTGATAGCATAGAAACAAGCATGACAGCCTACACGGCGGTTTACTATGGCTCATCTGGTTTTGCAAATGCGAAGGCTGATAGTTATACAACGCTTCCCGCCATAGGGTTAGTTCTCGAAACGGGCACGGGGAACAAAAAAATACTTACTCGCGGAATCCTTCGAAACGATTCATGGGATTGGACAAAAGGCGGGCGCGTATATGTTTCGGCGGCCACAGCGGGCGCATTAACACAGACGGCCCCGACTACTTCCACACAACTCGTCCAGATAATAGGCGTGGCTTTGTCAAGCGACGAAGTGCTTCTAATGCCCGATACAACCTGCGTTGAAAACTAAGGCGGTGAATTATGGCGAAAGTATTATATAAAATCACCAATTTAATAGACGGGAAATACTACATCGGCCAAACATCCATTAAAGGTTTTAATTATCGCATGACAGCACATAAAAAGAGAAAAGATAGACCATCTTTAATTCATAACGCAATACAAAAATATGGTGAAGAAAACTTTACATTTGAAAGACTTGCCATATTAGAAGATTGGATGATTGACGAAGCAGAGCAGAAAGCGATAATAGTTTTTAATAGTTTAAAACCAAATGGCTATAACCTTGAAACAGGTGGCAATATAAATAAATATCATCATCCAGACACAAAGAAGAAAATGTCTGAACTAAAAAAAGGAAAGCCGTCATGGTGCAAGGGAGTTCCTATGAAAGAAGGAACGAAACAAAAATTACGAGAAGCGAATAAAGGGAAAGAACCTCCAAACAAAGGAAAGAAAATGAGTGAAGAACAGAAAAAAATATTGTCTGAGATTAAAAAGGGCAAACCATCGTCAATGAAAGGCAGAGAAATGTCCGAAGAATCTCGGAAGAAAATGTCAATATCGGCTAAAAAAAGAAGAGCATCTGATGAAACTAAAAAGAAGCTATCTGAAAAAGCAAAATTGCAATGGCAAAGACAAAGAGGTGAAGCATTATGCGCGTGAATGGAATCACAAATCCGCCTAAAATCAATAATAGCGCGGGGGCTAAAGTTAATAATGTGGCGATAAGTAGGATTGGAAGCTGGAGTGCTGGTGGGAATTTGGCGACAATCCGCTATGGGTGCGGAGGGGCTGGGACTCAGACTGCCGGTCTCGCCTGTGGAGGATATACTGGTGGCGTTCTTGTTAAATCCACAGAAGAATATAACGGAACAAGTTGGTCTGGTGGCGGCGACCTATTGGCAGCGGTCTCAAGTACAAATGGCGGGGCCGGAACGCAAACATCGGGTTTATTGTTTGGTGGCCATAATTCTGGAGCTAAAAAGGCTACAAATTATTATAACGGCTCTATGTGGACTGCTGATACAGATTTAAATTCTGTGCGCGACCAGCACGTCGGATGTGGCACGAGAAATTTAGCTCTTTGTTTTGCCGGGCGCGACGGTACCGGGGCTGTCGTCAACACTACCGAAGAATACACAAAGGCGGTATAAATGAACAACATAAACCTTTTCGAACAAAAATCAATGAATGTAGTTAAATCCGCAAACATACTCACGGAAGATGATTTGCAGATAATAACTGAATTATCGGCAGAGCTTTCAAATACATTCCAGACGGCGCAAGTTTTTAGAACAAAAACAGAAGCGGAAATCAGCGTATTAAACGATATTAAATTTCCGACGCCAGACGCTAAATACTGGCAGTCAATACGCGAACAAAACGTCCACTTCGGCGAACTCGTAAGGCTTTCGTTCAACTATCGCCGCAACGATGTTGAAATCGCCCGTATTGAACAGGCACTAAAAAGAGCGCAGGGTTTCGACAAAGATATGCTTCAAATCGACCTTGAGGAAAAGCAATTCAATCGTATTGAAATGGAGCGCGTCGCCAAAGACCGCATACGCGAAATCAAGATGTGGTCGGACATTATGGCGCGGCTCAAACCCGAAATGAAGTATAGCCTAACCGATGTAAACGAACATCAGTTAATCAGCTACACGCAGCGGTTTATATCGACAATACTTGCGACAGAGGCTTGCAATAAAGACCTTGACAGCTATCGTAACCTCATGGCGCAGTTCGACAAGGCGGTCAAAGTATGCCGCGAAAAAGGCGTTATGGATAAAGTATTAAAGCCGTATATCGAAAGCGAACGAGCAAAAGAGATATTCGGCGAAGAGATGAAAGAACTTAAATTATTGGAGGAATAAACAATGAAACGATTTCTATTATCACTATTCATAATCATAGCAATAACAAGCAATGTATATGCAACACAATTAGATGATGCTCAATTAAAAGAGGATTATGCTAAAAGTGCTGATGTATATACTAAAGCCGAAACTAATGCTACTATAGAAAATGCGATAGCGGCGATATCGAGTGGTGGTGCAACTGCGAAAGAATCTACCGGCACATTTATAAGCGCAAATGTATTTGAATTTGATGCCGACTATTCAACAGCAGAAGTTATGTTTTTCCGAAACGGCGTTTATCAGCCACGTAGATTGTTTACAACCGCTGACGTTGCAGGAAAGACGCGAATAGTTTTTAACTCCAGCGTAAATGATAGTGATGAAATAGTGCTAATAAGCGTAACGGGGAATTAAATTATGATGAGAGTGCTTTATAAAATAACTAATTTACTAAATGGCAAGTGCTACATAGGACAAACTAAAAATTTTAAAATGCGTATGCGAGACCATATACGAACAAGGAAATCTTTAATATCACAGGCGATAAATAAATATGGCAAGGAAAACTTTAGTTTTGTTCAACTTGAGTCTTTTGATGAGTCAGAAATAGATGCAGCAGAAAAGGCATTTATATTAAAATTTAATTCATTGGCCCCCAATGGATACAATTTGGACTTAGGAGGAAAGTCTGTCAAAGAATCTAATGATATAACAAAAGAAAAATTAAGATTAGCAAATCTTGGGAAAAAGCACACTGAAATCACAAAACAAAAAATGAGAGAGTCTATGACCCCGCAAAGAAAACAAAAAATTATAGAGAATTTTCAAAGTCATCCAGTATCACAGGAGGCAAGGGCAGAACAGGGGAAAAAAATGAAAATAAAGTGGGCAGACCCAGAATATAAGGCTAATATTTTAGACAAAATAAGAATAACGAACCAAAGTAAGCCAAAGCGGCAAATTACAGAAGAACAAAGACAAAAAATGTCAGCAGCCCATAAGGGCCAAAAAGCGTGGAATAAGGGCGTCCCCTTAACGCAAGAAGCAAAAAGAAAACTAAGTGATGCTCTCAGGGGAAGAAAAACATGGAACAAAGGCATTTCTCCAACAGAACAAACAAGAATAAGACAATCACAAGCGCACAAGAGCAAATCTGGCATATTAAACATAAGTTGGAATAATTTAAGAAAAAAATGGATTGTAAAAGACAAAACAAAAGTCATAGGTCAGTTTAGAGATTTAGAGGATGCAAAAAAAGAGTTAATTAAATATAATAATGCCAAGTCCGTTACGACCGAAGATGTATCAAGCAAAACAAGAGTAACATTTACAAGCACGGTCAATGATAGCGACGAAATTATTTTAATATCGAATAAATAAACGGAGGGAATAGAATGAAAAAGGTTTTATTTATAGCAGTTTTAAGCATATTAATTTTTACAAATATCGCAATGGCGCAGAGCGGATTGATAAGTGCAGACCAGATAGCGGGAGCACCAACTATAATCAGCACGGCTGGAGAAAATATAACGGCCGGAGAATTAGTGAAAATTATCAACGACGGAGGGTTTAAGGCGTATAAATATATATCAAGATTTATAAACGACCCTGCATACCTAATAAGCGGAGGAACGAATAACGCCTACATTACCGCTACAATGCTAACATCAACAAGCGCATTAATAGCGTTTTATGATGCTGGCGACTCAGGCAAAGGCAAGGCAGTAATAGCGACGATATCTGATACGACAATAACTTGTGGAACGCCTACATATCTAATAAGCGGAGGAACGGCTAACTCCTACATCTCTGCTACAAGACTAACAGACACGAGCGCATTAATAGCGTTTAGCGATGCTGGCGACTCAAACAAAGGCAAGGCTGTAATAGCGACGGTATCAGATACTACAATAACCTGCGGAACGCCTACATACCTAATAAGCGGAGGAACGACTAACTACTACATCTCTGCTACAATGCTAACATCAACAAGTGTATTAATAGCATTTAGAGATGATGGCGACTCAAGCAAAGGCAAGGCAGTAATAGCGACGATATCTGATACTACAATAACTTGCGGAACGCCTACATATCTAATAAGCGGAGGAACGAATAACACCAACATCTCTGCTACAATGCTAACATCAACAAGCGCATTAATAGCGTTTAGAGATGATGGCGACTCAAAAGGCAAAGCCGTAATAGCGACGGTATCTGGCACTACAATAACTTGTGGAACACCTACATACCTAATAAGTGGCGGAACGAATAACCCCTACATCTCTGCTACACGACTAACAGACACAAGTGCGTTAATAGCGTTTAGAGATGATGGCGACTCAAACAAAGGCAAAGCAGTAATAGCGACTGTATCTGGCACTACAATAACTTGTGGAACACCTACATACCTAATAAGTGGCGGAACGAATAACCCCTACATCTCTGCTACACGACTAACAGACACAAGCGCATTAATAGCGTTTTATGATGCTGGCGACTCAGGCAAAGCGGTAATAGCAACGGTATCTGGCACTACAATAACTTGTGGAACGCCTACATATCTAATAAGCGGAGGAACGAATAACATCTACATCTCTGCCACAAGACTAACAGACACAAGCGCATTAATAGCGTTTCAGGATGCTGGCGACTCAAACAAAGGCAAGGCAGTAATAGCGAAACAGTTAGAATATACCTATATGCTTCCGGCAATATCTAATTCTGCTGTTACATCTGGAAATAGCGGAACATTCACCATTTGCAGACCATTTTCAAAAGTAACCAATTCTGGATTTAGTTTCAGCGCGGCACAGCCCTATTTCATCAATGCTACTACTTCCGCGTGGACTACTACGCCTACGAATTACTATGTGGGCTATGCACTCGACACTACAAGCATATTTATCGATGGTTCGTATTATACTAATGCAGTTGGGCAGACAAGCGGCAACAGCACATTACCCGTATCATTAATCAGGAAATAATCGGAGGTAAATCATGGAAAATTATATTTCAGTAAAAAGTATCGACAATGGTAAAAAGGCGGAAATAATTTATTGGATCGGAGAAAAGAAAATAATAGAAATAAAATAGGGGGCAATCATGGATTGGAACAAACTCATTCACGACATCATTCAGTTGACTAATTAAAACATTTATGCTATCATACAAAGTGAGGCTTTATGATTAAGTTGCCATCATCAGTTAAAATAGATAATATTGAATATGAAGTTAAAATAATCAAAAACCTTAAAGATGAAGGCAATGAGTTAATGGGCTGTGTTACATATCATGAGTCTGTAATAAAGATAGATGCAAGCCAAAGTCAAGATCAAGCCATCAATACTTTAGCGCATGAATGCATGCATGCTATTTCATTCGAGAGGGGAATTGACTCTCTTCTAAAGGAAAGCATATTAGAGCGAGTTATAGATGAAATGGCAAAGGGGTTTGTTCAATTAATAAGGGATAATCCAGAGTTAATAAAATGTATTAAAAAGACCAAGTAATTAGGAGGCAATTATGTTCAACAAAATCAAATCGTATTTCTCAAAAACTTGTCCTATTTTATTCTTCTCTAAGATAATGGCAGTTCTTATCTTTATGGTGGCAACTTCTGACTTTATGTTTGCATTTGCTAATAGTGGAGATTTTTCATGGGAAGGCTTAAAAGCGTCCGTAATGCAATGGGTATTAGGCTTAGTGGCCGCATCTGCAACTGTAATCGCTGGCTATATAGCTTCTGTTGCTAAAACGCTTGTAGGCTATGTCTATGATGCCATTAGAGCGCGTATAGCTAATACAGTGTTACTTGAAGTAGTAGAAGACATAAAGACATTTGTTATCAATCGTATTGACCGCATTAAAGTTATGGTGGAAGAATCACTTAAGAACGATGGTAAGATTGATGATAAAGAATTACAAGCAATTATTGATGACACCACTAACCATGCAATAGCAGTATGGGGCGATAAGAAGGTCGCATATATAGGCAAATATAAAGAGAAAGCAATTGAATGGGTTAAGGCTTATGTAGAGCGTTATGTAAGGGAAGTGGTGGAGAGGTTTCGTAGGCCAGAATCTAACGGAAATAATAGCATTAGCGAACCAAATAAATGATGAGCAGATAACAGTTAAAGATAATGGCGCTATCGTGGCAACTCCACATGTTGTTTTAACTAATAAAAGCGGAGATAAAGTGAAGGTAGGAAAACACTACCTTCCTTTATCTGACAGCATAATAATAGGCGTAACACTAACTCAAGGCTCTATGGGAGCGCCTACGATATTACATGAAACAGACATTAGCGCAATTAAACCACAGGGATTTACATTTACAAGGACTGATTTAAAATGACTAAGGCAGAATATCAACTTAGACTATATTGGAAAAGATTTGTTAGATATGCAGATTATCTTCGGTTCTTAATCGCTGGCAAAGAAAGTCCTGCTGATATAGACAAAACATTGCCAACAAGAGAAAAAGATTTGCCTACATATCTTGATAAACTCGATAGATATATGAAGAGCAGATTTTACTATAAATATGATAATGTTGATTTTGCTAAACATCCATATACATTTTATGACGATCAGTTCGGCGACTGTGATGATTTCAGTTTATGGAGCCTTTATTGCTTAAGGAAAGCATATCCCGAACTTGAGTCTAATATGATGATAGTATTCAGAGAGAATGAAGGCCATGCAGTTTGCATTGTTAAAGATAAAGATGGCAACTATCACCATATAAGCAATTGGGGTGTTGTATCAGCATTTAATGACAAAACAGCATTGGCTTTAAATATATTCCAAGATGCGATATCATGGTGGGAAATGAATTATAATTTAACGATATTAGATTATAAATTTATTAAGTAGGAGGCTATTATGGGATATAACTGCCCTTATTGCAATAAACCAATAATAATTAGCCTTGACGCTAAAATAGAATTAAAAAAGAAGGAAACTAATATGGTATTAAATATCGATGATAAACCTAAAGAGTTCAATGGATTTTCACCTTTAATCGACTTTGATGATAGTAAAAATATAACTAATTTTAATGACCGCAAAGGTACTAAAATAGATAAAATAGTTATTCATTCAACAGGAGAAGAAAAAGCAGGAAGAGATAGCGTTGTATCTTGGTTTAGCAATAAATCGTCTCAGGTATCAGCGCATTATCTTATTACGAGCGATGGAAAGATATGTGGCCTTGTTATAGAGCCAAAAAGGGCCTGGCATGCGACGACTGCTAATTCAAGTTCAATCGGGATAGAAATTCAAGGCCCATGTGGTTTAAAACAATACAAAGAAGCACAGTTACTTCCGCTTGCTAAACTCATTAAAGATATCCGCTCTCGTTATGGCAATATTCCTATAATAACTCATGCTGATGTTGACCCTGTGCGTAAGGCTGGCGACCCTTTCGATAAGAAATATCGCGATGAAGCAATAACAGAAATTGAAAAAATGATAAGTGAGTTGAAATAATATGCTGAAATTAATTAATACGATAACTAATGTTTTATTCCATGGATATTTTCGACACATTGGGGTGCTATAATGACATATACAGGACACTCAATTAGATTTTGGAAGAGAGCTAATACGGCAAAACCCGAGGATAAATACGAGGACGGATTTCCTTTGGAAATGACAGAATTTACTTGTACAGAAAAACTCAAAGATAATCCTAATACTTTAATGGAATTTGGCCTTATCATGTTTGCGCTTATTGTAGTGTTTTTAGTTACACTTAGTGTAATCGATGAAGTTAAAAATGACCATTTAAAAAAATATCACAATCAGACATTTATAAAGTAGCCATTCAATTTTACAATAGTTGACGATATGATTAAATCATGCTATAATTAAAATTAACGATACTATAGTTGCACTAAGCTAAAGAAAGGAATATAATATGTCAACAGAACAAATAGCACCACTTTTTGATTATGGCACTAAAGCCGGCACCGCAATTAGCTTTGTATTTATTATGATACTGCTGTGGGAGGCTTTTCGCATACTTAGAATTTTTGTAGAAAAACATTTCGAACATGTTAAAAGACTGGAAGATCAGATTGCAGAGAACGAAAAGAGCTTAGAAACTAAAATAAGCGAAAATGAAAAGAATAGCAGCACTGCAATCCAGGCATTAACGCAAACTATTGGCACATTAAATAGTACAATTCAGCTTAATAACCAAAGTATATTACAAGCATTATCAGAATTTAAAAACATGAACGCAGCGATAGCAGAGATTAAGCAAGCAACATCCCGCTGTGGAATAAAGGACTAATGGAGGCAATCATATGACATCCGAGTTCAGGAAGCAGCTTGATAATTTAAAAAATAACGCAGAATCAAATCTTGTTGACCAACTAATTAATATCGATCCATCTCGTAGATATGTATTATTCGCAGATGATAATACGGCCATATTATCTCTTATATCAGTATTTATGCAAGGGAATGGCATAAATAACTTTATTCTATCTGAAAATGTTAAAAGCGCAATGGCGATTATCGAACGCCTTAATGGTGGCTTCCATCATATCATCGGCATGGCAGTATTAGATATAGACTTTGGAGTTATGGGCGGCGATGTAAATGATTTAATTAAAGTGCTGGCTCCAAAAAATATCCCAATTGTTATTTATTCTGCATTAGGTAATTGGCAGAAATATATTCTTCCCGAATATAGAGATACGATAAAATTTGTTAAAAAGGGAGGGGTAAGTTCTCTTAGTGAAATATACGATTTAGTTATAGCAAATATTGGAAATAACGCCATATCTAATTGAAAGCGTTGTGATATTATGACAGATATAGTTATCCCTAAATTCTTAGGATGTCTTAAGTGTGGAAGAAACTTTGAACAGCATAGATATTTTTTTGAAGATTATAAAGAGAGAATATGCAGATATTGCAAACAGGGGCTAGAACCAGATGAAAGCAGAGATTTCTACTTAAGCACTGACGCTGATATTGAAAAGAAGATAAAGAAGTTTGAAAAAGAAATAGAAGAGCAATCACAAATATCTGATGCTATCATTGAAAGTAAAATAGAACAATCTAATGATGTTCTTTCTAAGGCGCTAGCAGAGAAGAAAAGCAAGAGGAAAACAAACACAGTAATTATTGATGATTGCTTGGTAAAAGCTGCGGATATTGAAGCAAAGATTAAATTAAAAAAAGGACGTAAGCGCACATGAGCTTTAAAAAAGATGGAAGAAAGTTCAAGTTTGATACAGATGAATTTGAGATCGCAATTATTTCAGATTGGCACTTAGGAGCGCCCGCATGTTGCGTTGATATGATTAATCGCCAAATAGAATATATAAAAAAAACAAAAAATTGCTATGCCATTGTTTGCGGAGATATACTAGAGACTGCTATATATGGAAGTAAAGGACTTGTTCATGAACAAAAATTCTTTTCTAATGAGCAAGTCAAAATAGCTAAGTCATTTCTTGATAAAATCCAAGATAAAACATTGTTTGTTCTTGGAGGGAATCACTGTTTCAGGATAAATAAGGCAACAACACTTGACATTATGGAAATGTTTTGTGGTTGGGCGAACCTTAATTATCAAGGACCAGAGTATCATTTTGCATTACAATGCAAAAGAGGAAACGTATTATCTTGTTTCGCTGGGCATGGCAGGGGTAGCGGACAAACTCCTGGTGCCAAGCTAAATTCGCTACACTCACTACACTGGAGACTGCCCGCAGGCGACATCATCATAGGTGGCCACACTCATGGCTCTGATTGCACTGAACAGCCTATATACTATTTAGATAAGAACTTTAATCTTGTAGAAAAAATACAGCATTTCGTCGCTGGATGGTCTGCCCTGTCATCAGATAAGGGATATGCTGCAAGAGCACATTTTAGACCCTTATCTAATGGCTGGCATTCAATTAAGATAAAATTAAATAGAACTCTTGAGTCATTTGATATTAATATTATTAAACACCGTTAGTTTAATTTAATTATCTTTTCTTTTTGATCGCATATATCGCCCCATGTTATTTTATTCTTTAGCTCTTGTGGTTCTCTGCCCCTATCCCAATCATATATACGGATGGTTTTATTATTAACTGATGGTTTAATCTCAAGAGCGACTATGCCTTTGCCAAGCGCGTGTATTAGTCTTTGCGGGATTAAATACATATCATTGACTGCGGGAAAGATAATATTGCAATAATCAACTATAGTTTTATTATAATTAGGGTCAAAATAGCATTGGCCCTTTACATATTCTTCTTTTAATCCACCTATTATAAATGCTCCTGGTTTGACGCTAAGTATCTTCCATATCTCCCAGCTATCAGGATGGCTCTGTATTGATAAGGGGCCATCTTTGCTATCTAATATCTTTATCTCGATATTAGACTCGCCCATTAACACCATAGCAAGTTCCTCGCCCCATATAGTTTCTTTTTTTATTATTTCTGATGCGTTTAAACATGATATTTTATTGTCTAAATTCATATACCACTCATCCTTTCTAATGTTTGTTTCGCTAAGAATGCCTCTTCAAAGTCTCTTCCATTTTCAAATTCAAGGCCACAACCGAAACATCTACCAAGTCCCGATCCTATATAAACTGTAAATGATGGCTGTGTTTCTCCGTGAAATGGACAGCAACATCTTAAATACTTATTACTAATAACTTGTAATTGAAGATACTTTTCATATACTGCTATTGAATCTGCTGCTGCCATATCATTATAAGAAATTGGCTTAAACTGCTCTTCATATTCCATCTTTTTATACTCATCAGTTTCATGGAACGGCCTCGTACTGTTAATTAATACATCCTTAATTATGCCAGTAAATCCATTCTTTATTTCAATATAAAGCTGATTTATATCTGTTTTATCAAGGCCGTTATGAGGAAGATGGCATATGAATACTTGTTTATGACCGCGCCGACATAATTGATATGCTGTATTAATGGCTCCCTTATCGCCAGAGCCATTCGGGTCAAAGTCAAACATGATGTATATTTTAGGGATATTGATAAGTTTATCTACAACTGATTTCTTTTTACGATTACATCCTGCCAATCCAACAGAAGGAAACTTATTCTGTACTAATGTATAGCAATCAATATATCCTTCTGTAAGTATGACATAAGGCGGTTTCTTATAAAGTAAATCTTCATTAATAAGCGCATCGTTAGGGCCAGGAATATTAAGGTATTTACGTGATGATTTATTAGTTAAATCACGACCGGACATGAATACAACATTCGGACCGCATTTAGTGGGAAATATAATTCTGTTCTTAAAGAAATCAATACTATTAGTGCCATTAAAATCTTTTCTGGCTAACCCTGCGCCCTCCATGGTTTCAATGCTAATACCTTTTGATAGTAAGTGATATATTAAACTATTATTTCCATCGGCATAACCTATATCAAAGAATTTGATTATCTCTTTCGTAAGCCCCCGATTAAGCAGATACTCCTGCGCGATCTTGTTCTTCTGTAGGTTTTGTTTATAGAATCTAACGGCCTCATTCTTTGCGTTCTGCATTTTAATTGCCCCCTAATACTTTCTATCTGCCATTCAAGATAATTGACTGCTTTAATACAATAGTCTGTTAAGCGGTCTATTTGTGCGAACTTTTCTTGCCGCCATTCTTCTATATTTTTTAAACACTTTCCGATCTGCATGTTTATGTTTTCTTGGCCTTCCATCCATTTTTTAAGTGCTTCTGTATTGATATTCGGAGGCTTTGAATATATATCTATTAAAAAATGAATAAACGCTAACCCTGTAATTATCCCTATAAATGACATTGAGAATATATCCATACTATTTATTCCTTTCGTGGTTTAAAAGTATAACAATAAATATCTTTAAGTCTTTGTTTATCGATTATAAAATCATTCGCTAATACATTTAATAAATCAGTTTCTAATGGGCTATAAGGGCAAGTAAACGACGCCTCTGATGAGTTTATTGCCATAGTTCTTTTCGTTGTTGTTTCGCTTGCCGGAGTTGTTCTATATGTAACGACTCCGCCTTTGTAAGTTTCAATCTCAATTTCATTTTTGCCACTATTATCATGCTTGCGTTGATATGGTCCAACTATTATGATCTTGCCACCATCAGATAGCATTGATTTCATTTTCTTCCATTTTAATAGCTGTTCCGAATAGCTTAAAGATTGATATTCATATGTTCCATAAAATAATATTATATCATACTTCATCTGCGGATGTATCGGGCCATTAAAACAATTTATATTCTTAGATAAAGGATTTGAATAAAACATCTGCTGCTTCGAAATATCAGTAGATAAAATATTATCGTCAATATTATTAGCGATTAATATTTGTGGCGTACTATATTCTGATATAATCGACTTAACCAATTTATCATATACTGATTTTTTTAGGTTCCAATTTATGCCGGCTTTATTTGCCGTAGCATTTAGTAGGTATTCGTTATTTGATATCGGCGCAGTCAACATCATAATCTCTCTGAATGCCATGCCCAAAGTATTCGGCGAGGTTGCAATCAAATAATACCCATGACCTTCTTCGTATATAAGCCCCCATCCAAGGTCATTAATGCTATCTACTGCCGGCGCAACCGTATCTATTTGAGTTCTCCATATATCCTTGCTTGGCAGATATGAAAATGGATATGGCCTAACGATATATCTTGACATCATATTATTGTATAACGCATCCCAATGAATGCAACAATGCATTTGAGATTTAATCTTAAGCGCTACTGCCATCTTAAAGAAATCCATAGGGATATCATAAGATACTTTAGTCCTTCCTGTTTCAACGCCAATGTATTTGTTTTGAATTATTGCGAATGTAGAGTTGTCTTTATCGCCTGACATCATATATGTTTCGCTAGTACGGTCATATATTAACATATGCATATTAATCTGCAAATCGCTAATGATATCATGGTATTCTTTATATGTTGCTACTAAATCTTCATCGGGAAATGACTTAGGTTGATATAACTCAATCTCACATTCTTTAGCAGTATCAAGAGAAGTTATATAATTAACCATATTATCTATCCCATAAGCCATATGAGTGCTTAAATGGTTATCAGTTATATAAAACTGTTCAGAATCCTGTATAAATCTAAATACTGCGATACGGCCATAGAATATATCAAGCGAGTCAGCATTAATAGCAATAACGCTATTTAAATTCATAGGGTCCTGGTCATTCCCCATTATGTCAGTGTTAAATAATATCAGCTTTTTAAGGCTTAATCCAGACAAAGATGGAGTAATGCAGCCATCTGATACAGATATAATTGTGGCATATTTGCCATAATTAGCACTTATCCAATTCTGAACTAAATCTTGGTCCTCTGATATAAGTTTATAGTAAACTCTATCGCTTTTAAATGCCTCGTTAAATGCCCCAGGAGAACTAACAATATGAATTATTTCCTTGTCATATTTATTTATAAGCGCCTCAACTATTTTCTTATCTTCAATATCAATAAGATGAGAGTATTTATGGGGCGCATGTGCGATATAACCACTAACTATTAATATCATAAAATTACTCCATCATTGTCTAAAGAATCTTCATACTCAAGGCCATATCCAGTCCAGTATAAACAATATTTGCATGGCCTCTCGCATCTATTCCACGGGCCACAGCCAATATAATTTAAGCAGCCTTTATTACATTTGGTACAATCTTTATTTTCTATTTCGCAACATTCACAGTTAGATGCTGATTTACATCCGTCTGATTTTCTATCTGACTTTTCGATATATTTCTTGGCCAGCCTCCAATGTATCTTCATAATCTTATCTCCTTATCATATGACCAGACTTCATATATATATGGCTCTCTAATTATATTCCCAACTATTCTTTTTTCTTTTAATTCATTGAGCCACTTATTGCAATCCTCTACTGCTTTAATTGCATTATCATAAATTAAAAATGGTCTTTTAACTGGAACTTTATTTATATCTTCATATCCAGGAGCATTAAATTCGGCTATATATTCAACTTCCCAAAATTTAATCATATTACCACCACTGTTCCTGACCCAATGCCATTGCACTTGGTATTATTTTTTCTGCTACTTTATCTCCAACTATTTCTTTTACTTTATGCTGATTTCTTACTAAATCATTTACGGTTCTTATGCCATTATCCCATAACATCTTTGACCTCGCTCCGCCAATGCCTTCTACTTTACAAAGTTCTAATCTTTCCGGCGGAACACCATATCTTAAGCGAGTTGCCATCATCGACCAATAATCGCTCTGTTGCCATTTCTTAGTGCGAACATCAAGCAAAGATAATGCGCTTATTATTCGTTCGCTATCCATTTTAATCTGCTCTATAGTGTTATGGAAGAATTTAACTTTGGGTTCTTGTGATATTGCTGATTGATATGCATCGTTATTAAGGATAAGGTAATATGCCAATGCAACTTTATCGCTGCCCTTTTTAAGAGGGAAGTTAAAGAACTCATAAGCCATTGATATTTCTTCTTGTGATATCCATGCTTTCTGTTTCACTTCCCATGTAGGTATATGAGCAAGTGCTTGAGAAAATAATAAGTCTTCTGCATGCAGATCGAGTTTATTATCTTCCTGTGTTTTATAGAACATATCAAAGTTCTTTTTCCATGCTAACATATCCTCTGGAAGAAGATAAAAATTTGATGCGATTATTCCAGTTTGAGTAATAACGTAATTCTCTCCGTCAACATCTAAGATTATACATCCACATTTGACCAAGCGGTTGAACACTTCTTTTGCCTCATAGTATTCCATGTCTCGTGTTTGTATCTTAGCGAGAGTGCGCTTATACCATTCAATTAGGTCTTGCGGATTACGTATTTTCTTATTCATAATAGAAGATAATACATGAAAAGCAATTGTATCAGCATCTTGCATTTGTGATATTACCGGCTGTCCCTTTTGTATTTCATCAACGATGCTATTAAAGTTTTTATCTTTTATAAAAACATAAGCGTCTCCCTCGGTTTCATATTTATATCTTCCGCATCTCCCCATCATTTGTGTAATCTCAGAAACGGTCATCTTTTGATTAAGACCATAAGTAGTATATGGGATTAATACTCTTCTGGCGCAAAGATTCACGCCAACTGAAAGTCCACTGGTAGAGACTAGTGAACGAAATTCTTTTCTATTAAAAGACGCACATAATTCATTTCTTTCTTCCATTGGAAGGTCGGCTTTATAAAACTTAGATGGAATGTTATTTTCTGTCAAGTTGTCTGATATCTTTTTCCCGATCTTTTTGCTTCCTACAAACGTAATAAAACTATCGTTCTCTTTCTCATTTAAGAGTTTAGCGATTAACTCTTGCTTTGCTTCTATTTCCGAGCATCCCTTGTGGACCTCCATTTTGATATAATGTTTCATCATCGAGCAAGGTCTAAATTTACTTTCATATATAATTGTTTCTTTTCCATTTAAAAGCGTCAGCCATTTTTTAAGTTCTTCTACATTGGGAATTGTTGCACTTATGAGTGCGATTCTTGCGCTGGGATTATGTTCAGAAAATCTCATCAGCGCAGACTCTGTCTTGTGGCCTCGATTGGGCATAGATAAGCCGTGAGCCTCGTCTACAAGCATCATTCCACAATTATATATCCAAGGATGTTTTTCTGGAGTTGCTGATCGTGTAACGCTATCTAACATTTCATTAGTTAATATATTTATATCTGCCTCATTCATTAATTTAAGTGCGGCTTCTGATTTGCCATAATCTCCTGTTAATATCGCAACTTTTTTGTCTGCGAAATCATGTTCTATGTCATTCCAGTCTGCTATTTTCTCATTAGATAAAGATTTCATAGGAGACATATATATCGCATTTTTGCCATTCGCTATTGTATAAGCTGCCAACATTTCTATTACTAATGTCTTTCCAGAGCCAGTTTTTGAACATACTACAAGGTTAACATCCTTATCTATATATTCTAAAATGCCAGCTTGCATAGGATTTAATTTGTCAAAATTAAATTTCATATATGGAAACTTAGATGTATCAACCCATTCTCCGTCTTGAACTGAATCATCAAGAATTGTAAATTCTGAACACTCAGACTTTGTTAGTCCTTCAATAGGGGTTAATTCTATTTTTTTAGATTTAGATCTTGATTTCTTAACCATATTCGCTCCTTATGGCTTACTACACTTTATTAATTAATTCAACCATCCCTATATTTGTTATCTGACTTATTATTTTAGCTGCATCCATATAGAGGAATGATTTATCGTTTGAATTATCGACTATCATATAATACGGATAGTTATCTATTCTAACATCTCTTTCTGATACATCATTTTCAAGCAGTTTCCAGTTTGCAAATCGTTTAAGATCATGTCCTAATCTTTTCAACATTGCGATATCATTAACATAAATATATGCCGGCCAAGCATTTCTTATTAATTCATCTCTCAACAAAGTTTCTACGCCATATATTTCATTGTTATATCTGCAATCAGTTATAATACCTATTCTATGTTTTGCTGTTTGTTTATCGCGCCATTCCTGTATTGCTTGCCATGTCCTCTTAAACCAGTAGAGATTATCCTCTTCTCTCCTTTTGTTTGCTATATATATTTGCTCTTTGCGGTGTAAATCTTTATAGGCATAATCAGTTCGAAGTCTATCATAATCAAGACCATATACTTCTGCCGTTTCTTTTTTAACTGCATCAGCAAATGGGAATATTTCTGTTGCTATATCAAAATGTTTGCAGATATCCTGTATATGCCATGCAAATGTATCTTTGCCAACTCCACTCCTACCGCGCAATAATATCAAATGTAAATCTTCCATATCGCCTCCATAAGTATATAATATCATAATTTAAATAGAATGTCAAGAACATTCTTAATTATTAGATAATTCTTTTATTTATCAATGAAGTCTGGATATTTAAATTTAAAAAGAGTTCTAAGATCTGTAATATTATTAATTCCTTTAAGATTATTTAAATATTCATCTTTATTCTCAGGAAAATTTAGAACTGCATATTCTTTAAAAAAGAAAAGCGATCCTAAGTCTCTAATTTTAGCGGCAATATTTTTTGAGCGTCTAGCTGCCAAATGAATATCTTTATCATTTACACAAATTGCGCTTGAATACTTATTTGACCTATTATGAAAGCTTACTCCCAAATATCCTGATGTATTACTAATGTGTTTGTTTGAATTATATGTATTGAATTTAAATTCTAAATATCTTAAATTTTCGGATGTATTGTCTAATGTATTTCTATTAATATGGTCTATAGTAAAACGCTCTTTTTTAGGTAAAATTAAATGATGTAAATATAAATTTCTATATCCACTGGTTTCTTTTTTTATATTCGTACATGCATAAATATTTTGCTTATCTTTGATGTGCCAATTATATTTATTTACAATATCTATCATATCTGCATCGCATATTGCATATTTATTATTCCCAACGGGTATATAGCATAAACTATCTTTAATAAAACATTCTCTGTTTAATTTATATTTTCCTCTTAAACCACTCATAATTTCCCCCCATTTAAATTATGCACAGCTTTTATGATTACATTTTGGACATTTAATGCAAGTAGTTTCTGGGTTTATACCCTCTGATAATTCCTCTATATATCCGCACATTTCACAAGTCCAAGTGTTTTTAACTTTTTCTATATTAAGAACCTGCATGCTTCTTGAGTTATTTCTATATACGGTTATTCCTTTGCATCCATACTCCCATGCAAGCATATATATTTCGGCAACATTTTCTTTTGTTGCAGTTTCGGGAAGATTAACTGTTGAAGATATTGATAGGTCTATGTATTTCTGCCAAGCAGCTTGAACTTTTACCCTATTCCTAGGCTCAACATCATGTGCTGTAACAAAAGTATCTATAATATAATTAGGCAAAAGCATTTTATCTATCCCATGTAAGGTCCCATAAGTTTGAGCATATTTTAATATTTCATCTTTTATATCAAACGGAAGAGTATTTAAATAGCTTTCAAAATATTTATTGCCATAAACAAATTGTTTGCCATCCATGCAATTTTTGATAAAAGCTATAGCAAAATATGGTTCTACTCCATAAGAACAGTCTGCAATCATAGCGGTTGATCCCGTCGGGGCTATTGTATTAGTTGACGCATTTCTTCTAAGAGGAGTTTTGTTTTCGAATGCGGGATAATTTCCCCTTGTTAATGCTATTTTAAAAGATTCATCGTGAGATATTTCTTGAAAAAACGAACCAATTTCATTTATTAATTTGAAACATTCATCTGATCCATATCTAATATTGAGTTGTACTAATAAATCAGCAAATCCTGCGAATCCAAGCCCTATTGTTCTCGTAGCTAAAGAAACTTTTTTAAATTTTTCATGTGGATATTTGTTAACGTCTATACAATTATCTAAAAATCTAATTCCAATTCTGATTCTTTTTTCTAATTCATTATAATTTATTTTTCCATCAGTAACTATAGTGGCAAAATTAATATGTCCTAAACAACATACAGACCCATCTATCCCTACAACTTCTCCGCAAGGGTTCGATGAAATGTACTTACCAAGTTTAGGAGTTGGATTATACTTGTTTGCGGCATCTAAAAATAATATTCCAGGCTCTCCAGTCTTCCAGGCTTGATTGACAATCGCATTAAAAACTTTTCTAGCCTTAAGAGTTTTTTTCTCTGGATTATTTTTAAAAGACTTTAATTCATATTCTCCGTCCATCTTTACAGCTGCCATAAATTCATCAGTTATAACTACTGAAATATTAAAATTTTTAAAATCTTTGCCATTCTGTTTGCATTTAATAAAATCTAATATTTCTGGATGGTCTACGGGAAGAGCAGCAAGCATGGCCCCACGGCGAGAACCAGAGCCTATTTTAATTATGCCACACGAAGTATCATATAATTTCATAAATGATAATGCGCCAGAAGATATGCCTCTTCCGGAAACTTTAGACCCCTCTGGTCTTAGCTGTCCAAAATCATACCCTACTCCGCCAGCTCCAGAAAATATCTTGGCAGACAGTCCAAGTTCGGTATAAATACTTTCTAAATTGTCCTGTAGCTGTGTGACAAAACATGAAAATAACTGCTGCTTTTCAGTCCCAGCATTCATTAGAATTGGAGTGGCAGGAATGAAATCAAAATTTAAAATAGATTCATAATATTCTTTTGTTTCTTCTTCAAAATTTCTATCGTTATATGAATGCGATGCTTTTGCTATTGCAACAGCCACTCTCATTGATAAGTCTTCCCATGTTTCTTTTTCTCCATTAGCTTTTTCGATAAAATACCTTTCGTTTAATAATGCCAACTGATTCTCATTAAAATTCATTGATCTTTCCTCGTCCTTTCGTATGAAAAAGCGCCTGATATTTCACAGACGCTTTTCCGTATTAATTTGTATGTAATTACTATAATTGTATTACATTAGCTGTTTCTGGTTGAAACATCGATGCAGGGAGGCTATGGCCAACAATTATTGCTTGTACTTTGGAGTAGTTTAATTTTTCTACTAAGTCCATGATATAGCTTGCCTCCATCACTTCTATGTCATCAATCATAAGCACATTATACCCCGAAATTTTGGCAATTGCAACTTGAATTGCGACCGAAGCTAATATTTTTTCTGATGAACTCAGCATATTAACTGTCTTGTTATTGATTATAATTCCAAATTCAGTTTTAGACTCATCTTTCTTAAACTCAAATCCAAAATCTTTAGCATAATCATTAACAGAATGGAAGAATGAACCTATATTCGAACCAACAGACGAAGCAACAATCCCATTCTCTCCCTTACCAGTTATATCTAAATAGCGCTCAAGGTCATCTATTCTTTTTAATGTGGCTACTTCTTCTTGTTCCAACTTTTGTATTTCTTTA
Source organism: uncultured bacterium (assembly GCA_937903605.1). Lineage (GTDB taxonomy): Bacteria > Patescibacteriota > Patescibacteriia > Magasanikbacterales > GWA2-37-8 > JAKLGL01. The sequence continues at coordinate 90,040 of CALCZC010000016.1, forward strand.
TCGAGTTGTTCCATTTTTGCGACGTTCATTAGAATAAGGTCGAGTTTATCTATTTCCTCTTTAAGTTTAAGATTAAACGCTCTCGCTTCTTCATTATATTTGTCAGTCAAGGCAAGTTCATCATCTAACGCCTTTTGTGCATTGTTAACTGCAATAGTTGCTTGCCTTATTCTTTCTTTCTGTTCTTCATTAAACTTAGCCTCTGCTTCTTTATCTAATGCAATAACTGCCTGGATTTCTTCTTTAAGATTCATATTCTCTTCTTTAAGTGACGAAATATATAAATCTATAGCAGCAGACGAACCACATGCAATATCTTTAGATAATGGACACTTGCCAGCAAACTGTGAGCATTTTTCTATTATATTTTTATTGGCAATGCCTTTAGCGTTTATAGAGTCTATTTTATTTTTAAACTCAGATTCATAATGTATTCTCATTATCTCTTTAAGCATTTCGCTTGCTGATGATAACTGAGCGAAATAATTCTGAGGCACTGTTTTGATTTGTTTATATTGAGATTCAAGTTCTGCTTTCTTACTTTCAATGTCGCCACTTGACGCTATTACATCGCCAAGTTCTTTTATAGCAGATTCGTTATTGCCAGTCGTCGTCTTTATTGTTTGTAATTTATGTTTCTGTGCAGTACGTTCATCATAAAATTTCTTATAATAAAGCGGAATCGTTGATGATGTCATACCATAGAACTCATTAAGTTCTTCCGGCTTAAGATTATATTTAGATAAATCAATGGCAGTATCACCGCTAAAATAATTAAATAATATCTTCTCTTGAACTTCTGGCGCTAACATGAAGAAGTTATAATTATCGCAGAGCATTGTTAGCACATATTTATTAAATCCTTCTGATTCAAGCGCGTCAACATCTTTCTTTCTGGATATTGCTTTCTTAATGCCATCATATGTCACTGATGCCGGTTCTAATTTTCGCACAATTGTATGTTCGCCATTATAGTTTATAACAGCAGATATTTCAGCTTTACCTATTTCCGTTGTTGATATTAAATCTTTCTTGTCACGGTCAGAACATTCGCCAGTTAAGGCGAACTGCATTGCATTCTTGATTGTTGACTTGCCGGCTCTGTTCTTTCCTGTGATTATATTGACTCCAGACGATAAATCGAATGATATTGATTTGAACTTGCCTATTGAATTAAGAGATATTGTTTTAATCATATTATCGCTCCTGTTTCCACGTAGGGTTTGTTCTTTTTTTAAATATTTCTTCTATTGATACTGGCGTAAAATTATTAACATCTACACCAACGTTAAATCTATTTACAACATTAGTATTTAAAAACTCTGAATTGTGAACATGTCCATAAAGATGGATGCTTCCATGATATGAACAGTTCCAACTTTCCATTGGATAATGAAATAAAACAAACAATAAATCATTATATTTTATTTCTTTATACATATCTATTGTTTTAAAGCATTTAGATAGCTCTCTTAAATTATGTTTATCGTGATTGCCAATAATCAAATGCTTTTGTCCTGGCAAGCTATTTATTTGATCAATAATAAGATCGGTAGGCTTCATGCATATATCGCCCAGTATATAAATTTGGTCATTTTTTTTAACAGTGTCAGACCAGTTATCCATTATTTTATCATTCATTTCTTTTGCTGTTTTAAATGGCCTGTTGCAATATTTTCTAATATTGTCATGATCTAAATGTAAATCTGCACTAAAATATATCATATTTGCTCCTTAAGTTAAGCGAGGGCCGAAGCCCTCGCTATTTTATTTGTTTTATTTAATGGGCTTGGGAGTTTCAAAAAATAGTTTATAGATCCCAAGCGACATTATTAATATTAATGCTAGCCTACTTAATTCGGAAAAATAACAGTATGTTATATATGAATTTGATATGTTTTCAATTGTTTTGCATACAAGTTCAGTATTCACAAATCCTCCTTATTTAACCCCCGTCGAACCAAATCCGCCCATATTTCTATCTGTTTCGGATAGATTATCAACTTCGATAAATTCGACAAGTGGCACCTGTTTTAATACTATCTGTGCTATTCTATCTCCTATATTTATGACAAAGGGATCGGTGCCAAGATTCTGTAGTATAACACCTATTTCGTTACGATAGCTTGAATCAACAGTACCTACTCCATTAAGCACAAATATTTGTTTTTTAGCCGCTAATCCGCTTCTACTACGCACCTGGGCCTCCCAGCCTTCGGGCATTTCTATTGCGAGTCCTGTTGGAACTATAGCGTGTTTCCCAGCCGGTATTGTTAGATTAGCAACTGATTTAAGGTCAGCGCCAGCGTCACTTGCAAATGCTTTGGCCGGAATCTGTGCGTTAGGATTTAATTTTTTAAACTTAATAATACATTTCTGATTTGAACAGCAACCCATTGATTATCACTCCTATTCAACTATATGATTTATTCCATTCGGGACAAACATTTTTATAATAGTACCAGTCCATTCTTTATTAAGCACTCTGCACGATGGTAACACGCTTATTAAGAATTTATCGTCTTCTATTATACCAGCCTTTTTCATCGCGTCATTTGGCGCTTCAAATAAGTTTGTAAGATCGCCCATACGCCTATCATTGTAATGAAACTCATACGATATAAAGAATTGCTGTATTGGAAACTTAATATCAGAATACTTCATTCTCTGTATTGATAAAGATTGTATAACGCTTTTGATATGTTTTTCATGGTCGCTATTCGATATTATCATCGGCTTTTTTGTTTTAGGATTAAATATAATCTGTTTGCGATTCTTAAGTATTAACGGCTTGCCATCAAGTTTAAAATCTAACTCAACCATATTGCTTGTTTCTTTACTACACATCTTTAATAGCATATCGTTAATATGATTTGTTAAATTATTTTCCACCAAAGGTTCTTTCCTCCTTAATATTTATAAATAAACATCCACAATCTAAGCATCCAGCCTCAGCGCCGATCTTAACATATTCTTTTTTACGGCGTTCATTGCGATTTAAAAAACGATAATGTTCGTGTTTACATTCTTTCTGTGCTTTGCTTTTAGGATAAGGAGCTAAAGTATTAATATCTTTAATTATCACTTGTTTCTCACCACCATTCATTTTTAGTTTCAACGGAAGCGTTATTGCTTTCTGTGCTATCTCTTTGAACTTCTTCATTGCCTATCCCCTCTTCTGCCTTCTTTATTTCTTTTTTAGGAGGCTCATAATTTCCTGTGGTTATTTCGATAATTTTCTTATAATTAATGCAATCTCCATCTAAACACATACATTTACTTTTAAAGCCGCAAAAAGAATGGGCCATTTCTAATGGAGTGGCGGTTATAGCTTTCTTTTCCATGCCATCTACTGCCATACAGATTTTGTAAAGAGCTGCATTAATATCTTCGCCATCAATGTCTTTTATATAATATTCAATCGCTATATTTTTCTGCTTAAGCAATACCGCATATGCTACTTTGAATTTATAATCATAGCCATTACTTTTAAGTATATCTTTAAGTGCATAAGCGTAAAGAGGAAGCTGCATTGCTGTTTTAAGTTTATCATCTGTATAACGACGAGCAGCAGTTTTATGGTCTAGTATTATTATCTCGCCAAGTTTATTACGAACTACGGCATCGGGCCATACTTGTAAATAGTAATTATCAAGTATTTTCTTATTGGCAGGATTCTCAATGGGAACGCCAACTCCAAATTCCTGTGCCGGTATCATATTGCCATCGTTTCCTTTAATTGATATAAGTTCAAATTCCTGTTCAACAAGCCACTTAAGTGTTACTGGAATTGAATTGAAGCTCATCTTCTTAATATCTTCGTATTCTTTGCTTTCAAGATTATGATTTTCAAATTCAACCGCAAATGACTTATGCCATTCGGGAATAAGGACTTTATCGATATATTCTTGGTTAACTGTTTTATAGAAGTTCTTATCGTTATAAGCGTCAGTTAGTATTTTTTCGCATATTGTATGATGGACCTGACCAAATGCCAGATTATCGCTCCAAGGCTCTTTTTCTTTTAATATGTATTTTAGCGCCCACTTCAATGAACACATGCTATAGCACTCTACTTTTGAGTTGCTAACATGTTCCATTCCATCTTTATACCATTTCTCTTTATTGGGCATTATTATCTGTGAGTAGTCTCTCTCTGCCATTTTTTGCTCCTTAATCTTTCATAAAATCTGCCGGCGTACCACGCGCCTTAAACATTTGTTTTGCTGACTGGCCATCTTTATCTATTTTAAATCCTTTTAGTTTATGGCCATTGCCTATTATCTTTTGAATATTGCCATAGATCGTAACTTCATACCCTTGGAATCTGCCAAAGTTATCAATAGCATCGATTTTGATTTTATCAATATCTAACGCAAATTTGCTTAAAGCTATTATATCTTCTGGTGAAAAGAATAGATATGATGATTTGCACTCCATCAAACAAGCTCCTTATATTTAAGAATTAATTCTTGTAACGCTCCATACGGGTCTTCAAAACATAAATCTTCTATTTCCTCAATAAGTTTATGGATAGATACTTTAACATTTTTTTGCATAAATGTCAACAGTTTTTGAGAGTTATTATCTACTTCTTCATATAGTTTATTAAACATTAATTCAACTAAATCGTATATTTCTTTCTGGGCATGAGAATTTGAACGCTGTTTATATATATGAAAGAACTCTCGTAAATTAACAACCATTCTAAAGCGTGTCGGAGTAGCATTAGGAAGAACACAACGAGCGTCTTCTGGTTTAACTTTGCACTTAATCATTATATCATATGCGTCTTCCATATTTTTCAATACAGAATTTGTACTAAATTTTTGATTTTGCGCCTCTTCGGGTATTATAAACTTAATAGGCTCGACATATTTACAGTATCGTTGGCTTTCTACATTAAACGATGAATGGCGATATCTTGTTATCTGTGCCAATAAACTCCTACTAACATCCTCAACAAGAAAGTCGATATTAATAGATTCAAATGGCGTTCCATGCTCCATCTTCCATAGATTAATACATCTATTCAAGTCTTGTTCTGGAGTTGATGGCTTTTCATCTCTTCTTGTGCATACCCTTGCAAATTCTGCGATATATTCGCATATGTTTTTAGTAGTTATGCTTTTAATAGTTACTTCCATATCTCATCTGCCTTTTTATAATCCATTACATTAAATCCCTTAACCAACTTTTTATCTCTGCCAATATATTCATTCACTTTCATTCTGAATATAAACTTGGCTCCATTTATCATTTCTTCTTTATTGAATTTATTTTCCCAACATGTTGCAAAAAAGCCATACTGCATAGTCTTAGGCTGAATCCTAAGCGTATACATGTCATTGCCATTGGCAGTTTTCTTCTCTTTGACATCAGTTATTTCTCCGTATATAAACACAACATCATTATTTTGCAGCGTTTCCTTTTGACGATAGCTATGAATTGTTGTTCCAAGTATATGAGGCATATATTTAAAATCAGGATCGCTATGACTATACCCCAGATACTCTACTTCATGCGCTATCTTTTCTTGTAATGTAAAATCAGCCAAATCTAATTTAGGAAATGATACTGCATCTGCTATTTCATTCTCTGGTTTCTTAGGCTCTTTGGCTGATGTCTTCTTCCCTTTTTGCTCTGCCGTTTTAATTTTCTCAAGATAATCTTTATATTTCTTGTTATACTCGGACCAATCTGATTTTAATTTATGATATGCCTGTACTGTTTCTAATAATGATCTTCTGTTAATTTCTTTGATTAATCCATCGCAAGCGCCAGATAATATCATTGCTTCATACTGTAGTTTAGGTAGGTTAAATAGTGTTGATATTAATTCAGAATCACCACGAGAATTAAATTTCGCTGCTACAGAATCAGACATATCCTTTATTGTATTGAGGCCAAGGTATATTCTATTATTAGATTTATCTGGAGTTGTTTTGGCCGGCGAATATCTAATATTTGGGATCTGTATTCTTATCTTCATTCGCATTGCCTCAAACACATAAGGGACAACTTTTTCTCTTTTACCATCATTGTTGGCATCAATGACAGATGCCATAAATTCTACTGGATAATATCGCTTGTAATATGCAGTAGCATAAGAGTTAAATGAATATGCAACGGCATGCGATTTATTAAATAGGTATTCGCAATTAGAAAAATATGCGTCCCATATCTTATTGGCCATTTCTTCGTTTCCTGTGCGCTTTGCATATCCTTTAACAAACTTTTCTTTCATTGCTGGTATTTTACTTTCCTGCTTCTTCGCAATAATCTTACGTAAATCATCTGCTTCTTTAAGATTAAAGCCACATAGGTCTTTCGCTATCGCCATCTGCTGCTCTTGATATGCCAATACATAATTAGTTTCATGGAGTATCGGTTTTAAAAGAGGGTCTTCTAATTGTATTTCATGGTCAGCCTTTCCTCTATTTCTCATGTATTGCTCTAGGAACATCTTTGCGCCAGGGCGTCCAAGAGCCGTAAGAGCGCATATATCAGAAAAAGATTTTGGCTTAAACTCCAAACATAATCTCTGTAACTCTTTTCCATAATCAAACTGAAACACTCCTGTGGTTTGTCCTAAAGTAAACAACTTAAGAACTTCTGGGTCGTTTTTATCTAATGATTTCCACGAATGCATTGTGTGATCGGGCGAGTTAATATACTGAATGGTGCTATTAATAGTGTCAACAGTAGATAGTGCAAGTATATCAAGTTTCATAAATCCTGAGCGGTCAAGCATCTTCATGTCCCATTCTGTAGTTTGCTCTATTGCCGACATGGCTTTATTATTTGACTTTTTGGTTGTTATTGGACATAAATCAACTAGTGGAGATGCTGTAACAACGATACCGCAAGCGTGTACTGATTTATTAGATACGCATCCAACTATAGACATGCAGTCTCTTTTAATATCTTCGGCATATGGGTTCATGTCCAATAATTCTTTGACTGATTTAATTGTAAATATATCTTGCATTTCTTGTTTAATTGCAGATAGATTTATTTCTTTATCATCTTGCATTCCATTTTCTTCATCATCATCATCATCTGAAACATGACGGCCATCTTTCAATGCTTCGTTAACTTGTTCATATGTCATTCCATAAAATTTACATACTGCCTTAAATGTAGACTTGGGCCTAAAGAAAGAGAAATTACATATCATTGCTGTTTTATCTATTCCATATTTTGAAACGAGATACTCTATAACTTTATATCGCTGTTCAGATGAACAGTCAAAATCATAGTCAGGGATGCTGTTTTTTCTTCCGGCATTATAGAATCTCTCCCATAATAGACTATATATAAGTGGATCGGCAGAATGTGCGTCTAATAAATATGTTATCAATGACCCGCTAGCGCTATTATGAACAATTCCTTCTGATGTAAGATATGAATAGTCATCTTCTATAGAGATATCATAAACTTTATTTAATTTTTGTTCAAATATTTTTGATATTTTAACAAAATATCCATTTTCATTATATATCAATTTGGACGATGGCCCGGTCTTAAATCCTTTAAAAAGAAGAGTATAACTAATTTTATTATTCCTCACTTTACTTTTGTTTTCATTGGTTACTATTGTTGCAACTGATTTTAATTTTAAAAGAGAATACTTTATATCAAGTGCTAATTTTAAACTAGTAGTTTTTATTGATTCAATTTCATATTTTTGCATATGTCCATCTGAATCAATTATCCCGTCTAGAACTCTTTTTAAAAGGCTATTATTTATATTTATAAAATCGCCCATACTCTTATCAGTGCTTTTTTGTCCATAAGGAAATATTTCTAAAAACGCAGAAGATAATATGTGTCCAGATACACACAAATTTCTTGCATTTTGTCCACTATATGTACTAATAGAACAATGAAATCCTATACTTTCTAAATATTTAACTGCCCAGTTACATATATCTAATTTAGTTGTATTATTAAAGCATAGCATCCATTTAGGACTCGGTTTTTTTGCAGCATATCCATCTCCAATCCATAGACCAACTAAATAACAAAAATCTTCATCGATTTTAATAAATCTTTTTATTTTTCGTATTTGAAAATTGTCATTTAACTTTAATTCATCTATGGTTAAATTATATTTGTTACAATATTCGTTTAATTTTAAAATATATTCAGATTTTAATGACTTTCCATTCCTTAAAAATAAATATAGTGGCCAATATTTTATTTTTGTTTCAGATTCAATTCTTCTAATACTTTTTTCATTATGCAAATACTCTTTAAGATATAAATATTCGTCATCATATGTATCTTGTGGATCAACAATATATTTCGCTAAATCGATAGCTGGAATTTCTATTTCTTTATATTGTTTAGGCCATGGCGTATAAATTAAATCTCCAACATTTAATTTTTGAGCCTCAACCCATTCTGGAATCAAATTATCTATTTTTTCATATCCCTTTTTAGAGTTTATAAACTTTCTTTGTTTAGCCAAAACTTTATGATCTTTTGTTAATATTAAATCTTGAAACCCACGTTCGCATTTTATTTTTAGAACGTCTTCGTCTATATCATATTCCATTTTATTAAATACTTTTTTAAGATTGCCAGTATGAGAATAAACCTCGTCACCAATATCTATACATTTAAGTTGCTTGAACCCATTAGAAGATAATACCATCGTATCTCCATCTAAACATCCCCTTCCACTGCCATAAGGAATATTATTAGATTTACAAAAGTTTATCAAATCCCATATAATGAGAAGATAATCATAAATATTCGCTTCTTCAATATCTTTAAGCTCATACTTAACTCTATCGATATACTCTTGTGCATTAGGTTTATTTAATATTCCTTTTTCTTTAATGCCTTTATGACATAAAAATCGAAGGAACTTCAGAGATAACGGCTGTTGCTTATGTTCTTGATCAATCGCGAGGAAATGATTAAACTCCCTATCCTCTATGGATGTCATATCATAAACCATGTTGAGATGGTTTCTATCTGGATAAATAGAGAACTTCTCTACTTTATCTGCCATTGTTTGTCCGTTGTCTAATGCTTTCATTAGCGCAATTATATGTGGCGCTTCTCCGTCTTCTACTCCTTTGCCTATGTCTTTGTGGTTTTCATCCCACATCTTATAGAGTTCTTCTTCAGTCATAAACCAAAACTCATGACTGTCAAAAGCGAATCTATATCTTTTCTTTGCGCCTGGTTCTTCGTCTTCTTTATTCTCTGCCTCAGCATTCTTCTTGGGGTCGAGTATAGTTGATTTCATATTAATGCCAAGCAATGTTTCTTGTGACTTGGCCTCTGATTTATCGATATAATGTGTATCGATTCCTACGATATATGGCAAATTATGCTTTATCGCCAGATCATAAATGCTATTGTTGATAGTCTGCTGTGATGGCAGCGAGTTAGGTTGTAACTCTAAATATAAATCATCTTTAAATATTGTTTTAAGGCGCTCAAGATGCTCAACTGCTAAATCATACCTTGAGTTCATTATAGGCATTGCTAACGGGCCGGCAAAGCATGCTGTTGTACATATTAATCCTTCGCTATGGGCCGCTAAATCATCAAATGATGTAAGCGGAACATAGTGTGAGTTTATATGTGATAGTTTAGTTAGTTTAAGTAAATTATTCCATCCTGTTTTATTTTTACATATAACTATTATATGCATTCTTTCCTGCGGATTCGATGTTAGTTTAGTTTCAGATTTAAGATAAAACTCGCAACCAATAAGTGGCTTGATATCGTTAGCAACGCATTCATCGTAAAAATCAAGTGTGCCACCTATTGAGCCATGGTCTGTTATTGTAAGCGCCTTATATCCACGATCTTTTGCTATTTTAACTAAATCTTTAATACGAACTAATGAATCTTTCGCAGAGAAACAAGTATGAACATGCGAATGTATCATATAGCTCCTTATCTTAAATCTTTAATATTAGTAATTTTAACTTCACGAAAATTAGATGAGAATGCGTTTAAGAATAACCAGAATGCTATCCACCATAATATATTATATATCGAACTTAAGTTGTTATTTATATTAATAAATATTTCATTTGTTTCCATTTGCGCTCCTTATTTTTTATCAATCATTTCAGCAAGATCTTTTAATCTATCTATTGTCTTTTTGAAACTAGAACTTGCGAATGGCAATACATATACATTTTTTTCTAATAAGTCAATTGTATCAACCTCAGAGAGGTCATATAACAACTCAAGAAAGGTTGAAATATTTTGTTCTTTAAGTTCAAAAGTATTTTTATCTTTATAATGTCCTTTCGCCTTAAGTTTTATAAATATTCCTTTTTGATCTGACTTATCTCTGGATGCTTTTACTAGTCCATGGCCATTTAATGAAATATCAATTGACTCTCGCTTGGAATATCCAACTTCCTCTTCTTGTTTTAATGTTATATTCATATTGCGCTCCTTAAAATAATGATGGCTTTTCAACTTCTTCTTTCTTCTTTTTTGTTTCTTTCACAACTTCAGGCTGCTGTGTTTTCTTCCAAATTGCGTACTGTAACTTCGTCATTTCAAGTATAGCAGGTTCGTCATAGCAGATATTGAATACTTTATTACATCTACGACAGTAAACACATACATTTATTTCTGATAGATCAGGAAACATTATCGCGCTAACGACTCCAGACTCTACTGAATCTTGCCATGTATTCTGTTTGCATTTAGGACATAGGACTATATTTTTTTCTAACATATTGCTCCTTAAAATAGAATAGAAGCGATATTTCTATCGCCTCTATCCTTTATTTAATTTTTATTTATGTTACATATTCCACTGCGAGTTGTTGTTATTGTATCCATAGCCAGGGGGCGGCTGCTGTGCATATCCCTGCGGTGCATAGTTAGCGGGAGGCTGCTGCGCCGGAGGTTGCTGCTGATACTGCTGCTGACCCTGTACAGGAGGCTGCTGAGGCGCTTTAGGATGCATATATTTAGCCGTATCATAATTAGTTCTCATATTCGGCATTACGATAGAAGTCTGACCGCTCTGATAGTTCGCGATAACCTGAGCCTCAAGGTTCTTTTTGAAATCATCATTAATAAAGCCGGCTTTGAAATTGTTATTCCATTTACCATCTTTCTGCCATGGAGAATTTGCTATCTCAAGCCACATGCCGCCATCTTTTTTAAATTTAAGCTCGGCTTTAACGTAAATAAGATCGTTAAATACAAGCCATACATTAACTTTAGTGCCATTCTGGGTCTGTCTGGTGTCGAAGTTGCAAGCGGTGAGTATAAGCTGAGGTTTCTGAGGAACGTTTGTCATTTTAATTCTCCCTTTCATTACATTGATTTTTATATTGTTTAAACGTAGTGTTCTTGCTTTGTTTTGAGTTATGTATCTCCATCATTGAATTAATATATGTGATATCAGACTGTTCGCATGGCTCAATAATTCCACTTAATACATTATGCTTTAGCCATGTGTTAAACTGTATTCCAAATCTATCTTTCTTTAATCCAAACTTTAGATATCGATACATATTTGGGTTATCTGTTTTAGGATTTATTGCATCTGGCGCCCATAATAGCATTACCTTATCACTATTCTGTTCTATTCCAGACGCGCCTTTTAAATCTGCCAAGTTAGGTTCTCGCTGAACTACTGTTCCATCAATTCTCATCTTAATATCATCTTTACGATGCATATGGCTGATGAGAAGTATGGTTATCTTATATTTATTTGCTAATATTTTTAAATCTGCCGTTATCCAATCAATGCGTTCGCGCTCAGATAATTTAGACCCAGGCATTTTAATTAACTGAAGCAAGTCAATTACAAAGAACTTAAAGCCCTTAGTACACATTGACCGTATCGCGTTAGATATATCGTTGTAGTTATATAAATCATCTTTGATAAATATTGGAGTTTTGGCCATCTGTATAGCCGCCGCCTCAACTTCAAAGAATTTCTCATCCGGTATATCTTTGCGAATTAATTCATCTGCCGTTATACATCCATTAAGATAATGGACTATCCTTCTTCCTAACATCTGCTCTACTGGCATCTCAAGTGAAAACATACAGCATGGGACATTATACATCTGCGCTATATGCTCAAGTATTTGAACTGCAAGCATTGTTTTGCCTACGCCAGTATCAGCTGCCAGAGTTATTAATTGCGATAGGGCCAATCCCTTTGCTGTTATTAAATTATCAATATTACCAAGGCCAGTCCTATATATATCTTCTTTCTTGTTTAGATATGCCATGAAGTCTCCGGCATACAACCTGTTGTCTTTTACTTCATATTTAGTTAGTCCAGTTAACGCTATTGAATATGCGTTGTTAATGCTATCTACCGCATCTGTCAATGATTTGCAAGCTATTAACGCTTGTGGCAGTCTTTTAGTAAAGAATCTATGTTTATAATGTGATATAAGTGCTTCTACTACTTTAGGAACATCAGATACTGAGAATGTGCTTCTCTTAACATTATATGCTTGATTATTAACAGTTTCTTCGATAACGCTATGTGTTATAAATTGTTGGCCTCTCAATACCGCTTTTATCAGTTTACCCACAGCGCTATTGCTTATCATATCGTCTGGGATGTTAGGCGCTATCTCAGCAACAGCGCCGGGGAAATCTGACAATAAACATAATAGGTCAACTTCGCTTTGAACAACAGGGTCGCCAGATAAGTCAATCGGATTCTCTGCGATCTGTGAATTAATATCAACTGTATCTGGCATGCATGCTGCTCCTTAGAATAATATATTAGGATCGCCAGTAGGCTGGCTCTGAGGCTGGTTGTTCATATTTTTAATAAATGCAGATGTAGCGGTTATCTGTTCGACCCCAAGTGTTTTAAATATAACATCAGTTATTCCGGTTGCCTGTGTTATTATTCTCTTCTGCGCCTCTATATCTCCGTTAATTCCCATCTGGCCAAATAGAGACATAAGTTCGTTTATCGCAAAAGAACGAGCCTGTACGTCCTGTCCAGCAGGAGTCTGAGGTGGCATATTATTTGCCGGAGGATTCTGAGGCATAGGTACCGGCTGATATGATGGAGGATATTGGACAGCAGGAGGCTGCTGATGATACTGCTGAGGTTGCGCCATATTCATGGGCTGAGGCTGGAATGTATTCTGTGCATATGTAGGCTGAGGCTGTACCTGGGGGATAATGGGAGATCCAGACATCCTCCACTGTTCAAACGCATGGCCAATAGATTCGTCCATAACAAGCTGACCACCGAACATACCAGTTCTATCTTTAGATGTAAATCCATAATGATCGAGGTTCATATCGAATACGGTGGTAAACTCATATTCAATTCCATCGCGGATAATCGGAGCCATGCCAACTTTACGAGGAACCTGTTTACCCTTCTCGTTGGTTTCCATAACATAATCCTGTTTCGCTCTCATTGTGCATATGATAGTGCAAGGAGATTGTAATATAGAATCAATCATTCTCTGGAATATAGGAGTTACCTGTTTCCATGCAGCATATGAATTAGAGGTCTGCGAGTTATTAACTTTATCTAAAGCGCCACCAGTTCCATTCCACGAATGCGAAAGGCTATCGATTATTACTACTTTATACTGACCCTGCTCGGCGCATTTAATTGCCTGAACATATCTTTCCGGTGCATAAGGAGGTCCGAAAGGAATAACATCGAACTGACCAATCTCTTTCGATATGTTATTGATTTTTGCACTTGCGTATAATTCTGATGAATTGTTTTCGGTGTCGATAACCAGTATCTTTGACCAATCTTTAGTGATGCCATAAGCGATGAGAAGTGCCGTTAAAGTTTTACCAGATCCAGACGGACCGGATATTGCTATTTTAGGACATACCTGAGTTCTTTCTGCTTTCCTAATTTGAAAATTCATACCGTTTGTCATTATTGTCGCTCCTTATTCAAATACTGAAATTGAATTTTTAAATATTTTAACTATTTCCCTGGGCATTGAATATCTGTCTTGTTGTAATTCGATACTTTTTTCAAGGTTTCCGTCTTTTTGTCTTAATGATGCTGCTTTCCAGTCACAAAACATTTCAATTAAATCTACTAAATTCATATCCTCAATTCCATTTTTAAAATGCTCAGGATGATGTCTATTGTGTGCATAATGATGAGAAAGTGCATCTTTAAGTGTTGTCTGTAATGTTTTTTTATACTCTGGATCTGAGAAACTTTGTTGTTCCAAAAGAGGAGTGCATTCAACAAATTTCTCCACCTCTGGATCAGAAAGTTTTGTAGAATCATGCATATTCGCTCGATATAATAATGCCGATACAAACTTATGAATTAATTGATTAACCACTAAAATGTGTTTTCTCGTTTCATTATTAGTGGGAGATACTCTAATATCTTCCATTTTGTGCTCCTTTTAAATAATTATTCTGGGATTTTGTAGGCCATTTCGTTTAATACGTTTCCATGAGTAATATTAAACTCTTTAATAGCCTGAAGAACTGCTTGCTGTTTGGTTAGCTTCATCGCCTTAGCGATTACATCAAACCTCAAGCATAGTTCAACGCTCTGATTGTCATCTTCGGGAATTTTGATATTAACTTGTGCCATATGATTTCTCCTCTGTTGTTGTTATAATGCCATTTTAACATAGATGTTTCTAAATGTCAAGAACTTTCTTAACTATTTTTTCTTGTTAGAAAATCTAGTAAGACCGCAAACATTAGAAATACAAGTCCCACCAAATGCATCACTCCTTTTGCATTTTTTCTTTTGCTTGTCTTATTATCTCCTCCAATTCATATCTAATATCTACTGGAGCCGGCCAGTATTTTATTTTAGCTATTAATTCGATTATCTGGTCGAAAAAACAAACATGCGCTTGCTTTTTATCTTCTTTTTGCCATTTTATTGCTATTTCTTCTGCGCGTTCTTCGATTTCATTTTCCAGAATATCTAAAATATCTCCCTCGTTATCATTTACAATATCCTCTAAATCTAATTCGATGTCGTTATCACAATGTGGGCAATTTATATAATCTGAATATCGTATTCTTTTTCCCATTATATCGCTCCTTTTAATTTATTTACTACATCCTCAATATTCCATTGGTGCTTATCAAGTTGTATCTTATAGGGCATACCATGATCTAATTTAAATATCTCTTTCAAATTAACTTTATTGCTAGCCACTCTTATAAACTTAGTATTTTCCACTATAACTATATTATATCCAAGAGAATAGCATCTGCTAAAGATCATCGTTAAATCTGCGTTACAGATGTTATCAGAATTAAATATTGCTATATTATTATCAGTATATTTAGATGTATGAAGTATCAGTTGATTCTGCATATTCACAGTTAATTCATACATTTTAACTAAATCAGTTAACTCTTTTAGATATTTGCCCATAAAATTATTCTTGGCTAAGTTAACTAATAGCTCAACCATTTGAATGCATTCGCCTTTTAGTCTTGCTATATAAACTGCCTGGTGTACTTTTTTTGCAATATTATCTCCATAGAATGACGCTGTATCACATTTACGCGCTATACTTATTAATTTATCGATCTGCGAATCATTAAGATATTTATTAGCACATAAAATAGCTGCTGATATTATTCCATCAACATCAGTTCCGAAGCAAACTAAATTGCGCGATAGTTTTTCAAATTCTACTCCTTTCATAATTTCAGCGCAGCTTGTCGTTCTTAACAAAACAAGGTTCTTAGACTTAGAATACATATTTCGTTCTAATACGTCCCAGCTGTCGAAATGATGGTCGAACCATATTATCTTTTTATTGCCTCTGTTAACGCAGTCTATTATATCATATGTTTCTTTAGGATTATGAAAGTCAGGCCCAATGTCTAAAACATATATGTCGCTGAATCTTGCCGTTGCTCGGTCTTTAATTATATTCTTAATTGTTCCATTACATACTGGCATAAGAATTACATTATCGCCAGTAGTCCAAGGTTTATTTGCTTTCTTCATCTAATCCCCCAACTTCAATAATTTCAGGGTTTCTATTATCTTTAAGACTATTTTCTGCTTTGGACAGTATTTCTTTGCTGTGTTTTTCATAATATCCCCTTACGCTTCTTTTATATTCTCTTTGCTGTTCTCGATATGCTTCTGGATTTTCTTTTTTCCATTTAGCAGATGCCTTTCGAGATGTTTGAATTACTTTTTCTTTATTATTGTTTTGATATTTTTTTACTTTTTTATTAAGACTATCTGCATATTCATTTATATATTTTTGAAGCCAATTACAAAGGTCAATTTTATCAAATCGTTCATCTTCTCTTATTTCTTCTATTTTATTGCGAATATCAGTTACTATTCCCATTTTATTCTCCTTTTATCTAGGTCCAGCCCTCAGATATCTTTCTTTATTAAACTCTTCATTATCCTCCTTCATCATAAAGTTCTTAAATTCGACAGGAAATGTCGATTTACCACTTGATATAAAGAAGAACTCTTCGTCCGTATCTTGATTATAAAACAAACACTTAATGTCATCGTTGATTACATATGTTTTCTTCGCTGCCTCAATGCCTAAATTATTAACTATCTTTTCGCACGATAACGATGATATTGTTATTGTGCAATTTAATAGTTTAGATGCTATTGCCTCTGCGCTTTTAAGTGTTTGTTCATTAAATTCTGGCATAACATAATAACTAATCTCATTATGCCCTATAAACTGCTGTGCTAATGTTTTAGATGTTTCAGCGAAAGATGTAGGAACATCATCGATAAATACCTTCTGAATTAATCCAAGTTGACCTAAAAGATTAAATAAACGGTTCGCCGTTCCTTTGTCTTTATTCGTAAGTCTGCCAAAGTGACGATTGGATAAAAATGTTAACGATTTGCCTTTATAGTATAAATCTACTGGTTGTGACCGATTAATCTGATAATTAATTAAATCATGTATTGTTGCTTTATTCTTTTTAAGCAACTTAGTTAGCGCCGGATAATCAGATGCCTCTAAATCAAACCACGCATTTTGATTTGTTGCAAGTTTATTAAGTTCTTTATTATATTGTTCATTGCCTGTAAAGATTTTTGCCTCAACGCTTAACTGCCTTATGAAATCTGATATCGTAACATTACATAACGCACTAATCATTTGAGTATTATTTAAGGCTCTGGCATGCATAGGGCAATTGCTGCTATGACAATAATAAAGCCAGCTACCGTCATCGCTTCCATTATAAACAACTGCGCTCTCCTTTCTATCATCATGAAAGATGCACTTGGCCGACTTAGTCGCGCCCAAGTCAAACATATCCTTCATATCAAGATTATTTATATAACCAAACAATTCTGTATAATCTTTAAACATATACTTATCTCGTATATGATTATATTCCCTTTCTCTACATATACTATCTCTTATATATATTATATACTTAGAGATATTATGTATAGATATAGGGGGTATACTTTCATTATTATTGTTGGTGTTTTTTAAAGTATTGATTTTACTGCTATTTTCAGAGGGGAGTATTTTAGATTTAAGAACTTCATAAATTTCCCCTACCGTCATAGATTGGTTATTGATTTTAACTAAACTTACTTCAACTGGATTGTTAATGTCTTTATTGTGATAAGAGCCAGGCAAACGTATAGGATGATTAGGCGTTGATACAGCCCTGTCAAGTATCAAACCAGTGTCAACCCTTATTATATTCGCGACGGCCTTCCAGATGTCTTTATATGAATTTTTAGAGGCATCTGTAACTCGTATATAACCATGCGGCCCCCCAACTGAAGTTACGATGCAGTTAAACTTAATAGGACAATTAGATGACGTTGCGTAATTAAGAAGCACATCTGCTATTTCTTTGCCTGATTTATATTTAGGATTGTCTTTAAGATCTATGTCGAAGAATAGATTAGAATAATCTAAAACTCCAGACGATTTTCTTGATATGCTTTTGTTTGGGATAAGATAGATGCCGTTGCCTTGGAACTGAGCGTAATCCATACGAGCAAATAGGTCATCTGATAGCGTTTCATGCCATGCGCCGAAAAGTTTTGACCCAATTCCATATTGAAACTGAATCTTACTTTCTGAAAGATTTAAAAGATTTATGAAATTTTTTATTGTAAACCTATTGACATGCAATAGATTTTTTGTTAGAATAGGCATTGTGGATTACACCTATGGCGCTCTCAAGACCGTAAATCTTGGGGGCGTTTTCCTTTCTTAGAATTAATTTTTAAAATATCATAAACCTATCTTATCATATTTGGGGCGTTATGTCAAGCTAATTTATGGCCTTCATCCTCTTCGCTGCATCATACTTAGTTATGTCATCCCATATATCAAGCGTAAGTATCTTATCATTAGTTATTGTATAAAAATTAAGCAGAGGGTCGCCGGATGGGGTTAGTGATAAATCAGCATATGCCTCGCCGAATGTAGTTTCGATATTAGTTATTATTTTCTTTAAATCTTTTATTAACATATTGTCTCCTTTTTAACCGTTCCATTGGTCATAATATATTTCTGCTTCATATTTTATATATTTAGACTCATCAATACTTCCGCTTATATTTATATCTGGATTATGAAATATTATTGAGCCATCGTCCCAACCGTGAATTAGTGTTCCCCTGGGAAGTGCTTTTAATTTTTCTATTACACTTTCAATTGTCATATCCATATATTTATCTCCTAGCGATGTTGTCTCCAAATCCATAGTTTTTATATTGTCTTATATTTGGAATATATGCAATCTTTTCTGCATGAACATATTTAGGAAGTTCATAAGCATGCTTCCTTGTTAAAACACACAGATCCACACGAGCGCCACGAATAGCCTTCCCGACGTCGCATGCTACAAATATAACGCCAGGAAATTCTCTTATTCTCAATATCGTCCCTGACGGTATAATGCGTGGGTCTGTGGCGATGCTTACGAAGCTCCCAAATATGAAATCTTGAAGAGGGCGCAAAGGATTCCCGTATCTATCCTTCTTGCCGCCTTCCATTCTTAATTCTGCCTTAGTTTTAATTCCTTCGATATAATATCCCGTTGCCCTTAATTTAATCTCATTAGATGCATAAGAAAATGTGCTATAGAATGTGCTAAGTAAAAGTGCTACTACAGCAATAACTACTTTTTTCAAGCTAAAACCTCACTTTATATTAAATTGACAGGCTAAGAGATATTATATCATACTTTTAGAAATATGTCAAGGATTTTATTTTAATGCATTTCAAATATAACTTTACTTCCGTGTTTAGCTTCAAAGCAAGCCATACATGCTTCACAATTGCCCTCGCAGATAAATCCATCATGTAATGATGTTTCGCCCTTGGCAACTGTTCTTGCTGTTGAAAATCCATATGGATTATCTATTTCTTCATTTAGCCATACTGAAAAGAATACTTTAAGATTTTTGGGAATTTTAAAATAAGAATAAAATTCATTTACAATATTATACATTTTAGTAAATATAAGAAATGTAGTACTAGGATTATTTACTACAACTTTAACAATTCCACAAAAATATATAGGACTTAATATATCTCCAGCCACATGCCATCGAAATACTTTAGGTTTATTCTTTTTCAAATACTCATCTATTTGTTTAAAATATTCACCACCGTCTTCTGTCGCTAATTCATAATTACGGTCATACGCATTTCTTGTCGCTTCGTACATTCGATATGCTTTCATCGCGTAACAATGTTTGGCGCATGATTTGCAGTTACCACATGATTTAATAGGCGGAAGTGATATTGATGGAACCTTGCCCATTTTAGTATTGCCTTGTGATATTGATATTTTCATTTATTCTTCCTTTCTTAATACTTTTTTAATAGGCCAATCGAATACTGTATCATCGTCCCATGTCTCGGGACAATTTGCCTCAATAAAATATGCTGCATCGCTTTGTTTCTCATTCTCATCATCATAAACAACTTGTAATGATAAATAAGAGCCAAAGTCATGTGGATTCCGTGCTATTCTTAAATAAATGCCTGTTGATTCAATTAATTTAGCGAAGCGCCTCTCAAGCATTTCTTTAAACTTAATTGCTTCTGCTCTCATTGCTGGCATATAGTTTGTGTTTGAGTTAACTTGGACGCAATTCTCTTCATAAGGCGCTGATTCGATATCTAAAAAATCTCTCATATTGCTCTCCTTTTAATATTTTGGTGATTTTATCCTAAGATTCCATAATACCTGTTCGTCGGTTTGCGTGGGCCATATTGTAAACAATTTTCCTTTTCCCCCAGGGGCATTCGGGTCGTAAGAGCTGAAGCGTATAACAGCTTCCGGTTTCTGGTTTGTATATACCACTTCCAGCTCAACGTCTGCATCGTCTTCTCCATTCTCGGCGAGATGTTCTAAGACTAATTTAAGTGTTATTATTTTCATTTGCACTATACTCCTTAATTTATCCTATAAATATAATAATATTCGCCATCAACTTTTATTTCATTCTCTTCTCCATCATATGTATTCATGAAATGACCTCGTCCATCAGACGATATTGCGTCATCAACGAAATCATCGATATCATCAATCATAGATCGTACTAAGTCATTAGCGCCTTCACATAAGTCGCCTTGTATTTTTGTGAGATATTTTTCATCCATATCTATTTTAGAATGAGATAGAATGAATGAAGCGTTGAATGCCCATAACGAATCTAATATGATTTCTCTTGCCTTTTGTGTTGCTTCCTCGTCTGTGTAGACTTCGTAATCGTCTTCATTAAAGTCCTCGTCACCAAAGTATTGTTTAAGTATTTCGTATTTATCCATGTTATTACTCCTTTATATTTCTTTTTGACTTAATATTTCATGGCTGATTAATTTGCCAGTTGAAAGATTATAGTGCATTTTAATTTCTGCTTTAGCCTTTTTAATTGCTGCCTTTAGATTTGTTGCTGACACCATCCATTCAATAGGGAAAGGCGCTGCGATCAGAAGAAGTCTATATTTAGTTAATGTCATATTTGCCTCTCAATCTTTTATTTTATTTCCGTTATAATAAGTGTCCCATTCGCCTTTGTAATCAAGACGGCGCTCGATCATGTCTATCTTATAATAGTTTAATGTTTTAAAATTGCCAATTACTCCTTTCTCGTTGCCTTTAACTTCCTCAACCATCAACGCAATTATATCGCCAACACGCTGGGGTTGATTGCAGAAATCTCTTAATGCGTCAACATAGCATGACTGTGCAATCTCGTTAAACTCTGTTTCATAAACGGTTTTCCATTTGCGCTTGCCTCTAAACATTTCGTATTTGCGGATGAAATATTTTTTAATCATAATGTTCTCCTTACTTCATAACTATCATCTTATCTACTGTTTCTCCATCTTTACTTTCAATCCATAATATATTGCTTCGGTTGAATTTTAATATGTTGTCATTGCTAATGTTATAATAGTTATATTGTTTCGCCCTGCCTTTACTAATGATTTTTATTTTATAACACAATTTGCCATTATGTGATGAAAACTCTGCCTTAGCGAAGTTGCCACAAGTCATTTATCCTCCTTATAAATAAGGCGATGCATTTCTGCACCGCCTTTATACTACTATCTATTTAATATATTCAAGGAAATCTTTGTATGATTTAAACTTTCCTCGCATTTCTTCGCCAAGTGACTCTTTAGTTAGGTTGCGTGATTTATAGAAATATGAAGCCAGGTCGCCATTGTCAAATTCTTTGAACTGACAGCAAGGACATTCTTCTTCTAGATGGTCATATGAGCCAAGATCTCCTTCAAAATTATCCCATTTGTCATCTATCCCTTCGCCATGTATATCTGGGGCCATTCTTTCAAGTATTTCTTCTTTCTGCTTATAGGTTGGTTCAATTTTATGGTCATTGCAAACATAATGGCCATTTTCACAACAAAACATCTCTGCATCGTCAAGGGATAGGTCCCATCCACTTTGAATTTCTCCGCATACTGAACATATAAATGAACTACTCGATGAATTACTTACAAATCCTGTCCTAATTTTCATATTATTTCTCCTTTATTGATTACACTTTATTTCACGAAACGAGAATCTTGCAGAATGCGAATGGGAATAGAACATATTTCGCAATGCACTTGTAGGATTTTCATAATCTTCATCGTCTGCTTCTATTTCAATTAGTTTTTTTGGGTCAAATACATAATCTTTTAATGCCCGTTCCATCAGTCTTTTTCCGAACATTCCTTTGTATTTTCCTGGCCATTTTCCGTTTGAAAATTTCTTTTTGCCATTTAATTCCCACAGATCCTGAACTAAATCCTTGCCAGTAAGTTGCTTATTTGTAGTATTTTTAATTACGAATGACGAACTGCTACTGTTTGAAACAAATCCCGCTCTTATCTTCATAGCTCCTCCTTAGTGATTTCCTATTCTTAAATGAGGTATATATTTAAACCAATCTCCATGCTCGGCACATGAGCCTTCGCTACTGTCATTATCTGATAATTCAAATATAAATCTCTTTTTATTTTTGTTTAAAAGATCAATGTTGAGCGCCATAGGCATATCATCTATTCCATATTTATTAGGTTTCTCAAAATAATCCAAAATGTCTTCTTTGATATCTGGATATTTGCATTCAACATGGAAACATCTGCCAACATGCTTGTATATTATATCCCCAAGCGCCCGTTCTGCTTTTTCAGATATAAATTCTGCCGTTTCTTCATCTGTTGCTTCTTTTTCAATTTTGCTCATAATATATTCAAGTATATTATCTACTGTAGGTTTATCATTATCTTCATAATAATCGGGAATGCAATCTTCTGGATTGTCTAATTTAAGCATTGAAAGAAGATCTCCCGTTGATGTAGGTTTGTGTGGTAGCGCTATTATGAAACTGCTTGATGATGAATTACTAACGAAACCCTGTCTAATTTTCATGTTATTCCTCCTTCGTATTATTCGGAACAAGAATGCTACTTATTTCAAAATATAATTGTAGTTTGTTTTCTGCCTCTTTAAGAGAATCAAATGGAGCACCGAACTCTGATACTCCAACATCAGTGTGAGCAATTATAAAATATTTAATTTTTTTATTTATTTTTCTGTGAGTTATGGTAAAGCCAGTAATAAAACGATATTCGAATGTTCCATTATCGCCATCAAATCTAATTAACTGTTTCATATTATTCCTCCTATACTTTAAAATGAAAGCAATTCTGATTGCAATTTCTGCATGATATAATCTTATCGCGATATTCTTTTACTTTATCGTTATACCATACATCCTTTAAGAAATCCTCTATTTTAGTCATATCAATTCCTTCCCAGCCATCTTCTTCTTCAGTAAATGAGCAAGGAAAGAATTTGCCTTCTGCATTGACATACATTGAGAAACAAGTTGATTCGCAAGGTTCTGCTAACTGTTCAAATTTATCATAGTCTTCTCTTTCGGATACTGCCGCCAGGAATTTAAAGGCACTGCAGCTGTCAAAGCCAACGGGGATATTATTTGCCATTGCGAAA
Source organism: uncultured bacterium (assembly GCA_937903605.1). Lineage (GTDB taxonomy): Bacteria > Patescibacteriota > Patescibacteriia > Magasanikbacterales > GWA2-37-8 > JAKLGL01. The sequence goes on from CALCZC010000016.1 coordinate 113,503, forward strand.
TCAACTAACTCTTTAAATTTGCTCTGTGATAATCTATTTAATGATTTGCCCCTGCCTTTCTTCTTAAGAGAAAGCATTACAAATGCATTAACTTCGTTTACTGCGCTATCTGTGCCGGCTGCTCTCAGCTTGAGTAAATCCATTGTCTTGTCAAATGTTTCTTCTGCTATTAATGCGTGGACATTAATCTGCATTTTGCGTTTTGCCTGATCGCATGCATATTTAAGTTTGCGAATTGATGCGGTCATAGTTGCCAAATCGTAATAAGATACTGCTACAGCGCCACATAGTGCTGCCAACTTGTGTGATGTTTCAGTCGATATTTCCGCTACAGTTATATTGGGGATAATGTCTTTTGACCTTGCATAGACCATCATTCTCCATAGATCGGGGTTAGATTCAGCATGGGCATCAGCCCCATATGCAATCTGAGTCAATGTTCTTGGCAATTTATCTAAGATGTCCTTGAACGTGTCGAATGACATATTGATGCCATTTGCAGTATTAGATTTATAGCAGAATTTACAAGGCCCATGAGCGGATATGCCTCTACATTTTGTTGTTATTTCAATGTCCATAATCTCAGGGCCAATAGGGGAAAACGATGGATTATCTTCTTTGGTTTTGCCCCACCTCATAAATAGTCCGTCTGATTTGCGGAAAATATAGTTATAGTCTTTAGATTTAACAATTTTGCTATCTTTATTTTCAAGTATCATGTGTTTATTCATATTAATTCTCCTTTATTTGTTCATAATTTTTAGGTTTTTTATAAACGGAACAGCCTATAGGCCCATATTCTATTTTCCATTTAGACCCACATTCACACTCGTAGTGCATAGTTATTCCTCCGCATCCGTCATAATCTGTTGCTGTTAATTCAATATCTCCGCCTAAATCACAATTAGCATTTGGACACATACCATCTGACAACATTTCAATTAATTTATCCATTTTATTCCTCCTTTACCAATGAATATCTTTTGTTACTGACTTGCAACACTTGGCGCAATATATATCGTTATCTTGGCCGTCAAATGCATGTATGTCTCTTTCACCATATAACTCGCCATCTTCTTCTGTTATAGTTACATTATATACCCCTGTGAACGATAAAATAAATTGACCCGACCCGCAGTTAGGACATTGATATGTTTTTTTATTATTCATCGTTATTACTCCCTTCTTCGCAATATTTGCATATATTGTTTTCTGTCTTAGATTTTATTCTATCCTTACAGCTTTTGCATGCTTTTATTCCACAAGAAATGCATTTAAATACAATTTTAGTATTATCGCATATTTCACAGCTCATAATTCCTCCTTAATATTTATAACTAACTCTGAAATCTTCAATTAAGCCAGCCTTCTTATCTGATTCAAACTGCCTAACTGCCTCTTCAAGATCATTCTCGCATTTAACCTCGCTTCCATCTGGATACATGATACTATTGCGAGTGTAAACGTAAACAACGCCTTTGCGTGATATTTCAGTGATTTGATATATCATATGTGCGCCTCCTTAAATTGTCGGTTAATCGGCCTCTTCCCAATTCCAAATGTTTTTTGCAAATGCCACTGCTTCATCTGTGCCTTCTTCGGGCGACAAGTCTTCAATTACTTTGCCGTTTTGCATTATAATATCGCCAACATTACTACCCAAATCCTCATCAGCATATTGGATAAAGAATTTAATTTTCGGAAATTTCTTTGATAATTTTCTCAATATAGGCTCTGGGAATGACCATGCAGTCCAAAAAGAGAAATAGCCAACATCTACATTGACTTCGTAGCAGTTCCATTTGGTTCCCCAATTTTTAATGCTCCACTTATACCAACAATTTTCTGCGCCATATTTTTCTTCCTCTTTAGGGCCAATATTACCACGATAAATGTGCGCTGGCATAGGAATTATTTTTTCAAAATCAAAAGGGCGCTGATTAATGTCTTCGTGCGCTGGGTTTGATACGTATTTGTTTAGTTTGATTAGTTCTTTAGTTTCCCCTTGTAAGTTTACGAGAGTTTGAACATGATTAGGCATAACTATTCCTCCTTTTTAAAATTATAATCAACATTATTGCCGATTACTTTATATGTTCCAACCGGAAGTTTATTCTTTTCCTGCTCTATATTCCATTCGTTGCATTGAACCAGAACAGGCCCACATTCATTATTGTTAATACGATGTATAAAGTACTTCTTTTGGTTCATTAATGCCATTAAAATAACCTCCACAAGTTTAATTTAATACCTATGATTCTCGACAACATATCGACGATTTCATATGCGGTCATCGTGGTATAAAAACCCTGCGGTTCCAGATGCTTAGTATCCAACAACACGGCAATAGAGAAATCGATTTCATCGATTCTGTTATCTTGATAGCATGTAATTGCTTTATACCAGTTCTTCTTAGTACGTATCAATGTAATATTGCTCTGGTGCCGAAAACAAAGCAATAATCCATCTCGATGAAGATTATGCCTATATTCAATAACTTCTTCTCTTGACACATTATTGCACTTGTAGCAAACGTTATTTACAGATGTAACAACCTTGCCATTGATTCTCTCTGCCCATGGGAAGAAGCGTGGAGTAGATTTAATGTCTTTTTGACATATTTTACAGATCATTTTTTGCCTCCTATAATTTTATTCCAGTTATTTTAAAAAATATATCCTTATTGAAATTTGGTATTTTCTGTATTATCTTTTTGTTTTCTTGCGTTAATTTATTCCACCAAATCTGACATGCCTCTTTGTAATCATATCTTTTTAGGTATCCACCAATTAATTCTTTTGCTTTATCGTTTTGTTTCTCTTCTGAAGAATAATCGACCCATTCTGTTAAAATTAAAGGTTCCGATATTAAAGCATTAAAGTATTTGCTCTTTTTAAACTCTGACGTTGTCATTTTTGTTGGTTGGTCAAAGATAAAAACTTCATGTTCTTTTGTGTTAAAAAATCCGTTTGAATAATCTCCTGAGTTGTAATCTCCTGAGTTGCGATTTCCTGAGTTGTAATCTCCTG
>CALCZC010000017.1 GCA_937903605.1 uncultured bacterium
CTATCCTCTCCCTATCCTCTCCCTATCCTCTCCCTATAAACTCATGTAAGATAGGGAGAGGATATAGAGGGGACATTGAGAGGCGTTAGAGAGACATAAGAGAGAAATAAGAGAAACATAAGAGAAACATAAGAGAACATAAGAGCGGCATAAGAGAGATATAAGAGAGATATAAGAGGGGAACGCATAAGCAACTCAAAAGCAAGTAGTTACAGAAACAAGTAGATTTAAACACAATAAACACTAAATCAGGTAATTAGGCAAAATTCGACAAAACTAGGCTCTGGAGAGATGCGTTTTATCGCGTCTCGGATTCATTGCGTCTCTACAGTGCGTCTATCTAAATCTATTCAAATAATTCACGAGAACGACCCTTATCAAAAATGGATTATTGAAAATCAAGACAGGTTTAAAATCATGAAATGGGTGGTTAATATTAGAAACAAATTAGTAATTTTATGGGTGATGTTGGTAGTCTCTATTAAAAAATTGGTAGAAGTATTCTTTTGATTTATTTCACTTTATAGAATAAATATTTTTAAATTACTAAACTGATACGAACATAACATCAATTGAAAAGGAAAAAATAATTCATTCGTTAGAAACCTATTTAAAAGAGGATAAAACGGATTATGCAGTAATGATATCCGGTGAATGGGGTGTTGGAAAAACACATTTTCTCAAGAATAATGTATTTCAATTATTCGGAAAATCAGGATATAGATTTATATATGTGAGTTTAATAGGCTACAATAATGAAATAAGATTAGAAAATAAGATTTTCCAGACATTTAACCCATTTTATAATCCATCCACAAAGACAGCAACAGAGATAGAAGCTGAATATTTAGAATCCTTTACAGTAGATCCGGAAAACACAAAAACACCTTTACCATCAAAAACGGTATTATGTTTTGATGATCTTGAAAGGATTGATGATAATTTTTTTGAATCAGCCATGGGATTAATGAATATTTTCATAGAACATAATGAAACAAAGTGCATATTCTTATGCAATGAAAATATTCTAAACGAAAAGGTAAGTAGATATAGAGAAATCAAAGAAAAGTATATTAGATATACTTATCCATTTACTCCAGATTTTAGTGATATTATAAAGAGTAATAATGAAACGAAAAATTCTTATAATGAAGAGGAGATTTCAATAATATTAACGATATTTAGAAAGGGAAACTCTTCTAATTTAAGGACACTGTTTTATATTCTATCCATCTTTAAACTATGGAACAAAATGCTAGACGATATTAAAAATCCAAGTATATTCAAAACTGAAATCAGAAATTTGGCACTATCGTATTGCTGCTTTTATTCAATTGAAAGTAGGAAAGGGACGCCTTGCGAATTACTTGATAAAATCACTAGTGTCCACTAAAAATTTAAGCATAATTGCCCCTGATCATTTTCGGACATGTCATCCAATTTTTCTGTCTTTCTAAA
>CALCZC010000018.1 GCA_937903605.1 uncultured bacterium
GCCGGCAACGCTTCACGGCCACGCAATAAATTGCGTCCCCGTTCACCGTTTTCGGGTAAGAAGAACATCGGAAACAGGACTTACCCCGGCTGAATGGCGTGAATTTCCGCGCTATGCACTTGCGCGCATACTCATGCATGCCGTAAAAACAGAGCCTGCGCGTTTCTGGCGGGTTTTCGGGTGGTTTGTTGCCTGTTTTACCGGTTTCCCGTCAGAAACGCCCTGAGGCCGTTTTCGCGGTGCGCGTAAGAAGACGTTATGTTAAAAACGACAAAATTTATACGAATAAAGTTTGGATGTATTATATTTCATATATATAATCCCTCAGTTACTTTTAAAAAGGATGTAATAAATGAGAAAATATGTAGGAATTATAATCCTATTATCCGGCTGCGCTTCAAAACAAGAACCATTTCAGCTAGAAGATTATGGTAAATTCTGCCCATCCGAAGTTAAGATTTCAGAGGAATCATCAAAAGAATATATAGTTTATAAAAGTGAAGAAAAGGATTTTTATATTCTTCCAGGTGACTATGTACTTTCCAAATCCGAGCTATTAAGAATGCCACAAAGCAACACCGTCGCCAATAATGAAAAACAAGTTAAAATATCGTCAGTATCAGACTTTGCTAAATATTTAAATGACCAGATTGAGGATGTAAAGACAATTGGAGTTAATTTTGAAAATGGGAAATTAAAAAATAAATCAAATTACCCAGACAAAAATCTAGCCAAAGAACTGATTATTGAAAAATACATCAGCACAAAAAACCCAAAAATTGTTTTTTGTGGTCTAACATTGAAGTCAGAGTTCATCCCAATGAGAAATAAAAACACCAAGTATATTGTAAGGCAACATGAAGAAAAAAAGCCAAATAACGAAATCTACTCCGGTGAGAGAGGGGATTACTACTTCACCATAACACCATACTATAAATGATACATCGTAAACAGAATTCTGATACTTCATGCGTAGCCATGACAAACAACGCACTTAGTTAAATTAGACATTAAAAGGAAAGTCAATGAAAAAAGCAGCATTAATATCTATATTAGCATTATATATCACTGGTTGTGACTCAAGCCCAGAGAAAAAAATGTAAGCGAGCTTAAAAACAATGAAATAATGGATATGTGCCACCTTGAAAATAACGATGTAACAAGCGGATTGAAATTAAAAGCCAAAAGGGATATTAAAAATCCGTTACTACTTAATCCAATGAATACATCACAAAAAAGCCCAGCTTTATCTGCGTTTGAATATTCTGACTATAAAACAATGGAAGAATTCAGTGCCAAAGATTTTATTGATGACCTTGGTAAAGCAAATACGGTAAGCGTAACAAATCAAAATGGAAGTGCTGACATCCCATCTAACTCCTTGATCTGCAAAGGTTTAATAACATACACACCAAGCTTTGCCTATGGTCTTGAAATAAAAATACCTTATGAGTATTCGATAAAAAGAAATGAAGGCGTATTGACCAAAGATATAAGCAATGGTCGAAACATTACCTTTGATACCCGTTTTAACGATGAAAACTTATATACAGAAACAACCCCAACAAAGAATCAAGAAGAATGGATCTCTTCATATTTAAATAAATTAAGCAAAAAAATATCAGAAATGAAATCCACTCCAAAATCTAAATACTTGCCTATTTCAAGTGGAGATTTGGTATATTTATACTTTGCTAACTCAAACAGAGAATTTACTGATGACGAAATAATGTCAGTATTCAGCAGAAAATGGAACTCTACAAATGACACATTTATCAAAGATGATATAAAAAAAGAAGAAATCAATGGGATAAAAGAAAAAATAAACTCTTACAAAGGCATTGCTAATGTAGCAGTGGCTGCTAATAGTACACGCCTATCTGGAATCATTCCGTTACCCAATGGTATCGATGGAAACCCTCAATTAAACAATTTTACTAACGCTAGCGATTCCTATATCGTAGATAATCCATATGACAAAGAACTTCATGGCTTTAAATCAGATTCAGCTGGCTGCAATAGATTCAACACGTTTGAATACAACAATCAAGGGATTGTTTTAGATCCACGGCTCGATTTGAGAAAATGTATTTTAGTGGTTAATGATGATGATGCTAGAAATATTTCTTCAAAACTAACATCTCTTCAAGATCGGAAGAGCACACGTCTGAACTCCAGTCACGGCTACATCTCGT
>CALCZC010000019.1 GCA_937903605.1 uncultured bacterium
TATGCGCAGCATAAGGCTTTTTCTTCTTTGAAGCAACCCCAAATTGGGGAACGCCTCGCGCAGCGAGGCAATCCCCAAAACATCAGAACTCAACCACTAATATTGAAATTATCATTTTCCTGACGTCAGGAAAATGATTGAAACATACAACTAGTTTGGAATAACAAATAGAAATCTGCCGCAAGGCAGATGGGCTTTTCCCTTTGAAGCACCCCCACCGGGGGAACACTGAGCAAAGCGAAGTAATCCCACCGGCGGAACGCCTCGCTGTGCGAGGCATCCTACTCTAGTTTAGTAGCGTTAGTATATAAAGCAAAATACAAAAAAAACCAAACAAAGGTACCAATATGGATTTATCAAATGCTTTTTGTTAAAAGCCCAACTAAAAGAAGTTGGGCTTTAATTAAAAATTCAATAACAAGTTATTTAATACAACAATATTCGTTTAATTTTTCCATTCAAATGATCAATTACTAAAGGAAGAGCACATTTGGGATTATCATAAAACAGATAAGTCCCTTGATCTTCTATTTCCAGTCTTCCAAATCCTAACTGGTGAAACTTGCTTACAGGATCACCTACTCTGATGCCACCAGAAATATAAACTGAATAAATCGCAAATGTTGCATCTTTAAGAATGAATTCGGTAAACATGCCATTTTTTGTGAACACCAGTAAGGAGTTTCCATATGTGTACTCTTCACTTAGGCCAAATTCAGTAGAATAGCTATTATAACTACTCGGCTGGCCAATTTTTGCAATTACACTATCCTTTTGATATACATTATAAAGAATCAAATTACTTAAATCAAGTGGATATCCTAGATTCTGCGATTTGCAAATATTTGTCCAAGCAAACATTATCAAAAATAATAAAAAACCCTTTGAATAGATTGACATACTATTTTATAATAAATACTTAATGTGTCTCAGAATAGTAGAAGCTTTGTTATAATTCCGTTTGAATGATGAACAATTAGTGGTGAGTCATTTTTCGGATTATCCATAAATGCATAAGTACTTTCGTCTCGTGCTTCAAGATTGCCAAAACTCAGCTGTTGGAACTTTGAAACAGAATCACCTACTCTAATACCGCCAGGAATAAGACTTGAAAAAATTGCAAATCTGCTATCTAACAAAGCGAAGCCGGAGAATTTACCATTTTCACTAAACATTATGACATTTATACCATATTCATATTCTTCATTTAATCCAAATTCAGATGTATGGCTTTTATAATGGTCAGGTTGGCCAAGTTTTGTGAATACGCTGTCCTTCTGATAAACCTTATAGAGAATAAGATTTTCTAGGTTAAGAAAAACCGAATTGGATTGAGCCTTACTAATATCTGCTATACTTAAAACAAATATTGTCATAAAGAAAACCTTTGAAAAGAATAAAATTTGTTTTTTCATAATTTTATTATGTATAAATAATTATTAATATCCACATGGAGTTAGTAGCTTTAAATTATTAGGATCAAATATGACATTTAAAATAATCATGGGATCCGTTGGAACGCCGTTAATACTAGTGAACAAATGTAAATGGGGAACATTATTATTTGCATTCCCTGTAATACCAATATAACCAATTATATCTCCAGGATAAACCTTTTCTCCTGGCTGAAATTTTGCTCCAGTTCTAGGATTAATTGCAATTGCATTACCTGCTTGCAAATGCCAATATCCGACTCTAATAACATTCCCGTTAACTATTGAAGTTACATACATCCTATTTCCGGCTTTGTCGATATCACCATTATAGCCTGAGGGAAGTTTCTTATCTATTCTGTTTGGTTGTTGATAAACAAAAGGGGCTCCATCAATCTCACCTTCGAACATTGCATAAACTGGATCTCCTACTTCACCATGCAGATCAATTCCATAATGAAAACTACTATTTCCATATTGAGCTCTAGTATTTCCCCATAAGGCTGTATTTAAATCATACTTTACTGGAGGAGCCAATGTCATTATTGGAAGTGGATTGCTTTTCCCATTTATTAAATCCATACAGATTGATAATTTTTTGAACAAGGGAGTACCAGACATATTATGAGTTAGCGGAATTGAAAATTCTTGTGGTTTTCCTGCGAAATCACCAGTCCACTTGTCAAATTTATAGCCTTTATCTGGAGTCGCTGAAATAGAAACACTAGTATGTGAAGGAGGATATTTTCCTCCGCCACTTACCCTGCCCCCTGGGCCTGCAACTAATGATATTGTAATATCAGATTCCATTCTTTGCTCTTCGTTTGATGAACCTCCGGCTAAATGGTCAGGCATCATCATGCTCCAAAAAGTAGTAATATGCTGTGTATGTGGTAACACATACCGATTTAAAGTAAAGTCTATAGTTGGTCTTAAGGCGACACATACTGCTCCTCCATCTATTGAAAGGTTCCATTCATCTTCTTCTAATAATAATGAGATGTTTACAGTTGTGTCTTTATAAAAATTTGGTGTTGTACCTTGTAAACTATCAGGGACAATCAAATACTTCAAGGTGCTATTTTCAAAAACACAAGAGTATGAAACATCTCCATTAGGTTCTGAATACGTAAAAACACCTGTATACATTCCGTCAGAAGAGAGTTCATCATCACCAACCATGATTACTGTTGGGTCGTCATCACCATCTCCTTTTGTTTGAATACCTTTAAAGGCGAGATATCCTCTAATTGAATTGGAATATGTTTTCTTTAAAGAGTTTGTAAAACTAAGCAATCTTAGGGATTTGTCAACATGCAAGGGTACAAGTATATGTGTTCCTGATTTAGTAACGACAGTAAAAGCACTATCCCAAATAGGCGTAAGTGAAGACTGATTCTGAGATTTAGTTAGATTAATTTGAGCAGAATAATTTGGCATTTTTACTACAAGGTCTTTGCGAACCAAGTTCCCAATTAATTTTCCTTGCTTATCTTCCTCTTGTATGTTATCAAGCTTTGTACATCCCAAAAGTGATAATACAAATGATATTAATAAAAATTTTTTCATAGAAATTTTAAAAATCAAGAATTAATCACATAATGATTAAAAAATAATAATAGTTTAATTATTTCAGAATTAAGGTTTTCAAACCTCATTGAAACTAAGTACGAATTATTACTTAGTTAAAATCGCTATTAGGATTTTAAAAAATCTATATTTGTATGCCGTTTCATTAGTGTCCACTTAAAATAATTTTACGTTCTTTGAAATCATTATATTTTAGCATGTTATAAGCTTTTTTGTTCCGTGTCG
>CALCZC010000020.1 GCA_937903605.1 uncultured bacterium
TAGCTGATTTTGCCATATTTTTGGAAAAACCGCCATATGTATGTGCACATTACCTAAATATCTTGACAAACTCATTAAAGTGTGCTATGATGGTAAGTATTGACCTTTCACAACAGGGAGAAGCAGTATGCAGTACAGTCAAGATCTTGAGGCGATTTTTCAGGCCATTATCTCGCCTTTGAACGGGGTGGCGGAATTGATGAGTTTTCTTGTCGGTAATTATGGCTGGTGGCCGGTCGCCGCTTCCATAATTGCTTGCCTGATTTTTGCAATGATTTTCGATCACTTGCCGGCCATCCAGTGGACACGGCAAAAACAGGAGGAGAACGACCATGGACAAGAATGATGCGACTTGGGCGGCGGTTATCACCGGCTGCGGTGGCGTGGCGGCTTTTGCTTACGGACAACTATTCGCCATGATCTGCTGTGTCACAACTTTGGCGAGTATTGCCGCGATCGTGACTTTCCAAATCGTCTGCCGCTACTGGCAGGTTCGATTTCGGAGGATGGGCCGCGACCTCGCCCGCTGCAAAGGCTACGGACCGCACTGGTTCCTTGGCCTCGCCAGTGGCCTCGCCATCATGACAGGAACAATGTATGCCAGCTACTACTGGGCGATTTCGTCCATTAGTATTGACGACATCATCTATATGCGCGGCGGTTTTGTCCCCGTTTTCGGCATCTTACTATTCGCCACCTTCGGCCTGGCAACTGGCTGGGCGCTGATGACAGTGCACATGCGTGTCGCCAATCATCTTGACCGGAAGGCCGGACGACGTCCGACCTTCACCGTTTAAAAAGCACTTTTTTCAACAACAACGCCGTCGCGAACACCTGTTCGCGGCGGCTCTTTAATTTACTTTAATAATCAAGCAAATCAACGATAACCAACCAGAATTAAAGCTGATCAATCAGTTTCTTGATATTGTTATAATGCTCCTGAATCACTTCGTCCGGCCGAAAATTTTTAGAAAAATCAGCTAAGCCGACGATCGCCCTCATCAATGATTCTTTGTCCGGATTGTCAAAATCATCGCCATTCTGTCTGAAAATATTTTCAACTGTGCTTTTGCAATATTCTTGATTAGCCTCCTGGTCGCCCGGGTTGATGCCTGTTTCGGTGCAATGGGCTTGATAAAAGCATTTTACGATAGCATCCCTGATTTTCATCGGAGTGACGGAATCGGAAAAATCAATGCCATAGATAATCATATATTTGATTTAATTCTAAGCTAATCTTTCTTTGATCTTTTCAACGACCTCGGACAATTTCCAATCAGTCTTGACCAGATAATCCTTGACTCCCTCATCCAATGCGGTTGCCGTCTTTTCGGCTTCGCTTAAATTAGTCAGGATAATGACCGGCACCGACTTGCCCCATTGATCATTCCTTAATTCTTTAAGCATCGCCATTCCATCCATAACCGGCATGACAATATCGAGCAGAATCAAATCGGGATGATTCCGCAAGGCCGACTTGAGGCCTTCGCGGCCGTTTTTGGCGACTTTGGCAATAAAATTATCTTTGGTCAATTTTTCTACCAAAGCTTCGGCGAGGCTTTTTTCATCCTCGACAATCAAAATTGTTTTGGCCTTGGCATATTGGATGATTTTTTTTATCTCTGTATTAGACTTGATGAAATACTCATCGGCGCCGAGCGCTTTGGTTGATTTAATATCGCCAGCATCGCCCAGATTGGAAGTGATAACGACCGGTATGTTTGAAGTTTTAGTATCGCCTTTCAATTGCTTGAGTACGGCAAAACCGTCTACGCCGCAATTACTGAACGAAGCTCGAACTTTTTTTGAACGAAAAATGCTCGATTAGCTCCGCTCCGCGTTTCCGCCCGCCGAAACTCAGCGAGCAAAGCAAAACAATTTTCTTTCAATTTTTTAACGCCCGCCCGCCAGATTTTTCTTAAAAGGAATTGAAAATTGTTTTGCTTTGGTGTCTTGATACCAAGACGGCGGAAACGGCGGAGTTTATCCGCCTGCTGGCGGACTACGGCTCGGGCGTGGCGAAATTCCTCCCCCCAACCCCCTCCTTCCGCCACGCCCTCGCTCGGACTGCCCTTTTTTTCGGCGGAATTGGAGGCCGTGCCAATTTCATTGGCGCGCCGCCTTTTATATTTTACAATAAATAGTTATTTAAAACTATCCAATTTCAACGGCGCTCTATCTGATTTGTCGCGCATTAACGCTTTTATAATATCCCTCTTGCTTTTACCTAATGTTAGTAAAATAGTGGCGCTGATTATACCGAAAAAAGTTATTATACCAAAAAGAATATTAAATCCGAATTTATCGGCGATAAGCGCTCCTAAGGCGGCGCTGGAAGCCGTCGCTATACCGACGCCGACATCTTCCAGCGACCATTCAAAGCCCACTATTTTCTTATCAATATGATTGGTAAAAATTATACGCCAAGCTGGCACCGCCATAGAGTAGGCCAAGCCGTTAATAATCTGCAAAAGATATATATGCCACGGGTGCGACGCAATAGTATAGAATAATGGAACAATGGCGATCAGAAAAGTGCCGGCAACCATAAAAGAATATTCATCTCGTTCGCCTTTTATTCTATCCATTAATCGGCTAATCGGGATTACCATTAAAACTCTCATAACCCAATAACACGCTACCGCATAGCCGATTACTTCGAGCCTATTCTCAATATGCTCTAAAACAAATACGGCATATATCGGCGCCAGCAAGCCGACTGCGAAAAAAAGAAAAAAATCGGAGATAATCAAAAAACGAATTGTTCTACTTACATTATTATTCATAATTGCCATGAGATTCGGGTTGATGTAAAATTTTTTCCACTTTTAATTGTTTCTCTCCCTTGGGAGTATTAACGGAGATTATGTCGCCGATTTTATAGCCCAACAAGGCACAACCGATCGGAGAAAGCACAGAAATTTTTTTCTGACCAATATCCGCGTCATCAGGAAAAACAAGCCAATATTCAAGCTCTTCTTTCAATTCAATATCACAAAACACCACCAGCGAATTCATGGTTATCACATCACTGGGGACATCCTGTGGTTCAACGATTACCGCCCGGTTCAATTCCGTTAGAAGGTTTTTGTCAGAATCATTATGATCCCATTTTTTGTTTATTATATCGACCAATTTTTTATGGTCGTTTTTTGTAATATGGATAGTGTTCATAACTTTAGATATCAACAAACAACTGGCTTTGTTGGCCAGTTGTTTGTTTTATACAGATGTATCTACAAACAACCGGTCAGGAACCGGCTTCAAGCGAGATTTTCTGATTGGAATTATTTACCTGCATAAGCGTAATTATAGTATAGCAAAAAACAAAAAATTAGTAAATTGAAAACTGGCGCGCCACCTACAAATGTTCTTGTGTTATTTACTAACAACAAATTCAACAACAGCGTAAATCAACCAAAAAGCTAATAGCATAAGCCCTTCTTTTTTTGAAATTTTCCGACCAGAAAGCATAAACCTCAAAAGCACAAGCGACGCTACAACCATAAATACACCTGTTATGTAGACAATTTTTACAGGAAAGGAAAAAGGACTGATGACCGCAAGAACTCCAACAACAATGGTAGCGTCCGCTAATACCGAACCCATAATATCGCCAATCGCGAGCCCATCATCTTTTTTCTTTACTGATTTTAGAGAATAGAATAATTCAGGCATGGTAGTTCCCAAGCTAACCACAAGCATGGCGATAAGTATTGGGGATATTTTTAGGGCATGGGCCAAATCGGTTGCCGATGTTACGGTAAAATGAGAACCGACCAATAGCATTGCCATAGCCACGAGAAGCAACAGAAAATTTTTATATTTTCCATTCTCGTTATTTAAGCGTTCCGATACTTCCACTCCGTTTTTAAAAACAAGGTAGTAAAAAAGAGAGCCGGCAACGATAAGAGCCACGCCTTCAATCCGCGAATAGCTACCGTTTAATCCAAAAAGAAGCGGCAAAAACAAAAAGAATGGATACAGACGAACATTTTTTAATACCTTGCTCTCGATTTTAATTCCACGCCCGGCGTATATTATTAAAATTGCAAAAATTAGAGTGAGGTCTGCTACATTAGATCCAAATAATGTTCCGAGTCCAAATTCAGGAATCCCGGCTATGGCTGAATTTATAGAAATAAGTGTTTCGGGGATAATCGAAATAAAGGCGACAATTACAAAACCCACAATATATTTAGAAAAATGAAAATTTTCCGTCAGCTTCGCGGAATATTTCGTTGCCAAGGTTGCGCCTTTAACAACCAGAAGCAAAGAAAATATAAAAATCAAAAAGTTTTCTATCATAAATTACTTAATTAAATCATCAACGCCGACTTCAAGCGCCTTGGCGATCTTGGTTAATGTTTCTATTGTCGGGTTTTGATTAACGCCATTTTCAATCTTAACAATGGTATTAAGCGACAAATCGGCAAGGCGAGCAATCTTTTCGAGAGATAGCCCCTTTTTAGCCCGCAGTTTCTTTAAGTTTTCAGCAATTTTATTGTTTGACATATCTTTTCTAATTGTATAACATTATAGTATATAGAATATAATATAAAGGTTTCTTTCTTGATACTATAATGATAACGAATTTAAACAATTTTGTAAACGAATCTTTAGGGAGTTCCTTAGCGTTGCCCGCGAATGGGTTGGGTGGGTCAAGGGCAACATCTCTTTTGGCGGCGCATTTTACTTTGCAAAATACGGCCTCCAATTCCGCCGAAAAAAAGGGCAGTCCGAGCGAGGGCGTGGCGGAAG
>CALCZC010000021.1 GCA_937903605.1 uncultured bacterium
CCCGGCATAGACACCGCCGCTATCCTAAGCAGTGACATTGAAACCGGCAACTTGCAAGTTAGAAATGACTTTGTTGTTCAAGGCACAGGACAACTCGGCTCTTTACTCGTCAAAGAAGGCGGTATTATTTCTGATGGACCTCTGTTAATAAAAGCTACCAACACTCCGTCATATTTTAATGGTAGTGTGGGAATAGGTATTTCCAATCCGTCGACTAGACTGGCTATAAGAGGGTTATCAGGGGTAGATTTATTAGAGATTGCTTCAAGCACCGGCAGTTCTCTGTTGAGATTAACTTCTGCTGGTAATTTAGGCATTGGTACTACCACTCCATTGGCCAAACTGGCCATAGTCGGTACAGCCGGAACTTTCCCTGTGTTTGACATTACTTCCTCCACCGGACCTTCAATGTTTAGAATTACCTCTGCTGGCAATGTTGGTATCGGCACCACCACCCCTTCTTCGATATTAACTATTTTAGGTAATGGTAGTAAAGATTTATTTACTGTAGGCACAACCACATTAGATAATATTTTTAGCGTTGAAAACAATGGAACAATTAAAATCAATGGTTTAATTACCACAAATGTTGGTAAAAGTTTAGAGATAAGAGTGGCGGAAAGCACTTCAGGTAACGGGGATTTGATATTAAATCCCGGACTCGGTGTTTCTGGAGGCGGAAACAACGTACATATTGCAATAAACCAAGAATCTACTTTACAAAACCAGGGCAATTTGGTTGTTGGTCCTGGTGAACCAAGATTAAGGCTTACTCTAAACGGCGGTATTTATAGTTACGGGAAAATGTATGCTGATGCCGGTGTTCCTTATTTGTCTGATCTTGAAACTTCCAGTTCCCAATTTATCTGGTATCCGGCTAATGCGGCTTTACGGGCTGGATATTTTACTGAGACATCTACTATCTCGGCGGGTAATATGGGTGACTATTCTTTCGGTCTTGGTAAAGATGTCATCGCTTCCGGCAACTACTCTTTTACTCTTGGTGAAAATTCTTCTTCTACCAATTTCAACTCCTTCGCTCTGGGAAAACAGATAAATGTCACCGGACAAAGGTCCTATGGTTTCGGCTATGACTTAAATGTTTCCGGAAATGACAGTTTTGGCATTAATCTTAGCAACAACCCGGATGATATTACTCAGTCCGGACTATTTGCTGTCTTAAGTACCAGAGTAGCTTTTGGCACCAGCACCCCGAGCACCACTGCCGCATACTTTACCATTGTCCCTCCGGCCTATTCTGACACCTCTACTTATGCATTGGATGTCTATGGTCAAATTAGAGCTACCGGCTTTATCACCGGAGAACAAACTTTGGACTTAGCAGAAAAATACGGGATAGAAGAAGTCTGTCATAATGATAATTCCTGTCCTGAAGCTGGAGACCTGGTTTGTATTGATGATAGTAGTACCAAAGAAACAGTTAAAAAATGTACTGGTGCAGATCACGAAAAACTAATTGGTGTTATTTCTACTAAACCTGGTTTTGTCCTGGGAGGCCTAAACAACCACAACCAAAGATCCGTGGCTTTATCCGGTCGCGTTCCTGTCAAAGTTACAGACGAAAACGGCGCTATCAAAATCGGTGACCGACTAGCTATCTCCAAGACCATGCCCGGTTATGCTAAAAAAGCTGACGACACAGATACTCAAACTATTGGTCTGGCCATGGACTCAAACAACAACACTATCTCCACCGTAGTCACTTTCTTAAATCTCAACTATCAAAAAGAACAAATACTTACTGTAGAAACCACCAACAATCAGATTGTCTACACCGTAGATATGGGAGAAGACATGCTTGGCCGACCTCTACTTAATGTTGCTTCTATAGTAGGGGTGGATAACAAGTGGGAGATA
>CALCZC010000022.1 GCA_937903605.1 uncultured bacterium
AAAGCAAATTCAGTAGCGCATTGTCTAATGCGTGATAACTAGGAATTATCGAAGCGGAGAATCCATATGGATGATTCTGGTGAACATGATATAGCAGGATTTTCTAGTGTAGAAGTCATGCGAGCAGAATCAATAATGAGGAAGATTGATCCCGCACGGATTGATTCACTAAACTACTTGGGCATGAAAGGTAGAAGGCAAAACTATAACAAATATTTTGATGGATCCAAAATTGTAAAAAGTCACTTCTCAAAATGTACTTTTTCTGAAGTGTCATTTTTGGGAACAGCAGGAGCAGCGTCTTCTTTCTCGGAATGTGTTTTACAAGATTGCCAAATTAAAAACGCTTGTTTTGATTTTTCAGATTTTTCTAAGTCAGAGTTGATAAGTAATGACTTCACGTTCAATATTGCTGCAAGCGGGTTCGCAAATACAAATTTTTCAAATACAAAACTTAAGGGGATAATCTTAGAGGGGTGTAATTTTGAAAATTCATACTTCCGAAATGCTTATTTAAGCAATATTAAGCCTTTTCATTGTAACTTCGAAAATGTGGATTTTGAAAATGCTATCCTAGAAGATGTTGATTTGACAATGGCAACCATTGATTTTTCAATACTAAAGAAGACAGTATTTAAAAATGTAATAGTATCACCTACTGGAATTCTCCATTCATTCGGAGGCATGAAGGATGTAGAAGATCAGAATAAAAGCGTAATATTCAAATTTCCTTCAAGTAGTAAAGAAATATCATTTTCAGAACTCATCTTATTACTAGAAGATATTCAGGCGTATTTTTATAAAATAAATGATTTCTTTGCATTGTCTACAATAAATATTTACTTTGGAAACCATGATTTGGCGTACCAATATATTGGAATGGGCTTAGCATACAGTCTCCAATATAAAGACTTTCGCATGATTGAATATTATTGCAAGCTTGCGTCACTTAACCATTTCTTCACAAGGCATCAACTCCAACTCCTATACAACAGATTGAAATCAAACCAAAGCATAGGGATCATGACAAGCCATGAATATAATGTATATCGATATGAGCTGGATAGGTTTAAGCGCCTGCTCATAGATACACCGTTTGGATTGCCTCAGATGATAATATCAGTCCAAACAAATATTGATCATTCAGAATCTTCTGTTGCCTCAGAAATACTAAATTACCTAAATGATATTGTGGTTAAACGCATGCCGCAAGCGCCAAATTACATACAAGTGAGGCATAATTCGCCTTTTCTATTTGATATCTTTTTAAGCGATTCGTTGGCAAGCCTATATAATTTTGCCCTATTACTTGCCGCAAGTTTTATTGGTCTTACATCTTCCATCACAAAAATCCAAAAAATAATTACTGAACACTATAAAATAAAAAGTCTAAAGCTGGACAACAAACTTAAAGAGCTAGATATTGAAAGAACAAAACTACAAAATAGCAGTCAAATGGAAAATAATCATGTTGCGCAAGACGCCTACGCGAATCTTCCGCCTAGAATCGCATTGGGCAGGATCGTTTCACTTAGTTTATCGGTAACTACTGACTCTGATTTACCAAAAGTTCTTCGCGAGTTAACCTTCAATAATCGAGATAACTAGAATGGCAAAGAGCCGGCCCCCCAGGGAATATTCTTTGTATTCTGGGGGCCGGATTTAATTATTTATTAAAAGCGCAGGGCTACTTTACACCGCCGCCGCCGCCGCCGCCGCCACCGCCGCCGCCACCACCACCACCACCACCACCGGAACACGCAGAATCTATGGTGGCATTGGATGTTGTTAACAGATGGCTTTCACTGTTAATTGTAAAATCTTCTTTTTCTCCATCAAAAATTATTAAACTTGGATTATGACTAGTCATTTCTTCCATTACATTGTCCTCCTTGCGTAAAGCTTTCAATTAAAACTATACTAAAGCAGTAAATGGATCATTAATTATGTAATCTGACCGAAAAGCAGTTTTAGGTGCACTAGAGATCAAGTTTGCGGCAAGTTTGTTCTCAATATGCGGTCGCCAATGCATTATCTGTCTAGCCGCCAGTTACATTTTTATTTTCAACCATTAATAAGTGTCCATGTAGCATTAATTTGTTAATCAAGATTATTAAATCGTCATAGCAAATCAAGGAATTGTTGCCTTGCACTAGTTGATTAAACCCGGACTTTATGCTCGCTGGTTTCCTCCAGGCATCTAAAATATTTAGCATGATTTCTTGGCCTTCGATGTAATGATGGTTTTCCCAATTGTAAGCTAAAAATTCACCATTAGTTTTTGCGTATATTACCAAATTGGGTGATATTTGGAGGGTAGTTTCAGTTGAATTGGTGAACTTCTTAAAGTTAGCATATTTATGTTTCCAGATAAGCGTATTACGAATTGTTTCACTTAGGCGATAAAAAATTGTAGGCGTTATTAATGAATTTCGCGGCATCCAATGATAAAGCTTGTCCCGCATAAATGCATTTCGTTCTTGCTCAAGGATAGAGTTTGTTGATTTTGTTGGGCCATCCCATGCTATGATATTTCCGATAAAATCATTAGGCGCGCATGGGAAATTAATATTTGATATCGGATAACTATCCCAAATATTAAACAGTGGACTGCTGACATCAAAATTAAAAATATTTATATTAAATGTTACTAATGGGTATTTATCGCACAAAGTGGCTAAGAATTCATAAGTTTTTTGTCTGTCCGAAGCCTCTTCACCAGGAAAGCCTATTATCATTGGAAAATGGATGGAAATTCCACAGTTGGAGTATGTTGATACGATTTGGTTAACTAATCCCAACGTAAAATCTTCCTCAAATTTATTCATCATCCTTAATACGTTAAGTGAAGCTGACTCCAATCCAAGGCGAAGTTCTTTTAATCCCGAGAGAGCTAGTTTTTGGGCAAGCCCAGCAGATAGAAGATTCCGATCAATGCGACATCGCGCCTGCCAAATATAATTATGGTTATGCAAAATAAAATAATCGGCAATCTTATTAAGTTTTGTTGGGCGAATAGCCTCATCAATAAACCAGAGGAATGAATTGGCCGGCAGCGACGCACACAATGTTTTTAGTTGTAGTTCAATTTGATCCTTACATTTAAAATTACCATAGTGGTTATACTTTTTATTAATCCCGCAAAATACGCATTTATCCCAGTAGCATTTTGCATGCGGTTCAAAATGAATATTATAAATTGAATTTGGTGGGATACTCAAGCCACGCGCTTGCTTTTCTCTTCCTATCGCAATTGAGGATGGTATTTTAGTCTTTAAGTTATATTTTATATCCCTTCCGAGATTGTCATTTTTATAAGATAGAACGCTAGGAATATCGCCTATACTATTTTTTAATGCTATATTTTCCAACAATTGCTGTTCTGTTTCTTCAAAATTATCTAGGATGATGCTATCTATAACCGAGAATAATATGGCATTATTTTTTAAATACTTCGTGATTTTATTTAAAGAATAATACTCCGAAGAATGCCGCGTAATACATATGTGAATATTGGGCATTATATTCTTTAATATTTTTGCAACTGCAATATGGAAGTAGCTTATCTTGCCAATGCAAAACACAACCATTGGATCGTGTTCTAGAATCAAGGGAATGATTAATTCTCTTATAAATTGAAGATGCGGATTGTGAGATACGCTCTGACAATTGTTGATAATTTCTCTCGCAGATACTTCGTTTAGTTGGAAACCATTTTGTATATTCAACCGAAATGGATGAAATTCAAAACGTGAATATAATTCGCAAAGGATAGCAAGCGTTTCCAATTTGCTATAAAATTGACCTGGCGTTATACCTTGATCACAAATATCTATCCTGTAATTTAACACATTAGAAATGAATCTATATTTATCTGCGACAATACCAAAAAACTTGGGAATCTGATGAATTGGATTATGTATATTTTCAAAAAGTGAATTAACTACATTTTCTATTCTATTTTGCTGTAGTAGTGAACTCCAAAATAACATCCCTGAATTTAGTATGTTATTTTTAATCTTTGGAAACGAAGATATAAATGCTTGGGAATCCGGCTGGTAAAACTCTTGATATAAACCCGTAACTCCAATTAGCCATAAGTGTTTCAGTGGGTACATCTAGCTTCGATAATTCCTAGTTATCACGCAT
>CALCZC010000023.1 GCA_937903605.1 uncultured bacterium
CTAGTGTTGTGTTAATTTAAAATTGACGGATAAAGTCTTTTAAGTTTTATTCGCGCTTGGTCGTTTGTAAACTGCCAGTTAATTTTAGCGGTTTTATTATTTCTGTGATTTTCCCATGCCTCCACTTCTGATTTTATTTCCGCTATTGTTGGAATATGCCGGTTTAAACATTGTCCGTTGAGTATGTGTAACTCTATTTCTGCCATATTCAGCCAACTACCGTGCTTTGGCGTAAAAATAAATTCGAACTTATCCCAGAGGCGTTTGGCGTCTTCCGGCAGAAATGTTTCATAAAAAGCAGAGGCGTCATGTGTTTTGAAATTATCCATGACCAATCTGATCTTTTTGGCGGTTGGGTGCATTTCATCGGCTATGCGCTTCATAAATCTTGCCCAGTCTTTTTTTGTTTTGTATTGAGTAATTTCAACCACCCTTTTACCCTTTAACGGTTCATTTGCCATAAAAATATTGACCATCCCATGTCTTATATATTCATAGTCCAGCCGGGCTTCCTGTCCCGGTTTGATGGGGGTTGATGCGACTTCTTCGATCAATTGTTTGGGGGACTCGTCCATACATACGACCGGATAATCTTTATCATACGGCAGCTTGTATATATCCAACACATGCTCCATGTTGGCTACAAATTCGCTGCTTTGCTCAGGGGGGATGACCCACCCTTTCACTTTCCAAGGCTTAAGTTCGTTTTTTTTAGAACCTCTCTCACGGTTACATGAGAGATATAGTCAATGTAATTCAACTCTACCATCTTATCGGCCAATAGCCGCAGCGACCATTTGGCAAATCCTTCGGGTGGATCACTGCAACAGAGTGTCACCAATTTTGCTTCAAGGTCACCATCGACCTTTTTAGTGTAATTCTGGGATGAGGGGCGTCGATCCAGGACACTTTCAAACCCTTCTTCAATGAACTTTTTCTTCACCCGGTCTATTGTCCTTTCACCTATTTTGAGAATCTTACAGATTTCTGTATTCGTGATCTCTTTATTTTCGGAAAACTCGCCTTTATCACAGTTCAGCAAAATATAGGCGGCGCGAAAGGCTTGTGAGGTATGGCTCCCTTTGCCAATAACTTTGTTGAGTTCTTCAACCTCAAACTTGCTCAGTTTTATTGTGTACAGTACCATGAGTTTTTTGGTAAA
>CALCZC010000024.1 GCA_937903605.1 uncultured bacterium
CACTGTTGTCCGGGAAAAATAATAAAGAGCTACAAGGTCTTTTGCCTTTATAGCTCTTATTTGTAGATTTGTTTTACCGCAAACATATACTACAATGGATAAAAGTACACACTTTTTTGGACAGTCGGTTTTCGGACAGCTGATTTCTTTAATTGACAATAAATTTATTACCGAAGCCAGTATCGTTAGTAAATCCGACCACTACGTAAAACTTTTCACGACCAAAGACCATCTTATTAGTATGTTGTTTTGCTCCTTTGCTAAATGCACATCCTTACGTGAGGTGTCTGGAGCTATGCTTGGGTTATCGGGCAAAACAAAACATTTTCAACTTCAACATATCCCTAAAAGAAGCACATTGGCCGATGCTAATAAGCGTAGGGACTCATCAGTATTTGGCAGTATATACCATAAGTTACTACAGAAATACGGGCACCATTTATCGGACAGCCGGATGAAAGATGTCATAAATAAGCAGATAGAAATCTTCGACAGCACAACCATCAGCCTTTTTAAGGATATTTTAAAATGTGTTGGCCGAAATCCGGAAAATGGACGTAAAAAAGGGGGAATAAAAGTGCATACTGTAATCAATGTTGACGAAACAGTCCCTAAAATGGTCTGGTTTACCGAAGCCGCAAAAAACGACCACATATTGCTCGAAAAACTTAAACTGAATGCTAATACCATCTATGTATTTGATAAAGGATATAATGATTACAAGGCCTTCAAACTTTTTAGCGATACTCAGACTGGTTTTGTGACCCGTATAAAAGATAATGCAGTTTATGAAACTATCGCAAACAATACAATCGGAGAGAAAATCCATTCAGGGGTGCTTGAAGACCAAACTATTGAAGTAACCGTCAAGGAAGCGAGAGTGGAGAGCAAACTCAAATTGCGCAAAATCCGCTTTTACGACCGTGTTCTGAAGCGAGAGTTCGAGTTCTTAACCAACTTGTTTGAAATGAGACCCGACTTGGTGGCTGCAATCTACAAATTACGTTGGCAAATAGAGTTATTGTTTAAACAATTGAAACAGAATTTTCCACTCAAATACTTTCTAGGAGACAACGAAAACGCAATTAAAATTCAAATATATTGTGCCCTTATCGCCAATCTTTTAATGACCGTAATCCAAAAAAGTATCAAAAAAGGTTGGTCGTTCTCAAATTTGGTAAGTTTTTGCAAAATTCATTTGTTCAATTATATCCACTTAATACGATTTTTAGAAAATCCAGATAAAGACTGGCAGAAAGAAGAGAACCTTCAAGTACAATATAGT